>JALCBQ010000042.1 GCA_028066335.1 Pirellulaceae bacterium
AAGGATTATACCGTACAGGTACAACGGCTGGGTTTTACGAGGATTTCTCATTCTGTAGAAAGTTAAGGAAGCATGTCCGAAGCAACACAACAAGTTACTTTTAGTGTTTCGTCAATTTTAGCCGGCTATGAATTTAGCCGTGGCTATATGATGAAGCTCCTTGAAGATATTCCAGAAGAGAAGATGGCAACGTTTTCTCATGGGATTGTTAACCATCCTGCATGGCAAATCGGTCACCTTGTAACGTCAGGGAACTATGCACTTGAAATTGCCGGCCATGATCGACTCGTCCCTGATACTTGGCAAGAGATTTTTGGAATCGGGTCGGAACCAGTAGAAGATTCCTCTAAGTATCCTTCAAAGGCCGAATTGCTTGAGGCTTATGCAGCTGTTCATGAAAGAGTCAAAGAAGTTTTGCCTCAAGTAGATCCAGCGTTACTTACAGCTGAAGTTACGGATGAAGGGATACGTGAATATTTCGGTACGAACGACTTGTTGCTAAGTTTCATACTTGGTGCTCATGAGGGTGTGCATGCTGGGCAGCTTTCCGCTTGGCGCCGAAGCCAGGGAATGCCTCATGTTTTTGGGTAACTCCATTGAATCTTTCTGCTGAGAGAATATTCTTTGGGAGAGAAGCTCATGAATCGTTGTTGAGCGTCTCTCCTTTTTTCATTACCAGAGTTTTATCGTTATTACCTTCAAGAGGTGAACTGTCGATACTTGGCTTTTTGCCACCTGTAAGGCGGTAGGTCGACGGTGAGTTGTCGAGGCTGTCGGTCGAAAGATAAAGACTAAAGACTCCTTGTCCTCGCCATTTCATAAATGCGAACCACCAAGCAAATACGATAACACCAAGCATGATTAAAAGGGCGGCAAAGCCACTTCTTAGAAGGTCGGCGCCAAGGTTGTGGACTGTTTTGATTGTCTGGCTATAATCTTTTTGAACAATGACAACGAGTCCCGTTGGTGCTTCAGTATGTCCGTTTTCTCTAGATCCCAAAGAAATATTAACCGGCGTCGAGGCAGCAAGCCACTCTTTACTATAATTTTCCTTGCCGAGTTTATCTTGACCTACGGGGTCAAGATAAACAGGTGAAGTAAGCTCGTTCTCTTCGTCAAGAGGAACGCGATAATCACTAAATCGTTTAGGCAGTTTTTTTTCTTGTGAGAGGATTTTCTGGAAAAGAGGATGTTCTAGAATAATTCCACGGTAAGGCCCCTCTCGACCATCGGTTAGAATAGCGAACCTATCGTGTTCACCTTCAAACTGCATGAAGTTTCCCATTTCGACGGTGAGAGCAACGACGCCAAGGACCTTTCCTTCATGAACAACCGGTGTTGAAATTGCCAGCTTCCATGTGTTTGTGGCGGTGCTAGGGAAAAGGGCCGAAAGGTGAGTTTGTGAAATGGCAACAGGTTGCTCTGGGAGGGCATTTAGTGGGTAGTCTTTGTCCCGACCATGAAAATAGGTTCGGTAGGAATAATTTTTTCCTGTAGGGAGACTCTCCGGAACTTTGTCAAAATAGGCCGCAATCATCGTACCGCTTTGGTCGCAGATAAACCAACTGGCAACGTAGGGCATTGTTTGTTGAGGGCATAACTCTTGAAGAGTATTCTCTAATTGTTGACGAAAAGTATTTTCTAGTAGCTCTTTCCTCTGAGCCGCAAGCTGATTGTTTTTTTCTGGATTTTGTAATTGTGGTGATAGTCTTTTAAAATCCTCGGAATTGATGAGTTCCTGAATTTCTTGGACGAGCCTTTTGTTTGTAGCCAATGTTTCGACTGCCCGATAAGTCTCTTCTAATCGGTTAGAGACAAGCTTGGCGGCATAACGAGCGGTCCATTGGTTGCTACTATGTTCTTTTTCTGTGATTGCCCATTCACTCTCTTTCAGAGTTTGGTGGTAACTGTACCACCCAAAGAAAAAGGCAGTTAGTAGGAGCAGGAATGGAGCGGCAAGACCTAACAGGACTAATGGCCTTCTGGCTTGCTGGAGACGTCTTGCCTGGAGCGAGTCAAGAACAGCTTGAACATGCGGATACCTCTTCTTGGGATTTATTGAAAGGCAGCGATCAACGATTTCAATAAGTTGTTTGTCAACTCCTTTTTGCTTTCGATGTTTACTTGGAATAGGGGCGTTCTTAAGGAGTTTTCGATAACGGGCAAGTCGATCTTTAAGACCTACACTTGAATCAAGTTGGTCGATAATCTCTTGGTTTTTGTAGGGTGGGCTGCCTGTTAACATACAATAGAGAAGAGCCCCTAATGCATAAACATCCCATTGAACATCGGGAACCGCTTCTAGGTCTGCCTGCTCAGGTGACATGTAAAACAAAGTTCCCAGTGCCGGAATTTGTTCGGTTGAGAGGCGAGATTGGCCAAAATCAGCTAGACGTGGTTTGAAATCGGTATCTAATAAAATATTGGCTGGTTTGAGATCGCAATGGAGAATGCCTTTATTATGAGCATGCTGAAGGCCTGTGGCGACCTCTTGAATAATTTTGCAAACGTTATCGACTTCTAAAGTATGGTGCTCTTGGATAACTGTTTCAAGGGAACCATTTTCCATAAACTCCATTACATAAAAGGGTGGCTTTGCCTTCCACCCAACGTCAAGGAGCTGAACGACATAGCGATCTGCCGAGAGAAAAACAAGTTTTTCGACTTCACGTGAAAGATGAGACCATTCGATCGATTGATGATGAGAAAAGAACTTTATAGCAACTTGTCTGCCTGTATTTTGATCGGTGGCAACCCAGACTTCTCCATAGGCACCAGAGCCTAGAAAACGGTGTAGTTGATAACCAGGAATGTCAGAAGGAGGGGTTGCCGAATGAAGGCTAAGCTGTTCCGACATTTTACGCCGATCAGCTGATTGAAATTGTGTGTCGTCTGAGGACATAAGAGATACCAAAAGCAAAACTCAAATTCAAAAAGTAAGAACCAATCGAAAGTGAGGTGTGAAAAAATAAAAGTAAATGGTTGCCAGCAAAAATGGGCAAGATATAAAGGAAAAAGGTGATATTGAGTATACCACAAGTTTCTTCGATAGCATCTTTGTTCTTTGAAGTAGGGGAGCAAGTTTAGGTTTTTAGCTATCTAGAAAAGGGATATGTTTTTATGCCAGATTTAATTGCACAAGGGGCGACAGCCTCTCAACGGTGGCGGCGGGCCTTGCCTGAGGGACGCTCCGTCTTGGTAGGGCGAAGCGAAGGAGAGTGGAATGTTTCTTGGGATTTATTGATATCTGGAAAGCATTTTTCTTTGTGTTGGATGAATGGAAAGTTAGAAATTAAGGCCTTGCCTAGTGCAAGGAACCCTCTTTATTTTAAAGGGAGCGAGCAAGAGACGATCACATTAACAACAGGCGAACATTTTGTTGTTGGTGACACTTCGTTTATTTTGACCGATGAAAAAATTGAACTCACACAAAATGTCCCTTTACCGGCAGCCGAAGAAAAATATAGTCGAGAATACCTCCGAGAGCTACAATTTAAAGATACCCAAGAACGAATCGAGTTGATTAGTCAAATCGCAGAGCGGTTTACCAAAGTTGATACCGATCAAGAGTTTTGTGAGCAAGTGTTAAACCTTGTACTCAATGGAATGCCAAGAGCAAAGGCAGTCGCTGTTGTTGAAGTGTGCAAAGATACGATTGAGGTATTGCATTGGGATCGCCCTCTTGTCACAAAAGAAGGGTTTTATCCTAGTGAAACTCTTATCCTAAAAGCTCATGCTTCTCAGGAGAGTATCATACATATATGGAATGGGCCTCAGAGTAGCACTCCGCAAGCGACATTGACAGAGAATATGGATTGGGCTTTTTGTATCCCTTTTTCTCCGGAGATGGCAGGAAATTGGGTTTTATACGTTGCTGGGCAATATGATCGTGCCTCGCCGGGAGATGGCTCTACTGACCCTTATGATCTTCGTGAGGAGGTTAAGTTTGGAGAAATTGTCGTATCAAATGTGGGCAGCATTCGGGAAAAACAGCAGCTAGAGCGAAGCCAAGCAAGCTTGCGTCCTTTCTTTTCTCCTGTTGTTTTAGATGCTCTTAAAGGAAAAAACCCACAACAGAGCCTAGAGCCTTGTGAAACTGAAGTTACAGTGATGTTTTGTGATTTAAGAGGGTTTTCCGAAAAATCAGAAGCAATGCAAGACAACCTGTTCGACCTTTTAAAACGGGTAAGCGACGCACTCGGGGTCATGACCAGACAGTTATTAGAGCAGGGGGCTGTCATTGGTGATTTTCACGGTGATGCAGCAATGGGGTTTTGGGGATGGCCACTTGTTGAAGAGGGGGTTGTCAATAAAGTTTCGACGGCGGCTCTTGGAATTCGTAGGGAATTAGAGCTAGCTTCTCAAAAAGTTGATCACCCACTCCATAACTTTCAAATGGGAATTGGGATAGCAACAGGCCGGGCTGTTGCGGGGAAAATCGGCACAACTGATCAAGTGAAAGTAACAGTTTTTGGGCCGGTTGTGAATTTAGCTTCTCGTTTAGAAGGGATGACAAAAACATTACATTCTCCAATCCTACTGGACGAAAAGACAGCAAAAAGAATCCGATTGTCTATTCCAACTGATATAGCACGAGTTCGTCGATTGGCGATTGTCCGGCCTTTTGGGTTACAGGAAATTTATGAGGTGAGTGAGCTTTTGCCACCAGAACAGGAACATTACCTATCTAACTTGGATCTTGTAAACTACGAGAAGGCACTTGATGCTTTTTTGGGGGGGAGGTGGCAAGAATCGCTCGAATGGCTCCATCAAGTGACTACCAAAGATCACGTTAAAGATTTCCTTACAGTCTACATTGCTCAGCATAATCGGGTTCCTCCCAAAAATTGGGAAGGATTTATACCACTTCAAGCGAAATAGCTTATCTACAAGGACTGGCCGATTGTCCCGGTTTTGGTGTAAATAGGGTGGAAGAGACAAATTAAGCTTCGAATTTTGTCCCTTTTGCTTGTGGATATCAGACATTTTGTTTGAAAAGAGGTTAAAATCGTATTATCATGGTGGATAAGGGAGAAGTAGCGCAGTTGCCGGTCTGCGGTGTCAGTTGTCTGCTCTTTTCTTCTCCTGATTTTGGTCACTTAATGATTTTAGGTGCTTTGGCTAAATATAAAAACTTATCTCTATCGGGTTTGTTAGAAGGGTTCTAATTAAATGCAAGCAATGGTTCGTGGGATTGGTTCAAAACGCCCTGTGATTCTTCTGGTATTGGTCACCTTAGTCCTTTCGGTTGGCCCATTAAGTGCCCAAGGGCTTCCTGCGGGAGACGTCTATAAAAAAAAGAGAGTTTCAGCGGAGTATGCCAGTGCCGATCGTTCACAGAAATTGAGAGATACCCAGAGTTTACGTGAGCACCTTCTTGGTCGGAAGACTTTCGCTAAGGCAACGGGGTATTTACGAGACTACCGTATTGCTCAAATGACGCAATTCGACGAAGCTACCTTGGCGGAATTACCCGAATTTCGACGAAAATTTTTGAAAGAGACTGTTTTGTTGGTCGGTATTACTGAGGCACGGCACCAAGAAGTTGTTGATTTAGCTTTTAATGAGTTAAAAGTGATTGCTGTGGAAAATTACCATCCAGCAGTCAAATACAATGCAATTTCACTTATAGGAGATCTCCATCAAACCGAAGGGCAAAAAAATGGTAGCACTAGAAGTGCACCGGTCCCTTATCAACCAGCGACTGATTTTTTGATTTCTCTTTTGCAAAGCCCCTCAAGTTCTGAGGCTGACAAAATAGCTGCTCTACGAGGTATTTGGACTCATTCGATGTATCATCATACACTCGAAGCGAAGGATCAAATCCCATCCGCTACAGTACAGGCGATCTCTACCGAGATGACAAAAATTTTAGACAGCCAGCCAGCTTCTGAGATTTCCCAATCTGTTCACGAATGGAAGCAAAGACGGGCTATCAGCACTTTGGCGGCTATTGGTGAAACTGGTGGAGGAAATGCTGTTTTTAACCGACTCCGAAATTTGATGAATGATAAAAACAGTTCTCTTCCGATTCGCCTAGAGGCGTTAGAAGGTGTAGTCAAATTAAGGCCCAGTGGGCTAGCCGATGCCGAAGTGGAGAAAGTCGCCCAAGAAATTGCCACAGTTGGTGTCGAAATTTGTTTTTCGGCCGTCTCAGAATCCAGAAAAAAGCTTGATATCGCTGCGCTTCACGGAAAAAAGGAAGCTAAAGTCGTTACTCGTCGTAACTCTGGTGGTGGCGGAGGCGATAAAGGTGGCGACGTGGGGGGAGCAGCGGGGGCAGCTGGATCTGGTGGAGGTCGTGGTGCTCGACAAGCAGCCGGTACTAACCGTGCTGGAGGGGATACAAGTGGACAGGTTCCAGTTTCGGATCTAGGTGTTTTCGAAGTCGAAAATGTGAAACTCTTTTTACGAACCAATATCACAGTTATCCATACAAATCTTAAAGGAACCAAACGGAAGGCAGGAGGCATCCATGAATGGGAAGGGCAATCCCATAAGGCGTATGTCAGTCAGTTGACCGAAAATTTTGTTAGTATTTTGGAATTGACCGAAGATGCCAATGCAGATTTTCTTTCAATAGAGATGTTTACTGATGAAGTGGAAAGCCGTTTAACACCTTTGGCTAGAAGCTTAGGTTTACCCTTGCCTCAGCCAAGACAAGGCTCTGATAAAACATTAGTTGGTGGTGGATAGAAGATTACATAAAACCTTTCAAAGCACCGATTGCACTTGGCAAATCGGTGCTTTTTTTGTATTGGTGGCCGTCTGTCGTCTTCAAAAGCTTTTGTTTTGGAATGATTTGCTGGTTTGCCTCTTCCTGTTAGATGATGAATTTTATGGTTTTTCTGAATAAGCGTTTGTTTGCACTTGTTCTGACTATGGTGGGGATGACCGGCTGCCATCAATTGGTCATGCCACAGAAGGGAATATTAACTGCTGATTATCTTGGTGATTCTCCTGGCCAAAGTCTAGTGGATCAGGTCGGTAAATCTGACCAATCCTCTGGGGATACAAAAGAAAACAATTCTACAAGAAGGCTACCACCATCTTGGAAGCCACCTGCCTTTCCCGTAGATTTTTCAGTCGGAGGTAGTAGTGAATCGGAAGAAGTGGCAGAGGCGGAAAAAATTTTAACGACGACACGGTTGATCGAGTTAGCCCAGGGGGGAGCCGATACGGTTGAAACATCGGGTTGGTATGAAGCCAGTGAGTTCGATGCTGAAAAACAGATAGAAGAGATTGATCGAATAAGAGTGGGGACAGATAGAGAACTTTCGGAGATAAATTATCGATGGCAACATAAAAACCTTGAAACGGTCTTGAACAAAGAGATCGGTAAAGCTTTGCAGATTCTGACGGACGGAACAAAATCGAAAAAAAAACAAGTTGAAAACATTGCCTGGATTGGGCTTGCAAGATTGGGTAAGAAACAAGCAATCCAAAAGTTACAGGTAATCGCCCGAAATGAAGAGAATCGTCAAGAAGATCGGCTTGCAGCTTTAGAAACCTTGGCAAAGTGTGGGGTGTTTCTACAGCTTGGTTCAAATGAGTCAATGAAAATACTCAACGAATTAGAGGCACGCTTTAGTGAAATTAAAAATGAAACAGGGCAAGTTCAGGAGGCGTTGGCCCTTCTAGAAGCGATTCGTTACCTTAGGGACTCTGGTGATTCCCCTTTCTTTCTGGATGCAATTCAGACCCCACATCTAGTTGTTCAAAATCGTGCTGTAGAGATTCTTGGAGCTTCAGGAAGCATACCAGATAGTTATAATGAAAACCTTATTACATTAGAGCGACTTGCCAAAAACAGTACCGATGGATACGAAAAAAGAATAGCTGTTCGACTACTTGGTTATATCAGCGATCCTTATGTCGTTGAGGTTTTGAGAAGTTTAAAGGACTCCCCCGATTTACTCGTACAAGAAGAGGTCTTTCGTGCTCTCGCACGACAAGAAACATGGGGAGAGGTATGGAGTGAAGTCCAGCATGAGAAATATCAAGTCCGACAAGCGGTGGCCTCATCACTTCGATTTGTAAAATCGGGACCTTGGCCAATACCGATTGCTCAACAGCTCGCCGCTGATAAAAACAGTTATGTGCAGCAAGCTGTGTTAGAAGGGGTGATAAATTGGCCAATTGAAGCATCAGGACCAGTCTATCTGGCAATGATGGAATCGAAGAACTGGAAGATGCAACAAAAGAGTGCAGATGAAATGGGGCGCCGGTGGCCAGATGTGTCGCCATTAACCAATCAAATGGACAGTGAGTCGTTAGAAAAGGAACTTCTCATTCTTGCAAAGGAACGCCAGATTCCACTTGAGAGTGTTGCGCAGCTGAAGGCAGAAGAGGGACAACAAAAAGCTTTTGCGTTTAAGGTAGAAGAAATTAAACAAAAGTGGCAGGCAGCCTTTGGTAAACAGAGGGCACCAAACGGCTTAGTAGCTCCGAGAGAAAGGCTCACGGGCGGAGAAAAAGAAGATCTTAAAAAAAGGTTGTGGCTTGTAAAAACCAGCCCGAATAACGACCAGTATCGAGAACAGTTAGAGCAGATGGCCAACCATCTGCCCGAAATCCTTGACGACCTAGACACTTATGAAAAGAGTTGGGAGAAATCGTTAGGATACGGGAATTTTCTAAAAACAAATCATCTGTTGGCTTATGAGCTCTTCTTTTTAAACGAAACACTCAACGATCAAAAACTAGAAAAGATTGAGCAAGAGGTTACAGCACGTATTGCAAAGTTCTCTATTTTAGATCAGTACTACTTGATAAACGCTCTTAATTTTTCAGAGCTAACAAACGAGGAGTGGCAACTTGTTATTGGCCTTTTTAACGAGGAGAACAATCTGGTCAAAGATGAACTGTTATTTCAGGCGCTTGATCAAGAGGATTTTCAAATTCAGAGATTGGCTTGTAAGGCAATTGCCGAACAAGATAGTTTATCCAATCCTAAGCTAGTTTGGGCACTAAGGGAGTTAGTTAAGGAGAGTGAGGCTCCACAGGAGAAAAAGTGGTTCTTGTTAGCTTTAGGATTTAGTCAGAGAGATAAAAAAGAAATTGCCGACGAGATTTTATCACTACGATATAGCCAGGATAAAGAGGTTCAGGTCGCCCTTGCCAAAAGTGCTGTTCGGCTAAATGCATCGTATGGTAAAGAATTCTTGCAATGGCTACTCTTTCAAGATAACCGCCTAACACAGATCGAGTTACTTGACTTCATTAAGGAAAACCCACAAGAAGAATGGGTCGGTACTTTGATGGTGTTGTTAGAAAAAGAAGACAAAAAAGTTCGCACTCTCGCACTGGAGGCGTTACCTCTTTGTATAGGTGAAAGTGATAAAAAAGGCTTGGTACAAGGAGAGGAGTTACTTGTTTTAAACTCTCAGGAAAAAGTCAAGATTTATCAACGATGGTACCAAGATCAAGAGAGTCACTCAAAGTATCGTCTGCGTCGGCACGTTTTGCTGCGTTAGAATTAGGATGAGGTGATTTCTCTCAAGGGCGGGTTGGCAGTTTCTCGAGCGAGTGAGTAGGTCAGGGCATAACTGCCAAAAATTCCCAGTGAAAAGATCAGGTTGCTGGCAAGGGTTGCCCGAAAGAAAGGTACAGCATTAGCATAACATGCCCAGAGACCGCTACTTGTCATGGGATAATGGGACGTTCCTACAGCCCAAACAGCGAAGTTGGTTGTTAAGAAGAAAAGTAACGACATTGCCATGCTGCAGCCAACCAATCCGCCAAAAGAAACAGCCGCTTTTTTGAACGCCCCTTTTTTAAAACGAAAGGTCGTTCGCAAGTAGCCGCGAAATACGATCGGTAAGAGCAAAAAGGAATAGACCGTTAGCATAACAACAAGACTGTTATAACCTCCAATGACCAAATTCGAAATCGCCATAATTGTTAGAGGTAACAAAACAGCCCAAAGACGGTTTCGAAAATAATAACCTCCAAAAAGGGCCAAACTTGCAACCGGGGTAAAGTTTGGGATCTCTAGTGTATATTTGAAAAAAAGGCGTCCACCAACGCCTAGGGATACAAGTAACGCAAATACAGCAAATTCTTTACTGAAAAGATCTTTATGTATAATCGTTTTAGACATCTTGTGGCCTGTAAATTTACTAAGTCTAAAGACATAAAAAGTGCAGAGCAAGGAAGTTACCAATTTTACTTTGGAGAAGAGAATCTCCACAAGACGGAATCCCCTTTTTTTAGAAGATAAACACCACAGCTTTTGTGTGCGTAGACATCATTTACAAGGTAGGTCCAGTTTTTATTCCGGTCTCCATTTGTCATGCGGTCGATTTTTGAAACAAATAGCCTCTCCTTTTCACCAGAATATTTCAGAGTAAATCCATTTTTATGGCTCGAAGCCACCTCAAGGGCCCTAAAAACAGTGATTTCAGGTTCCCATTTGATAAACTGGTAACGCTTTTGGAATCCATTACCAAAGTCGAGGGTCAACTCGATCCCCTCTTGGTGATTTTCTGTAAAGCTAGCTTCGGGTGAAATTTCACCATTTTTAGATTGTTTTTGACTTTCTGAATGTAGTCCTTGTCCAGTAGGTTCTACTTGTTCTAGGCAGCCGAAAAAAGATGCCAAAAATACAACAAGCAGTAAAATGTATGCGAGGGAGGAGCAGCGGCAGAACGTCATAAGTATTTATCTATTATGGTATGAGAGGGATATCTAGCTTCGGGACTAGCGACCTGTGAAAATAATGCTATAAAAAGGCTGGTGCCTTATTGTAACATTATCTTTAGACCAAGCCAATCATTGTTATGACAACGCCTAAAGGACCCGCTTTCCACTGCTCCTTTCTTGAGCCATCGATTGCTCTTTTAAAATTTGACCTTCCTGATCGTGGGGCGAATGTCCTTTCTCGTGCTGTTATTGCTGAACTTGAAAGAACTATTGAGGAGCTGGAAGAAAATACTGAATGCATCGGTCTTATTCTCGTTTCTGGTAAACCAAATATTTTTGTTGCGGGAGCTGACTTACGAGAATTTATTGAGAACTTGTCCTCTAGTAAAAGTACCAACGAGATAGCTTGTGAGGTTGAGGAGCTTTGCCAGTGGGGACGTACCGTTTTTGCAAAATTATCAAAAGGGTCGTTAATAACGGTCGCTGCTATTGACGGGGTTTGTGTTGGTGGTGGTGCTGAACTCGCCATGTGGTGTGACTACAGAATTTTTGGAACCCACCCGCGGGCCGAGTTCGGCCTACCCGAAGTACAGCTTGGCCTGATTCCGGGCTGGGGAGGGACGGCCCGGCTGCCACGTATGATCGGCTTAGGCAATGCGATCCCACTCGTTACAGGTGGAGAATCCTTAGCCCCCTCACAATGTGTTGCTATGGGGCTCGCTTGGGATCAAGTGCCAAGTGATCGTCTTTTACCATCGGCGGTCGCTCTTATAAAACAACAACAAAAATCAAAAGGTTACCTCGCTCAGCGGAATCGTTTTGATGGCCCTGTCTCATTACCAAGTGCTGAGATCGAGTTCCTTGGGGCGACTGCTTCGGCAGTTATCCAACAAAACACAAAGGGGAGCTATCCTGCTCCGATGGTGGCCTTAGAACTCATGTTAGAAATGGCCGATCAGACGGCACATGTTGCTGGTCAACATGAGGCAAAAACGATGGCCACTCTGTTCGGTAGTGAGGTTAACCTTGCCCTGATAAACCTCTTTTTTCTTACTGATTACAACAAAAAAACGACTATCGTCAAGGAACGATTACAAGTTGCCGACAAAAAGAAGCTGAGGAAAATCGGTGTTGTTGGGCTGGGTATTATGGGACAAGGAATTGCAGCCGAGAACCTCAAACGAGGGAAAAAAGTCGCCATATATGAAACACAAGAGAAGAAAAGGTCCTCCCTTTTGCAGAAGGTAATCGATCTCGCAGCCTTTAATAAAGATTCGAAAACGACCGATTTTCAAAAAGGGCTTACTCTCTCTTTAGAGATGGTCTCTTATTCAGATATCTCTCAGTTTCAAAATGAAGACCTTGTTATCGAGGCGATCAACGAGGACTTTTCAGCAAAGCAAAGGTTATTCGAGGCTCTTGAACAGTCTGTTTCTGAAAAGACAATTTTGGTAACGAATACGTCAACTATACCGGTAAGCGAAATCGGAGCAAAACTAAGAAGGCGAGATCGCTTTGCCGGTCTCCACTTTTTTAACCCTGTGCATCGGATGAAGTTGGTTGAGATCATTCAAGGGAAAGAGACTTCGCAAGAGACTATTTCAGTTTTGATCGACTATGTGCGAAGTCTAGGCAAAATGCCAATCGTTGTCCAAGATAGCCCTGGGTTTTTAGTAAATCGCCTACTCTCTCCTTTTTTAAATGAAGCATTGCGCCTTTTAGAAGAGGGGGTACCTCTTCAAGAAATCGATCGTGCGGCAAAACGGTTTGGTATGCCAATGGGACCGTTAGAGCTCTACGATATGGTCGGCCTTGATACCGCTTTACATGCAGGGGCGACTGTTATGAAGGCCTTTCCTAATCGGTTAAAAGTTTCTTCCGTTTTACCTACACTCGTTCAAAATGGTCGCCTTGGAAAAAAATCAGGAAAAGGTTTTTACACGTACGAAGGAAAAAAGGAAAAACGGACGATAGATAACGGGTTAGAGACTATCCTAGATCAAGTAGTCGCACCACCAACGGAGATATCTCAAAAAGAGATTTCCAATCGTTTGATATATCCAATGTTGTTGGAAGCTACCAGAACTTTAGAAGATGGGATCGTCGCTGACTTTCGTGAGATTGATCTTGGGGTCGTCTTTGGACTTGGATTTCCGCCATTTCGAGGAGGGCTGCTGTTTTGGGCTGACACAAAAGGTCTGCCGTCGATAGTCGATGAGTTAAAAGAGTTAAGCGAGAGCTACGGTGACCGTTTTATGCCAACAACAATGTTACAGGAAATGGCTAAAAAGAGAAAAAATTTCTATCCTCAGTTTGGATGAATCGAATCAATCCATGCTACGCGACTCTAAAGCTCCTTCCAAAAAATAAAGACAATGACCAAACAAGCTTTTCTTATTGATGCCGTTCGCACACCATTCGGTAAGGCAGATACACAAAAGGGAATTTTCCGAAATGTTCGTGCGGAAGAATTGGTTGCTACTTGTATTGAGGCAATTGTTCGACGTACAGCAATCCCTTTGGAATTCGTTGAAGAAGTGACCCTGGGCTGCGTTCAACAGACAAAAGAGCAAGGGTTTAATATTGCGAGGGTTGCTTCGCTAATAGGAGGCTTGCCTCCGTCAATCGGTGCAACGACCGTCAATCGATTGTGTGGTAGTAGCTTGCAAGCGATAAACCAAGCCAGTCATGCTATTAAGGCTGGGGCCGAAGAGCTCCACTTTGTCGGTGGTGTTGAGCATATGGGACACCTTCCAATGACCTATGGGGTCGATTTGCATCCACGTCTCTTTGCGACGACCTCACGGGGAGCAATGCTTATGGGGGTAACAGCCGAGTATTTAGCCCAGACCCGTGGGATTTCGCGAAAAAGACAAGACGAGTATGCGTTACATAGCCATCAAAAAGCGGTCTCTGCACGGAAGGCCGGTCTCTTTGATAACGAAGTTATACCAACCTATGGACATAATAGGGATGGATTGAAGGAGGCGGTTACCGATGATCAGTGTGTACGAGAAGAGACTTCGATAGAACAGCTCGCATCTCTTGAGCCAGCCTTTATGCAAAGAGGGGGGACTGTTACGGCGGGGAATAGTTCCCCATTAAATGACGGGGCTTCTCTGCTATTAATGACCTCTCAAGAAAAGGCCGATGAGATTGGTCTGCGACCACGTGCAAAAGTTGTTCAAACAGCTTCTGTGGGTATCGAGCCAGCTCTTATGGGACTTGGGCCTGTTTTAGCTGTAAAAAAACTATTGGCTAAGACGAATCTTTCTCTTGAGCAAATTGGCGTTATCGAAATAAATGAGGCATTTGCTGCACAAGTTTTATCTTGTTTGGATGAACTTTCCTACCCACCAGAGAAGGTCAACCTCTATGGAGGGGCAATTGCTATTGGGCACCCACTGGGAGCAAGTGGCGGCCGTCTTGTAACGATGTTACTTAATGTTATGGAAAAGCAGAATGTTCAATACGGCATTGCAACGATGTGTATCGGTATGGGGCAAGGGATAGCAACGTTGGTCGAGTTGGTTAATTGAGTAGATTGTATTGCTGTTTTGGCTGTTCGTTTTAAAAAATAAGGCTCCTTATATCGGATGAGTTTTCTGGAACCCGAGATATTCTTGGCAAAAACGATACCGGAAGTTTTTTTAACACGGGTTCAGATATCTGCCCGGCAAGTAGCACTGTGGACAAAAAATAAAGAAAACTTTCAGAAAACGACATGGGATGATCTGTTATGCCAAGTTGCCGACCTCGTCGATCGGTTAATCAATGCCAAAGTTCAGCCTGGCAAAAGATACCTTTTGGCTTTGCCAAATTCAGTGGAGTGGATTGTTTCTGATCTTGCTCTTCAACTAGTTGGGGCGATTGTCGTCCCTGTTCATACATCTTTAACATCTGAGCAACTACAAAAACAGATCGAACTGGTTAGGCCAAGTGGTTTACTTTGCAAAGATAGCTTTCTGGGAAAAATCTCTTTCCAAAATACGTCTTGCTGGGAGCAGAAGGAAGATGGGCCTAACCTGTTCCTATTCTCGGACAAAAAAAAATGGAAGTGGTGGAAAGAGTGGTTTTCTGGAAGAAAAAAAGAGGTGTTAAGGAAGGCTATTACCCAATTTGCACAACTCCACGAAGTTCCAGACCTCTTCCCAGGAGATAAAAAAAACGTGTTGTCGCCAGGAGAACGAGAACAAAAAATTGCGAATCTAAGAACCATTCATTCGAGATTCACTGTAGAACAGGCGACAATCCAGTTTACTTCGGGTACCTCTGGGGAATACAAAGGAGTCTTGTTACTGCAGAAAAATTTAGTTGCTAATGTTTTGGGAGTTCTCAAAGCTTATGGGGAAAAACCATCAGATGTACGGTTGAATTTTTTGCCGTTTAGTCATATCTACGGACGAGTATGTGACTACTATACGTGGTTGGCCAGAGGTTCTCAGTTGGCTCTTTCGACAAATCGGGAAGAACTGTTCGACGACTGTCAGAAGATTCAACCAACCCTTTTAAATGGTGTTCCCTATCTTTTTAATAAAATTCTTGGCCTTTGCCGTCAAGAAGGTTCAAGCCGAACACCCCGGGAGTTACTCGGTGGAAAAATACGAATGTGTTGTTCGGGTGGAAGTGACTTACCAGAGGCAACATTCGATTTTTTTTGGGAGAATGAAATCCCTCTCTATCCTGGTTACGGGCTTAGTGAGGCAGCATCAGTGGTGACCGTTTCGACAAAGGATAATGTAAAAAAGGGTTTTTGTGGAAAGCCAATCGATAGGGTCTCTTTGAAGATAGCAAGCGATGGCGAGGTATGGATCCAGGGGCCAACTGTTATGCCACACTATTGGGGAGATCGACAGTCAGCATCTGCATCTCTTAAAAAAGGATGGTTAGCTAGTGGTGATACTGGGTACCTAGACGATGAAGGTCGTCTGAAAATAACGGGTAGAAAGAAGGAAATTATTGTTACAGCAGGTGGAAAAAAAATTGCTCCTCTTTACCTCGAAAGTTTGCTCCAGGCTCAACCATTAATTTTTCAAGCAGTTGTATTGGGAGAAGGTAAAGATTTCTGCACGACCCTAATTGTCCCTGACCCTCATGCTCTTCGAGCGGCTATCAAAAAAATGAAATTGATTGTGTTTTCAAAAAAGCATGCCCTTACACACCCCAAGGTACTAGCCTTATTTCAAACAGCGATCGACAGAGCGATGGAGGTGGTTTCTTCGTTCGAAAAACCAAAGAAATTCTATCTCCTCGATCAACCATTCTCTCAAGAAAATGGGGAAGTGACGGCAAAGCTTAGTTTTCATAGAAAAAGAATTGAAGAGAATTATGCTCCTCAAATTCGAACAATGTATGAGAAAAAAGACTAAGGCAATTCTGTCAATAAGAATTAGGAAAGAAAAGTTTTTGAATACAAATTCTAATAAAAAATCGTTTACTGAAGAGGTTCTCCGAATGGGGGGGAAATCGAAGCAGGAAGTCGAGACTATTTCGGCAGTTGATTTTGCCGATGAAGAGGCCGAGCATCTTTTTGGCGAAAAATATCAGACACTTAACAGCCCGTTACATCAACTCGTTTGGGGCCGAACATTTTCTAAAGATTGGTTTTTCGGTGATTGCCTTTCTCTGGAGGGAGCCTCTCTTTTAACGGAGGTAAAAAAAGTTCTCCAGGAACATCGTGATCGTCGAACAACTTATAATAAAAGTGGTAAAGTTAGTCAGCAGTTGTTAGAGGCATTGGGAGAGGTCGGTTACTGGGGTGCCCTTATCAAAAAAAGGTATGGTGGTAAGCAGCTCACACTGCCACAGTTCATGGCGATGTTAACCGAAATCTCAACATTACAACCGACTGTTGCCGGCCTTGCATCAGTTCACGGGTGTATCGGTGCTGTCGATCCAATTACAACTTTCGGCACACAAAAACAAAAAGAAAAGTACCTTCCTGGCCTTGCTACGGGCGATCGACTGTCTGCTTTTGCGTTAACAGAACCTGGTGCTGGTTCTGATTTGACGGCTTTAAAAACAGTTGCAACTGAGCAAGGAGAATTTTATTCAGTAACAGGTGAGAAGCTTTTTATTACGAATGCAAAGCCCGGTCGAACGATTGCCCTGGTTTGCAAAATCGATCAAAAGCCGGCTGTGCTAATCTGTGATTTGCCAGAAGAGGAGAATGAGCAGTTTCAGCTCGTTTCATATGGACTCCATGCGATCCGCCATTCCTTTAATTATGGACTTAAGTTCAATGAATTTCTTGTGCCTAAAGAGAATTTACTCACAACACCTCATGGCGATGGTCTAACGATTGCCTACCATGGGCTCAATCGTGGTAGGGTTGCTCTTGCCGCAATGGCGGCCGGAAGTATGCAAGTTATGTTGAGGAATATGTTGCCGTGGGCAAAATATCGAAAGACTTACGGTAAGCCGATTCTTCAGCGAGAGTTGGTGGAGGCCCGGGTTGGTCGCATGGCTAGTTTAATCGTAGCGACTTGGGCAATGCGAAACTGGTGCAGCTCTCTGTTAGAAAAAGGTTACCGTGGAGAGTTAGAATGTATTATCGCAAAAGTCTTTTCTGCTGAAGCTCTCAAAGAGTCAGCAATCGAACTTTTTATGAAAACACATGGGGGGCGTAGCTTTTTAAAGGGACATCTTCTTGGTGATAACCTGCATGATTTTTTGGCACCATCCATTTATGAAGGTGAAAGCGATATACTATCACTGGCCTTTATGAAGGGGTTATTGAAAGAACATGGTAAAGAATATTTTTATCCAATTGGCAAGCGGTTTGAAGAGGTTGGAATTCAAAAACCAAATATGAAAAGTATAGGACACCTCTGGTCTATTCGGAAAGAACTGTTTCGGTATGGTTTGTGGCGTTTGAACGCTCAATTTGGCCCTTGGGTAACAGGTGATAAAGTTTTAAAAGAAAGTGAATTTTCTCTTACCCATTCAAGGGCCCATCAGTTGTTAGCAAATCTGCACCAAGCACTAACTGAACTACAGAAAAGTTCAATCGAGTTAAGCGAACTCATGCAGAAACATCAACTCCGATTAGCCGACAGGCAGTGTGCCCTGGTTGCAGTCGCTTCTAGAATCCAACAAGCTACCGTCGTTCTAACGACCTCGCTCTATGGATTGGAACATTGCCGCCCTGACAAAAAAGAAGATCAAAGTCCGTTTATTGTCGAAGGTGCGACTTTTTATGGAATGCATGCTTTGGCAAATATTTCGGAGAAAAGACTTACGGGGAAATATTATCGAGGTATTGCAGAGTTTGGAAGGAAAATTGCCAGCGGTGAGATTCTTTTCGAAATCGAAGGGTCTGAATGTGAAATTTTAATGCCTTACGTGTAGTCTCTTATGGAGGCAGGTTGAGGTGTTATGATTTTGCAAAGAAGAAAACGGGAGAGTTTATTTCCGGTGTTTCTATCGAATTTTCTCTTTTCTTCTCTTCTGCCACTTGTTTTATACCCGCATTCGGTTATCTAAAGTATACTGTGAATCTTTTAGATTTTGAGCATTCGAACTCATCGGTTTTGTTCAAAGCAATTAGACAATAGTGAAAATGCAGCAACTAGCCGATCCACAAGAAGATATTGTTATTTCAGGAATAGGTGTCGTGAGTCCGATCGGTATTGGGCTTAAGGCGTTTGAGGCCTCTCTTCAAAATCAGCAAAGTGGTGTTGCTGAGATACCTTCGTATCGAACATCATCAATGCCTGCACCTATCGGGGCAGAGCTCAAGGATTTCCAACCTAAGCTTTATATCAAACCACGAAAAAGTTTGAAAGTAATGTGCCGAGAAATCCAAACAGGGGTTTCTGCAGCAGCTCTTGCGATGAGTGAGGCATCTCTCGAGCGGGGACAAGTTGAGGACGAGCGAATTGGGGTTGTTTACGGTAGTGACATGTTCTACTGCGATACCTACGAGCTGGAAGGAGTCTTTCGCTCTTGCATGAAGGGAGGAAAATTTTATGCCGACATGTGGGATGAACATTCGCTTAAAGACCTTTACCCCCTCTGGATGTTAAAATATTTGCCCAACATGGCTGCCTGCCATGTTGCGATTGCTGCAGGAGCATACGGACCGAATAACTCTATTACTTTAGGTGAAGTCTCGAGCCTTCTTGCTTTGGCGGAAGGGGCATCGCTGCTTGAACGTGAGAAGGCAGACCTAGTATTAGTGGGAGGTAGTGGCTCGCTTATCCCGATGACCCCTATGTTACATCATCGCGATATTAGCTCACAGGGGTTTGCTAACACACCTTCTCTAGCAGCCCGCCCATTTGCCAGAGGCCGTGACGGCCATGTTTATGGCGAGGGAGCGGCAACTTTTGTCCTTGAAAAACGAAAAACTGCTATTGTACGCGGCGCCAAAATTTGGGGTGCACTCCACGGCGTTGTACGTGCTTTTGAGCCAAACCTAAAAGCTCATGACAGGCCGCAGAGTGTACTAGGACATGTGCTCGCCAAAGGAAGGGAGTTTTTCGCTAGAAAACCCGAAGAGCTATCCCATTTGAATGCTCAAGGGATGAGTCGAATTGAACTAGATGCCATCGAGGCCCGTGCAATTGCTCGCGAACTACCCGAGTTGCCAGTCTTCGCACCTTCGAGTTATTTTGGTCAACTCGGAGCTGGAGGAAGCCTCGTCGAGATTGCAGCTAGTTTAGTCTCTTTAAGCAAAGGCTGGGTACCAGCGACACTCAATCAAAAAGAGGCCGATCCAGCCTGTCCGATTCCAGTGACCAAAACACAAATGACGACCGACAAAAGAGGGTTTCTCAAACTCGGGTTCTCAACAACCGGGCAGGTGGCCGTTGCTGCAATCACTGCCGAGTAGTGGATATTGCCATCGTCCCTAAACATTTCTGTCCCCTCCTTCTCTGTGGCACTGACCTGTCAAGCTAACGTGAGGCGGAGGTTGGTGGGCCAGTACCTTTGTTCTTACAAGGCTCTTCGGAAGGAAAAGTTGTTAGTTTTAGCGTGGTTTGCAAGTTGTCTTCTTCATTGTGGAATTCTGATTTTTCCTCAGAAAGGCTTCTCTTTGTCTTTTTAAAGACACGCCCCAGCGGACTAGCGAGTATTGCCGGTAAAAAGATGAGGTCTCCAATAAGAGCAATAAGTAACAATGAAAGCATCAGGGTCCCAAACCGCTGAGTAGGAGTAAAGGTACTTAGAGCAAAAACGGCCAAGCCAAGTCCCGCAATTGCAGTTGTCTGGGACATTGCAATCGCAACACGTCGGTAGGCGGCGGTGACCGCTTTTTTATGAGATAAACCACGGTCAAGCCCCTTGCGGAACCATGCCAAGAAGTGAATTGTGTCGTCGACCGCAACCCCCATAGCAACGCTGGCTGTCATCATTGAGCCGATATCGACTTGAATTCCAAAATAGCCCATAAAGCCAAAAATCACAACGACTGGAAAGACATTAGGAATCATCGAAACAAGGCCTGCGCGTGGACTCCGCAGTAACAAAACCATTACAATCGCAATAAGGACAAATGCAAGGCCGATGCTTTCAATTAAGCTCTTCAAAAGGGTTCGTTGAGCTTTGTAGACGACAGGAACCACACCAGTGTAAATTGCTTTGATGGCAGCCCCTTTTTCACCGTTTGCCATTCTTTGAGAGGCGGTTGGTGTTTCGGCAGGGTTAGCAACGTTATAGTGATAATCTTCTGAAGGGATCGTAACAATTTGGCTTTCTTGCTTTTGAATCGTTTGAAGAAATGATTGATATGGTTGATCGTCTAGGAAAACAATTAGGTCGTATTCTTGCTTCGATAAATAGTCATCAAGAGATTGCTCACTAGCAAAGCGGTTTTTCCAGTTGTTGTGCGCTTTGGGCTTGTAGTCTTTTTGAAACTCTTCCTGGGGTGAAAGGCCAGTAATAACATCTCCATCCAACGGATAAAATCTAGGGTCGTGCGCTTTAACATAATGCCGATTATGCTTGAGAATTTCATAGAGTGTGTGAGCAAAAAGATGGTCTTGGTCGACAGGGGATTCAAGTGTCGGCCTTTTTTTTGCTTCGCCCTTAGCCGATTTGTAGGACGCCCCTAATAGTAGAATTCTCAATGAATCATGTTTATTGCGATCTTTGTTTGCCGAGTAAACTTTCTCATAGATCTTCTCGCGATATCGGTAGGCTGACAAAATGGGTTCAACAGCAGATTTAAAGCGATGAACAAATTGGCCATAATCAATGTCATTCAATGCCCCTAACCGGATACTTATTCGCCACAATTCGTTCCCCGTTTCGGGTTCGGTTTTAAGGTATTCGGTCTCCTCAAGGCTGTTGTAACTCTTTTGAAGCCTCTCGTTAAAGATCCCAATTGCAGTTGTTTCGCCGACTTTTGGTAATTTAGGCAGAAAAACAGGGGTCGACATCCCCCGTCCAACAACGTCTCGCCCTGTAACCCCAAACTCTTTTTCAATTGCCTGATGGACCCGATTTGTAAGGTCAAGCCGATCGTAAACTTGTAGTTGTCGCTGGTAAGGCGAAGATACCGTTGGAGCCGGAGGGCCGGCCTCGGTTTTGTCAGAGG
>JALCBQ010000043.1 GCA_028066335.1 Pirellulaceae bacterium
TCCATATGTTGTCATTCATGCCAACCATGCTCAAGAGATCGACGAAAGGGTCGAAAATTCCCTTAAAAAAATGATCCAATCTGGGATTGTTGTGCTCAATCAGTCCGTTTTTCTCCGTGGTATTAACGACAATTTCCAAGCCCTCTACGATCTTTCTGAGCGACTTATCAATATTGGGGTGGTTCCCTACTATCTTCATCAGCTTGACCGGACTCAGGGGGTCGCTCATTATGAGTCGCAAGTCTCTATTGGTAAAGAACTTATAGAAAAACTCCGAGATCATTTACCCGGGTACGCGGTCCCTCGGTTTGCCGTTGAAGAGCCGGGTAAGGGTTCGAAAACGATCCTTGCCTAGCCGTCGAGAGGGTGGCGGAAAATGGCTCCGATGGTGGAGGTGCTCTCCCCTGATATGGGTGGAAAAACATGGTCGTTTCGGCCAATTATTTGGTCACTTTCAAGAAAACTGCCCCCATTTCTGCAAAAACAAGAGGGTTATCTTGCAAAAAAGAGGGAGGGCTGGGGTGTTGGCCACTGGAGGCGTCAAGATGGGACAGCTGTGCCGAAAAAAGGGGCTGCTGGGCTGAAAAACTTCTGGCTGGCCACGTTTTTGCTAAAGTTCTCTGTTGAAGTTGTCGCCGCCCTCGTTAAAGTTATGGAGAACCGTTTGGCAAGCCTCCCTTTTTGTCACAGGGACAGTTCTTTATTCCCCTCCTTTATAGACAGAACTCTCTTCGATGCAAGCACCAGAATCTCGGCTGAATGAAGTCGATCAATTACTCCTCAACGCTCAGCTCCGTGATGAGATCGAACCGTACATGGAAGAGTCGTTTCAGGTTATCGATTTTCAAACGATGCCGACCGAAGTCGAGAACGAGTTTCTCTCGTCAATGATCGAATGGGAGAAGGCTCCCGTTGTACCCATTGGTTGTTGGTTTGAACCACCACTCTCTCTTGAGCCGGCGACGACCCTCGCCGATGCCGATCTTCAGGTTGCTCTCCATCAGGTCATTAACGATCTTTTTTCGGTAAAAATTGTTTTGGATTTTTCGGAACATTTAAGCGATCGCGAGCTATACGAGTTGATTCGAAAAGAAGTTTTGCCAGCTCGGGAAAAACGGCTCGGTGGACAGACTCATTATACTCATTGGCGTTGCCTTGACCACGAAACCGATTGCCATACATGGCTAAGGTATTATGCCTCTGAAATTGAGCGTCAGGCATGGAGTGAATCGACAGGTGGCTACCTTCCCCAGGTAGAGCCTCTCCCCTATCAACGCGATTTGCCGAGCGATCCCGTTGAAAATTAGAGAGAAATAAACGGCCCAAAGGCCGAAGGTAAAACTGTGTCGACAGATTTGTGTCGACCTCCAAAAGGATCACATGGGTATCCCGTGTGGTCCTTTTTTTGCCGATTTTCTTTCGCACTCTCAAGCTTTTCCCCTAATTCTCATCGTGTCGACTCTCGGCTATAATAGGCCTCTTCTTTTTCTTGCCTTGTTATCACACTGACCTGATTATTAAGAGTAGATCAAAGAACAATGACAGACCCTTATTTCCAGAAAAAATTCGCACAACGTATTGGTGGCAGCCAGTATGGTAAAGATAACGCTATCTACAAGTTTGAAAAAATTAAACGGGCTAAACGAAAGGCGATCGCCGACTATCCCGACCGAAAACTTCTTGATTTTGGTATTGGGGAAAATGACGAGATGGCTCCTGAAATCGTCCGTACCCAAATGGAGGCTGAAATCAACGTAGCCGACAACCGTGGCTATGCCGACAACGGTGTTGCCGAATTCAAAGAGGCCGCCGCCTCTTTTATGAGACGTGAGCTCGGTGTTGAGCTCGATCCTGAGACAGAAATTAACCACTGTATCGGTTCGAAGTCGGCCTTGTCCATTTTACCCGCCTGCTTTATCGACCCAGGAGATGTCACCCTGATGACCGTTCCGGGCTACCCTGTCGCCGGTACCCATACCAAGTATTACGGTGGTGAGGTTTACCCACTGCCCCTTCTTGAAGAGAACGATTTCTTTCCCGACCTTCAGGCGATTCCTCAAGAGATCCTCGATCGGGCGAAGCTGCTCGTTTTAAATTATCCTAACAGTCCGACGGGCAAGAAAGCGACGGTCGAATTTTTTGAGGAGGTTGTCGAATTTGCCAAGAAGTACGAGCTTGTTGTTATTCAAGATGCTGCTCACATGATGTTGACCTTCGATGGTGAGCCACTGAGCTTTCTTTCGGTCGAGGGCGCCAAAGAGGTTGGTGTAGAAGTCCACTCTCTTTCCAAAGGTTTCCATATGATCGGTTGGCGAATTGGCTGGGTTTGTGGAAACGAGCGTCTGGTTCGCGCCTTTGCCGATGTCAAGGACAATTGCGATTCGGGGCAGTTTATTGCTATTCAGAAGGCGGCAGCTGTCGCACTTGGTCAGGAGACGATTGTTCAGGAAGTACGGGAAAAGTATCGCCGCCGTCTTGAGAAATTAGTTGCGATGTTAAGAGAGTGTGGCTTTGATTGTCAAATGCCCGGAGGCTCCTACTTTCTTTATACAAAGTCACCGACTGGCTCGGCTGACGGAACGACTTTTGCCAATGCGGAAGAGGCGAGTCAAAAGCTGATCTCTGATGCTTCGATCATTACCGTTCCCTGGGATGATGCAGGGCCGTTTCTCCGCTTTTCGGTAACCTACTGTGCCGAGGGCGAGGTGGGCGAAGATGACCTCATGGCCGAGGCAAAGAAACGAATCATGGCTCTTGGGTTGACCTTTTGATCAAGCATAAAAGTGGCTCATTTTAGGGGACGTTTTGCCGGTAGGGCGACGTTCCTTTTTCTTTTGAGAGTTCTTGAGGAATGGTTTGTTATTTGCTCTCTCTTTTGGCATAATGACCTGATGGAAGAAAAGAGGTGGGGCGAGAGTTTCGCCTCTTTCTCTTATCTGTTTGTGAGGGCGAATCCAGATGGCCAAACGAATGACCAATGTACAGGTAAAAAGTAGATCAATGCCCAGGCAAGATGGATTTATCGACAGGCGTCAGTTATTTGGGCTGTTGGCTTTGGTCGCCTTGTCGTTGCCGATAGGTGCCTATTACTATTTGACGAAACCACCACCGGAAAAAAAGGCCGATCTGCTCAACGTTTACCATCGTATTCAGACATTCCCCGAGGCAGAGGAGCGGGCCTGGCACTTGACCAACCTTGCCCGAAAGCAGATGTCTAATGGGTACCCTCTATTGGCAGCCGATTCGTTAACAAGTAGTCACAAGGCGTGTGGTGAAGTCGAAAGCCTTACCGAGAAAATTGTACTGTTGTTTGAGTTGGCTAAAACCCATCACAGATTACGCTATCGTCTAGATGGGTGGCGAGAGGATATTCAGACGATTCTTAACGAAATTCAGGTGGAAAATGTAAAGCTGGGGTCAGCGGTCGTTAGAAATAAGAACCTTATTAAAGTCGGTGTTGTCAGCGGTGATCTGCTCCGAAAGAAAGAAGATTCACTTACACTTCTTGGCGAGGTGCGTAAAGAAGCCCTCAAGGTCGAAGATCTCCAAAATAGACGTGAACTTTTGTTCTATCTCTTTTTTGCTCACCACCATCTTGAGCAACGGGCTGAAGGTGAGCTCCTTTTCAATGATTTAGTTAAGTCGGCCCAGGGCTTGGATACACCACAAGAACGTCTTGATGCCTACCTGGTTTTAGGAAAAGAATGTCATCGTTATGTTACGACAAGCGAAGAGGAGACGAATCGTCAAAACCGAGGTTTTCCCGAGATGTTCTTTGCCATAGCGAGAAAAGAATTTCCACAGTTTGAAACGAAAGAAGAGATGGTCGACGCCATGTGTTATTATGCAGATATCTGCTTTCCGATTGAATTTTCTGGAAATATTCTTGAATTATTAGGTCAGGCAAGGAGTGTTGTCAGGGGATTTCCTGAAGAAAAGCAGGCCGAATTTATGGACAAGATATCGGCCGTTGAAAGGAAGCATATCTCGACCTGGGACGAACGCTCGGACCATCGCCGTCGTGGCCGATAGAAGAACCGACACTACTATAAAGAGCATCTGACGATAAAACGAATGCAGACAGGCTGCTATAATCAGAAGACTATAACAGGTGACGGGCCTTGATTTCCATGTATTGATTAATGAGTGGGGCGGTGAGATCTTCTGGAAAAGAGTCGATCGTTAATACGCCACTATGTTGTAATTGACTTAAAACCTGTTGTCGCCATAAAAGGACATCAGAGGCGGCTGCTGCACGATAAAGGTCGTGTCCCTGAGGATCGACGACGTCGGCCGCACGGAACATTTGATGATCGCGTAACAAAACTCCGATTGGCAGGTGGTTCCCGACAAGGTTTGAAAGGTACTGATGGAGTTGATTCGCGTTGACTTCATCGATAAAGCTACTCATTAAAACAACGAGAGACCGTTTGCGGCAGTAGTTGTTCAAATATAAAAAGGCTTCGTCGTAACGGGATTCGACCATGTTAGGAAATCGGTCAAAGCTACCGTGCAAGAGTCGGTTCATTTGACTCATGCCACTTTGTGGTGGTACATAATGTTCAATCTCATCGGAAAAGCAGAGCATCCCGACGGAATCACCTTGTTTTAGCGCAATAAAACTCAACATAAGCATCGAGTTAAAGGCGTGGTCCAAAATGCTCAAGCCATTCGAGTAGTTTGTCATCATGCGCCCACAATCCATAACGAAAACAAGACGCTGACTCTGATTAACCTGAAAATCTCGGACAGTGAGCTTGTTCCTGCGGGCGGTCGCCCGCCAATCCATATGACGAAAGTTATCGTCAGAGGTGTAGTCACGTAGCCGTTCAAAGTCACTATCTTGCCCAACTTTGCGGGTGCGCCGAACACCAATAAGACTCAACCGGTTGGTCCTTGCCAGTAGCGCATATTCCGAAAGTTGTTTCATATTTGGATAGACATGGAGCTCATTTTTACAAGGATATTTAAAAAAACGTTTCCAGAGTCCCCAGCGGCTTGAAACCTGAAGATAGATATGCTCAAGAGTCATAGCCCCCCTTTGGGAAGCCGTCAGTTCATAGGTGTTTTCGATTTTGGTGCGGGGTGGTATCGTTTTGTCAAAATAGAATGGCGAGGCATTACATGCCTGGGGCAAGTCATCGCGGTATTTAATTTTCCAGGATCGTTTGCTTAGATTCCGAAGTTCAAGATGGACTTCGTGTGGTCGATCTAGAGAGGCGACCTTGAGCATTTGTCTCTCGACACGGAAATATTTTTTCCTCGGTAGTGAAAAGAGGTCGATCGCCGCAATCGTTAACAAGAGGGCATCAATGATAAGGACGACGATAACGAGCCAGTCTGCAATTAGCATTACCAAAGAGGTCGTGGCAACCAGAGCCAATAATTCGACGAGTCGTCTCTCTGGAAAGGTGCGCAAAATAGCCGCAAGAATTCCTAACGGAGCCAAAAAGGAGAAGATAAGCAAAAAAGGACGGGCCGAAAAGAACTGCCAGCTTGCAGAGAGCCATTCGGCACCTTGAAGAAGAGCATCACTCAAAATCGTGGCACCTCCACATTGCGTAAAAGAGCCTTGAGCTGTTCATCGACACTTTGTCCTTCGACCTCGGCCTCAGCAGTGAGGATAACACGGTGTCGCAAGGCGGGAAGAACGACCTGAATGACATCATCTGGAATGGCGTAGTCACGTCCGTAAAAGGCGGCCAATGTCCGGGCAGCCTGCATAAGGCCAAGGCCGGCCCGTGGAGAGGCACCCATATAGAACATCGGCCAGCGTCGGGTTAAACGTACGATTTCGTTAATGTAAAGGAGTAGCTTCTTGTCGATACGGATATTATTATTTCCCTCGATAATTTTTAGAACTTCTTCGGCAGTTGTTATCTGCTTTAGTGAGGCGAGTTTATCGTCAAGGTCGTGTTGCAATGAGTGAAGGTGTAAAATTTTTGCTTCGTCTTGGGCGCTGGGGTAATTGGCGATCAGTTTGAACATAAAGCGATCGAGTTGTGCCTCGGGGAGGTTATAGGTCCCTTCTGATTCGACAGGGTTTTGGGTAGCAATGACCAAAAACGGGCGTTTGAGTTCGTGACTTGTTCCGTCGACCGTTACCCGATATTCCTGCATGATTTCAAGGAGAGCGGCGTGGGTTTTTGCCGGCGCTCGGTTGATCTCATCGGCTAGCAAAAGCTGGGTGAAAATAGGGCCAGGCCGAAAATGAAACTCTTGGGTCTTCATGTTGAAAATTGGTGCCCCGGTAATGTCTGAGGGCATCAGGTCGGCAGTGAACTGGATCCGGCCAAAGTCGCAGCCAAGTAGTTGTCCCAGTGTCCTGACCAATAATGTTTTTCCAAGGCCGGGAACCGACTCAATAAGGATATGACCGTTGGAAAAGAGAGCGACCAGACTACCTAGCACAAGCTCATCTTGCCCAACAAAGATTTTGCTGATTTCACTGGTGAGCCGATCAAAGAGACGTTTGGTGGGTGTCTCTTGCCCCTGATGTTGTTTTACCTGAGGTTGCTTGTTTTGAGGGACAACGGTCGCTGCTGCCTGGGGGGAGGCAAGCTCGGCCTGAGGAGGCGTTACCTCGTTTACTTGAGACGGCTGAACGACCTGGGCCTGCTCGACTGGACGTTGACCCTGGTTTTGAGGGGTTGGTCTCTGCTTTTCCCTGGCTGAGGGATCGGGGAGGTCACCAAGTGGATGATTTTCACCAGTATTCATAATTGGGTCCTGTCGAGTTTAGTACTGCGAAATTTTAGAAAATAAAGTCGTCTATTTTGGGGTTATTTTTTGAGTTCGTTCTGATAACGTTCCACAAGTCGTCGAGCATGTTCCACATCACCTGTTTTTTCAAGGAGGGTGCCAACCGCGTCGAGGTGTTTCCCAAAGTCGGCCGTGGTCGGTGGTGGAAGCTCACGTGGTCGCCCAAAAACATAAAAGTGCAGAAGACAGAAAAAACTGCCTGCGATCGCAAAGTGAAGCAAAATCGGACCGAGTGGCCAGGCGGTTAGCGCCTCCCAACCGTGGGAAGCGTCGTTGTCTTGTTGTTGTAGAAGGGTTTCTAGGCCAATATCGCCAGTGGTGAGAAAGGTAATTTTCAGAGGTTCTTTGCTTACCGACGATTTTTCAAGATGATCAATAAGGTTGCTTGCCAGCTTCTGGTGTTGTGGTCGGATAAGGCCGTAATTCAGTAGATAGCGGCCGTCATCAAGAAGGATAAGGCGGTTTTCATTCCAGCGGTCATGTCTGCCCTCAATTGCTAGTGGCCCTGCCTCTGAATCGAGGAGCGCCGTCGTTTTAACGGTGCTAAGCAATTCCTGAGAATTGTTTCTTGGGATGTATTGTGGTTCCTCAGCGACAGGAGTTTCTGGCTCGAGAAAATGACCAAATTCCTTTGAGTCGTTGAGAGAAGAATCTGGGAATATGTGGTAGTGGTTAATAGAAAAGTCAAGGCTAGGTTCACTGTCGCCTTCGCCGTAAACATTAATGGCATTTTTGAAAAAAGTCTCTAGTGTAGCCGTTTTATGGAAATGAAGCTTGGTCTCTTTGGGATCTACGTTTGTTGCCAACGGTCCTGTGAGGGTTGTCACTTTACGATCGAGTTTAAGCTTTCCTTCTTCCAAGATAGGGTTCCAGTTGGCATCGTAATCGGTAACCCTAGGGGTAATCACGTGAAGGTCATTTTTAAAGGCATCGACCTTTTCAACGGCAAGTTGCCGTCGCAGCTCTTTTTTTTGTTCTTTCTCTTCGTCTGTGAGAGGGCGCTCTTTGGCCGTTTTTTCAAGGTTGTCGATCCCTTTTTGCCAATAGTCGACAGCAGCATCGTAATGGTGGCCAAGAACGACTAGGGTCCGTCGCTTAGCCGGCTTGCCTTTGGCGACGTGAACGGTGCTTTGGAGCCACTCTTGAAGAAGAGAGATCTCTGAAGCATCGGGTGGTCCGTGTTGAGGTGCCCAAATGAGAACCTGTTTTTTAAACAAACTGTTTGTGAAGTAACGAGCCTCGTTTGTGTCGTGCCCACGGCTGTCTAACATTTGCCGAAAAACCGAAAGGCCGTTGATGCTTTGCGTTGGCGTCTTCCCTTTTTCTTCAGTAATTCCATAGTCCGTCGTTATGGTTTCGTACTTTGAACACCCAACCAGCATCACCAAAGAGGCCAACAGAGTAAGGCAAGCCAGAGGCAAACGGCCCCCCGAAAAAGATTGCCTTCGGAGATATTTTTTGAAGATATCAGCTGTTCGTATTTTGTTTGTCATTGACCACATGGTGAAAACACCAAAACAATATAAGAAAATAAAATCATAAAGGTAAAAAAAATGAGGCAGGAAACGGGGTGGACTACGACGGTGGCAGAGGATTCGACGGGACATTGGAATGAAAAAGTTTTTTCAGGTTATCTAATTCGTTCCAGCATGTTTGGAATTGAGCCTGTGAAAGTTTATGTTTTCCAAAAAAGACCTCTTCGAATGCATAGATTGTAAGTTGCAGGAGCGGGACCATTGACCAGTGGTTCTGGACTGCTTCGCGAAGATATTGACGATTTGTTTTCCCTTTTTCTAGGTAGACAAATTTCGCTTTATCGAGTTCGGTTAACTGGTAGCTGTAAAAATAGATAATCGCTTTTTGATAGTCGCCTTGTTGTTGGTAGAAATGAGCTTGTTGCAGCAGGTCGGTCATTGGGTTGTCGATCTCGACGCCGAGGGCTTCCAGTCGCCCCTTTTGCGAGGGATCAATTTTGCTCCGCTTGCGAATGCGGTGTAGATAGCTGCTTTGTCGGCGATAGGTCCAAAAAATAACTCCTGCTATGAGGGCCAAAAGGAGAAAAAGTACGAACATTTGGAGAACAAAAGTCGTCTCGGGTGAGAGACCCCAGTTAGCGGTATTGTTTGAGGTGGCTGTATTATTATTTGAGGTGTTACCAGAGTTAAAGAGTCCGTTCCACCATTTGTCCCAGTCGAATGGCTCACGCCTATTTTTTGAATGCCGCCCCTCCATGGTGTCGATCTTTTGAGGCTGGACAAGAATCTGTCGATGGTCGCCTTGATCGGCGTCATACCAGGGGGGGCTAAGGTCTTCTAGCGATTTTTGGGCTGGCTGCTCTTTGTTATCTTGTTTTGAAACGGGAGTTGAAACAAGATCTGTTGCTAACGCCGATATCGGTTGCACAAAAATATTGATGGATAACATCATCACGACGATCGGCCACAAAGCGTTGCAAAACGGCAAACAGGCGCAGCAGAAGAGAGAGTGCTGCATTTTTGGTAGACACTTTTGAGGAAGAAAATAAGTTTTTGAAAAATCGACCATGGTCTGTAAGGTATTTAGTGGCTTTTGAATCCAAAACGACGTTCACGAAGGCGGGTCGCCTCTGCACGCATGAGAAGTTCTATCTCCCATCCTTCATCTCGGATACGAATGTTCAAATAACATAAAAAACGCCAAACGGTAAAATAGAGCCCAACAACCCATAAAACTCCAGGATAGAGAAAATTTAACGTCAGGTCGTCCCAGTACCAGTTCGCAAAGAGAATACCCCGAAGAAAGGTTAAACCCGAAATTAACGCCCATGAGAGAAAGATCGCTAGGAAAAACGAATAGATACCCTGGAGTAAAAGGGTGCCGAGATTCGCATTGTGGAGGGAGCTACTCCTTTTGGCGAGGGTCCGCCCCTTATCTTCTTGATTTCGAGCAGGTAGCTTTTCGAGTAAAATCACTTCGTTAATAAAAGGGCGGAATAATCGGAGAATCCATGCAACAAAAAAGAAAAGGAAAACCCAGCCAATCCAAGTCCCTACGTCGTTGCTTATTGTTTCGGGTGAGACAATAGATATACGAAGAAAGTAGGTTATTGATAGTCCCAGAAAAAGAAAACGCCATACCAAATGTGAGTAGAGGAGACGACCGAGCCCTTCCCATAGCTCAGAGAGTATCCCATTGAGAGAATGTTTTTCCAGGAAAATATCTTTTCCTAAAAATATAACGGTCAACGAGGAGGCAAGTGGCATCTCGAGATAGACCAAAAAAGTCATAAGGAAAACATGGTAATAGGGAAAGTAAATGTTGCGGTTGGCGTTCGATTCGTAAATGATCTATAAATCACCCAAATTTAGTAAAAGTAAATAGTTCAGTATTAAGAACGGTAAGCCACCAAAAAAATAATACCCCCACAGCCGCGGTTCCAAGACGCGTATTAAAGAAAAAGCCATGTCAAACGACTCTAGCCATCCTCTTTTGCGAATAACAATTCGTGTTCTGTCAAGTTGCATAACAAAAAGCTAAAAAGATCTTTAGTTTTTAGGTATCCCTCTGGGGACGCCTAAAATAATAAAATAAATCAACAGGGCGGCTGCCGTTAAACCGCCGACGACATATTTGAATTCATACGGCATACCTGAGGGCGAAATAATCCCTTCAATGAGTGCAGCGCCTGCAAAGAGGACCATTGCGGCACACATAACAGGTAATGTTTCGGTCGCCGTTTTGGCAAGCGAAGCGCGACGACTCAAGCCATGGGTATGGACCCAGCTCATGCCGATGCGCAGCCCTGCACCGGCAGAAAGGACGATCGCCGTCAATTCAAAAGGGCCGTGGGCTGTAACAAATTCGAAAAAATGGGTCCCTGCCTGAGTACCTTCCGAGTAAATGTCGGGGCGAGCCATGTACCCAAACATCGCTCCTAGCGAGGCCGCATTAAACAAGGTGATCAGTATCCCAGGAACGATTAACAGCCCCCCAGCAAAACATTGGAGGCCGATCGAGGTATTGTGCCAAATGTAAAAACCGACCATTTGAAGATTGACTCCTGTCGGTCGATCCGAGAGGGGTTCGGCATACATCGATTCTAAATTCTCAAGCTGGCCATTGCCGACCATGTGCTCAGGATAATCGGGCCATAGCTCGGGGGTCGCTGCTATTGCGGCCGAGCCGAGAAAGATCGACCAGAAAAAGAAGAACATAAACTGAACATATCGGTCTCGGAAGATGAGCTTTGGAACGTCGTTAAACAACATCCCCCACCACTGAGAGGTCGAAAATCTCTTGGAACGGTAGAGTTGATTATGGGCACGGGCAACGAGTTTATGAAGATACTGTACCGTACTTGGCGGGAGTTGATAAGCATCGGCTAGAGCCAGATCGGCGCACGCTGCCCGGTAAAGGCGGGTAAAGTTATAGATCCTTTCCGACTTGGTCAGCGGTACTTCCCTTCCCTTTTTGCCTCTAAGCCTTCGCGAGCCAGCCAGATAGGCCTCTAGCTCGTCCCAGTTTTGGCGCCGTTGTTGTATGAGGTCTTCGACTTTCATAACGATGATCTTCTAAGGGAAAAATAAAGGTTAGGGTCCGAATGGGTTGGTCGTTTGAGGATCAGGTAACGGTTCCTTGTTCTGTCGGGGTTTCGCCCGGCGGCACAGTAGGGGAGGGTGACGTGGGCATTCCCTCTTTTGCCGCAGGTGATGTTGGCAGGGGATCGCTAGGACTCCCTTTTTCAAAAGGATTAGAAGGCCATTGACGATCTTGGGAAATTGGTGGCGTCTCACCCACAGGTTGTTCCGAGAGAAATATCTGATAGTAAAGGGCACACATAAAAAGGTCATAACTTGTATCAGATGGAAGGCCAAACTGACGTAGTAATGGAAAGGCAAGGTGGGCAGCCAGCTCATGCCGACGTGCATTGGAATAGTATTTTCGTCTTTCCATATAGGCTGCGATCGCCTTGGCCAAGGAATGGGAGATCACAAAATCTGGCGGTATTAGTTCTGCAAGTTTAGGAATCCTGGGGTCAGCGACCTTGGTCAGGTCGATAGCACGCTGCCGCTCTTCGACGACCACCATTGTTTGGCAGACTAAATCGCCTAAACGTTGACAACGTGAATTTGAATTTGCCACAAAAAAACCGACCATTCCAATGGGGAATATTGCCGCCGTTATTCCCGTTCCATCGGCAAGAAAAAAGGTATTGGGAACAGCTGGGCCCAGATCGACATACCTTAGTAGGTTCCGCATAATTGCCTGTAGGCCGGTAATTGGCTGTCCATCAATACTAACAACGCGCATTTGCAGCAATCTTTTTGCAGGAGTTTGCCCATTCATATAGGTCTCGAAAAGGCCACTATAAAACCAGTCCAAAAGGAAGTAACCGACAAATCCGAGGAAGACAAGGGCTCCCTCAGTGGTCGAGACAAACCACGGCACAATCCAATAGAATGGGGTCGCCGAAAGAGCAAAATCGATCGCCCAAAAGAGTAGAAGGACACTCAACAAGGTCAGCAAGATTAATATTCCCCGTATGATCAGGTCTAAAACAAAGGCGATCGCACGACGGAATGGCCCGGCAACCTGATAATCGAAGGAGATGTTTTCAGGTGTAATGATCGGTATATGAGAATCGAGTTGGCCGTTTTTTCTGTGCATCAAAAATTATGGGCAAAATAACTAGACAAAATCTTCAATGGTATCATAACCAAAAATAGAGCCGCTTGCCATACTTTAAACGAGTACCACCCTACCCTTGAGGGCCATAAAATTTTGCCAGGTCGATCATCCCTGTTTGTCCCTCTTCCTCGAGGAGCTTCACCCGAGCTTCGACCCGATCTAGGCGGCGCAACAATTGGGTTATTATTTCGGCCTTATTGTCGACCGGTTTTGGACGGGGAACGGTCGGATAGGCAAGTTGTCGCTGAAGAGCCGAAAAGAGGTGTAAAGGATCTTTTTGACGACATGCTTTGGCAATCTTTCCTTCACGTTCACCAAAAAGGGGCTCGGTCGAGTCGTCCTTTGTGTCGGCAGCTTTTCGCCCTTCATGGAAAGCACTCTCCCGATAGACAAGCTCAGCCAGTTCGATCAGACCGACTTCACGCCGCACCAGCAGGATCCACTTTTGCCACTCTTCAGGAAAGGTCGGATCTTTGGCCATTGCCGTTAATCCTTTTTCGTACTTCAGCCGGTTGCGGCAAATCGCCTCGAATTCGTAGAAGAAAAGGCCCATTTGGCTTATTTCGCCCGAGCGATACTGTGCCTCTTTATGTAAAATTTCAAGAGCTATGCCGAACTCGAACCGGCCTCTCTCTTCTTCGGCCTCGGCAATAACATAAATTTGAAAGGGGGAGAAGTAGTGGCTTAGCCGTTTCATCGCCGGACTAATGGAACCACCATGTTTGAGTTCGGCCAAAAGGAGATCGACCGCGATCGGGAGCTTTGTCGTTGCTAACAATTCATGGCGAATATGAATGAGTGCCTCTTGCATGGCGATATTACGATTAAGGTATTTGCCAAGCTGCTCAAAAAAGTGGCTTTGTTCGACATATTCTTCACGAGGCAACATAGAATCGTCCAGACAATAAGGGGAAGCGAGGCTTTAAACGACAAGAGGTCAGGAATGATTGGTCAACATCCAGCGTACCTTGGGCCGCGGCTAACTTGTTCGTGGTTGAAATCCTCTCAAGAGACCGCAAGGAGAGTCGCTCGGTAACTTTCCTCTGGCACAATTTAGCCCATTTGTTGTCCGATTATAGCAATCTTACTCCACTTAACGTTATGAATTTACTAAAAACAACCCCTTTTTGGACGTTTAGCAGTTTGGCGGTTTTTGGATATCCTTCTATAATGAAAGGGAATTTACGTATAGCCTTGGACTCTCATGGAAGGGAGGCCTCCATTTTCGTTGGCAAAGTTTCGGCGATGAACCTTTGACTGTCAATGTAACCTTTGGGTAATTTTGAATATATTATGTCTACTCAATTCTCTTCCATAGATGCGGCCGTTGCTGCGATAGCTGCCGGAAAGCTAGTTATTGTTCTCGATGATGAAGATCGTGAGAACGAAGGCGATTTTGTCTGTGCTGCCGAAATGGTCACTCCCGAAATTGTCAACTTTGTTTTAAAGCATGGTAAAGGGCGCCCTTGCGTTTCGATCCTTCCCGAAGTTGCCAACCGACTTGAGCTGCCTTTAATGCGTTTGGGTGAGCCTGATAGCTACCGGACCGCTTTTACTATTACAGTCGACCATCGTGATGTCCACACAGGTATTACTGCCGAAGAGCGGGCAAAAACGATCCAGGCCCTTGTCGACCCGACAAGCGAGCCAACCGAATTTGTCAGGCCAGGCCATGTCGACCCGTTGATCGCCAAAGAGGCAGGTGTTTTGCGTCGTGCCGGCCACACCGAAGCTTCGGTCGACCTTGCCCGTATGGCAGGCCTTTCCCCTTCGGGCTTTATTTGTGAAATTCTCGATGGGTCAGGTAAGCGAGCAACACGAGATCAATTGCTCGAAATGGCCAAAGAGTTCGAGATGGAAATCATTACGATCGAAGAGCTTATTCGCTATCGCCGGAGTCGAGAGGAGCTTATCCAGCGTGTTGCCGAGGCGACGTTGCCGACCCGCTATGGTCAGTTTCGTCTCATTGGTTATCAGGTTAAGTACGAAAGTCAGGAACCGATCGCTCTTGTTCTGGGTGATTTGTCCGCCGTCGAAGCCCCTTTGGTTCGCCTCCATTCTTCTTGTTTTACGGGCGATGTTCTTACCTCGCTGAGGTGTGACTGTGGTGATCAGCTTCATATGGCACTCGATCAGATCGGCAATGAAAAGGCAGGAGTCTTAATCTACCTGCCACAAGAGGGCCGAGGCATTGGCCTTTTAGAAAAAATCAAGGCATACAACCTCCAAGATCAAGGGCTTGACACCGTTGAAGCGAATCAGGCTCTAGGGCACAAAGTCGATACCCGTGATTATGGAGTCGGTATTCAAATTTTGAAAGACCTTGGTCTTACCAAGATTCGGCTCCTTACAAACAACCCCAAAAAGACCGATGCCTTTATCTATCATGGCTTCGATCTAAGGGTCGTTGATCAAGTGCCAATTGTCCCACCAATAAACGAACATAATGCTCGGTATCTGGAAGTAAAGCGGGACAAAATGGGACACCGGCTTCCCGAAGGTGACATCGACAAAGACCCTTGCTGTACCCCTCAGAACTCAGCGCAATCGGCCCACCTTTCTTCTCTAACTAAACGAAAAATGAAGTAATGGCAAGACCTCAAGGATTTCTGGCAGTTCCATCAGGCAAGACCTTTTCTTTTGTGCGTTTGGTCGTTGGAGCCATTCTGTTTTCCGCCTGTATTATCTCGGTCGGCTGTACCTCTGAGGAAAGCGAGCCAATACAAGAGACGAAACAACCAGGTCCTGTAAAAGCTACGGAACCGCCAAAGCTTGTCGTTGGGCCAGGATTAGTCGATGAAAAGCCCAAAAGTGGTCGCTACGTCGAGCTGGAAGGTGGGCTCTATATGGTTCCCTATACGTTAATGATGCCGGGCACCGAGTATGAGTTCACGATGGTTCCGATCCCTGGTGGAACGGTCAAGGTTGGCAGCCCCGAGGGTGAAGCGAATCGTAATGAGAACGAAGGGCCACAGGTCGAGGTCACGTTAGAACCGTATTGGATCGCCTCGCATGAGACGACCTGGGGGCAATATCATCATTTTATGGACCTCTATAACTTGTTTAAGACTTTTGAAAGCCTTCCTGCTCTCCAGTTGATCCCTCGGGAAGACGATCCCGAAAGGGAAAAAAAGGAGGCACTTCGCCAAGTTGTTTTAGAGGTTCTCAAAGAAAATGAAGCGCTTCGTGATGTTATTGAACTCGATAACCGTTTTGCCACTGATGCTATTACTGTCCCGACCCCACTTTATGACCCAGCAACAAACTACCAATACGGGGGTGAGGAAGAACAACCGGCCGTTACAATGACACAATACGCGGCAAAACAATTTACGAAATGGTTGTCTGCACAAACGGGCCAGGTTCTTCATCTACCGACAGAGGCACAGTGGGAGTATGCCGCCCGAGCCGGAGGAACGACGGCCTACTCTTTTGGAGATGACCTAGAAAAGCTCGGAGAATATGGTTGGTATTATGAGAACTCAGACGATCAGCTTCACGAAATAAAAACGAAAAAGCCGAACGACTGGGGCCTTTATGACATGCATGGCAATGCCGCTGAATGGTGTCTTGATCAAATTCAGGAGACAGGGTACGCCGACCTTGCAAAAAAGAGTACTGAAAAAGGACCTTTGACAACTTTTTCGGCCGTCCTATGGCCCAAAAGTCACGAAAACCATGTCGCTAAAGGAGGGCATCTTGACGACGACCCTCCTGCTTTGCGTAGTGCTGCCCGCCTTGGAACAAATGAATCCGAATGGAAGGCGGCTGATCCAAACATCCCCAGAAGTCCATGGTGGTATACGAGTTACCCGGGCAGCTTTGTCGGTTTTCGAATTGTACGCTCACTCCACGAGCCTGACCGACAAACTCGGCGAAATCTTTGGGATGAAACTTACGACGATCTCTCAAAAGATATCGATTACCGCCTTACCGAAGGGCGTGCAACAAAACACTCGGCTCAGGTCGGTAGTAACGAAGTTCTACACGGTCTTTTTAAGATTGACGACGAACGAGATAAGTAGCGTCCTATTCACTTTTCCTGTTTGCTGACGGCCAGGAGGCTGCAGCTTGCGTCGATTGTAGGGATTGCGGCAGGGCGGATGGCTAAAGTCGGTCGACGATGTTGTTTTTTGGCAACATCTCTCTAAGGGGAGGGTATCCTTTGGCATCTATTTCGTACATGTGAGCCTCAGACAATGAGTCTATGTTGTTGTCTGAGCTATTGTGCGAACTTTTGCCACGGTTCCCTTTTTCCTTGACTGGTCGCTCATGTTCTCTTCGTTTCCTCGAGTTTTCTGCGCAGGGCTTTTTCTGCTAGGGGTTACCACCTCAGTTTTGGCTGCGTCAGGAGACCAATCTAACGATGACTGCCCTGAAAAAAGGCTGAATGAATTGTCGAGGCGGTTATTAGCCGAAGGTTCTATCACTTTACCGACGAATCACCTTGAGCGTGAATTATGGCGCGATCTTCAAGACAACCACCTTGATTCGTTTTCTCTCCTTGAGGGGGCGTTGATTGCCAGTCATGGTGGTTGTACCCTTGCCGAGCTGGATGAAGCCAAAAAAATATTCTCTACGATACTGCAACAACAACGGAATGAATTTGAGGCGGAGCCCCGCAGCTTTCAGGGAGATGATTTTTCCAAAGCAAAAAAAATCTTTGACAGGATGTTTCAAAACGTTTTAACGGGAACATATCGGGCTCATAATAGCGATCTATATAAGACCCTTACCGAGGGCGATTACAATTGTGTCACCTCCTCGGTCGTTTTCGCCCTTTTAGCAGAGAGAGAAGGCTTACCGGTCGTTTGGGAGGCACAGCCGGGCCACTTACGGTGTTTTTTAATCGGGAGCTCACCACTACCGATTGAGACGACATGTGTCGACTGGTTTTCGCAGTGGGAGGCGAGCCGTACCAAAGGTCAAGACCACTTCTCTTTTTCCGGTGTTGATACCAACATTGGTCGAATGGGTACCCCCAATGAGCCCATTCGTCGCTTTGATAAGGCGACGGAGGTTTTGGCAACGATCTATTACAACCGTGGCCTTTGTGCGCTTCAGGAACAAGATTTTTCACAAGCGACCTTTTTCTTTTGCCAAAGCCTTTTTCTGGCCCCAGACGATCCGCAAGCGAGACTGAACCTGTTGGCAACACTTAATAATCGAGCGATTAGAAAAGTCGCTGAAAAAAAATATGCCCAAGGGGCAACTCTTCTCAAATTAGGGAGAGAATATTTCCCCGATTATGAACCCTTTGTGACGAATGACTTATATCTACACGAACAGTGGATTCATTCGCTCATTTTTTCAAAGGATCACCGTTTTGCTCAGAAACTTATCAATGAGTGTCAGCGCCGATATTCTGACCGCCCTGCCCTTTTTGTCGAAGAAGAGGGGTATTTATTACGGGCCGAGCCGACATCTGGCAAGTGGTAATCTCATGTAAGCCAATAGCACAAGTGAAGCAATTTTGGCGAGGCACAGGCCGTGCAACCGGCATAATTGGGCCAGTGTGGTTGCCCCAGACTAGCTTGCTTCCTTTTCAAAATGTTTCAGCGGCCGGGGTTTGACAGGTAGCCATCTGTAACCTAGATATTCACTGACAAGGCCCTTTTTCTGCCGATAGAGTCGGCAAAAATTTCTTGAAAAAGCTTTGTTCCTGCTTAACTCTAAGAGCATTCAGTGTTCCGAGCGTAGACTTAGCTTTTGAATAAAATACCCTTTCATTTTTTCTGCAATAATTAGCATGAGCGAAACTATCATCTCTATCGAGGGTACCCCTTCGGCGCCACAGTCGGCTCCGCTCAATTCGACAACTTCGTCCCGTCAAGCACAAGAGACGAAAGTTCGGGTGACAGTACGTGAACTTATCTCATGGAGAGAGTTTCCAACGGCGGTCGATTCTCGTCGTACCGAGAAACGTCACCCCTTTCCGTATCCGATTTTCTTAACGCCAATTAACGAATCAAGAGAGCTTCTTGTTGACGAAACATTTGTCGTTATTGGAAAACATTTGAGTGAACTAGGGGTCGATTTTTACTTTGACCAGCCCTTGCCGTGTCGTCGATTGGTCGCCTCGTTTGAGACAGGTGAGAGTGGGTGGCTTGGCCTTGATCTTGAGTTGACCTGGTGCCGCTTTACCCGTTACGGACTTTACAATAATGGTGGCCGATTTTTGCAAGTAACCGATTCGCCATTTTCTGGTGCCCAGTTAGGTTCAGGTTAAGCTTGTCTTCTGTTTTTTGCGATTTATGAGACTGCGAGTAACTCCTTCTACCGAGTCGATGCCTAAAGGGAACATCCCTTTGGAGGTCCTCTAAAAAGTCCCTTTTTTAGTGAGACAGTTCTTTGCTGGGTGAGCTCTTTAGGAATTCTTTTTCTGGGTCTTCTCTATTTTGGTCGATGTAGCCGCTAAGGTCGTTTAGTGCGGCGGGCCGGGTTTCATCAAGTACGAGTCGCCCTTTTTTACGACCGGCCCACTGGAGAAAGAGGACGACCGATGGAAAGAATCGTTCGGTGAAAAAGAGGAGCTTGGCAAACCAAGTGATCACGACAAGGTGACGATTTTTACGAATCGCTTTTATAATCGTTTTAGCGACGTACTCAGACGAGACAGAAATAAACGTGGGGGGCAGAGGGGTCTCTTTCCCTTTGATCCCACTGGGTGTGTTCGAAAAAAGATTCGTTCGAACCATTCCCGGGCAAATTGTTGAGACTCCAATTTGGTTACCGACCTCTGCCCTGATCGCTTTGGAAAATCCGACGAGGCCGAATTTGGTTGCGTGGTAGAGGGCGCATCGTCGAGTTGCCAGCAGGCCAAAGACACTAGCAACATTAACAATATGAGCCTCTGGCCGTCGCATGAGGACAGGGAGCCACTGGTGAGTCATTTGGATTGGGGCATTGAGATTGACGGCGACAATTTTTTGCCATTGTTTTGCCGTCATGTTCATTGCTGGCCCATAGTAGCAGATACCAGCATTGTTAATGAGGAGGTCAATTTTCCCCCACGAATCGATGATTTTCTGATTCGCCTTTGTAATTGCCTCTTCGTCAGAGAGGTCACATGGAAGGATATGAACCTCAACATCGGTCGTTGAGAGGATCTCTTTTTTGACTTTTTTGAGCCCCTCTTCATCAATATCTAAAAGGTAGAGGTCGGCCCCCGCCATGGCAAGTTCAAGGGCGAGAGCATAACCGATCCCCGAAGCAGCACCAGTAAGGAGGGCTTTTTTTCCACGAATCGTTTTCACAGGGTAGTCTTCCTTAGGATTACAAGAACCGACTCTCTTGGAATCTACCTACTTGCCAAAAGAGAGAGAGGCTATGAAAATTATGAGAGGTTTTGGATTCTTTTCAAGTGGCCTCTTTCGCATTGTGCTTCTCTTTCGTGGTAGATAAAATTTTGGACGAAAAATCGGAACTTTCGCAGCCCTCTTCTTCATTAATTGAGGCGATAACCCCCTACGAGCTACCTTTGGCAGATGTGCAAATAGGGCAGGTCGAAACCTACATTCAGGAACTTTGGAGATGGAATGAAAAGCTCAATCTGACTCGTCATACAAATTACGATCTTTTTGTCGCCCGAGATTTGCTAGATGGCTGGCATTTAAGCCGACAACTCAAAGAGGGTGAAGAAGTCCTAGATATTGGTTCGGGAGGTGGTGTACCAGGGATTTTGTTGGCAATATTACGCCCCGACCTAGTCGTTTCGTTATGCGATTCCTCGGGGAAAAAGACAAAAGTACTCGAGGCGATCGTCAAAAAGCTAAAATTACCTGTGCCGGTCTACCACGGTCGAGCTGAGCGGCAGCTCGACGATTTTCGCTACGACACCCTTACTGCTCGTGCCGTTGGCCCCGTTTGGAAATTGTTGACATGGCTTGAACCTCATTGGGTTTCGTTCGACCGAATTTTGACCCTTAAGGGACCCCGTTGGGAGGAAGAGCGGAAAGAGGCCCGCCACCGTAATCTCACGGCGAGCCTCGAATTACGCAAAATTGCAAGCTACCCAATGCCAAAGACCGATTCGGAGAGTGTTATTCTGCAAATCAAACGGAAATAACTGCTTGGCAAACGCTATCGGAGATGTCATGGCCTAACGAGTTACCCGTCAAGGCCGTTTATGCCAAATGTTTATAAAAAAGGGGAGGAATTCGTCGTTTCGCCCTTTTCTTTGGCGTTTCTTATCTGGTCGGCTCGATTTTTTGGATTAAGATCAAGGTCTCTTTCATCGACAGCTTTTCTCTTTTTTCAGCCCTAAAATAGATCGATGTAAACGGATCGGTATACTCGCCAACTTTCTGGAGCGTATTGGTTATCCCTTAATGCGAGCCTCTAAGCTTCGACTTTTATGAGCCTGCTCTATAACGTGTAGATAAATAAAGAGAAAACTGTTGTTGTTCGATTATTGTACCTTTGTGCTTTTCCTCGATTCTTGAGATATGATTGTGGAGGGGGCTTCGGCCTCAATGTCGGCTTATTGCCATCTGGGCTACCTTGGTCAATTTGTGCTCTTTTTCATTTTTATATCTTTTATTCTTTACTGAACTTTGTAG
>JALCBQ010000044.1 GCA_028066335.1 Pirellulaceae bacterium
CCGTTACAACCGATGAAGTTACCTGCCCTACATGCCAACAACTATGCCACCTGGAAAGAATTGATCAACTTATTTTGCCAATAGATATGCCCGGTTTAGGCAGACCAGTTGAGACCGATGAAAACAGCACCTGTGAAAACACAACCTCTCCGGAATTCGAGGAGACTTCACATTTTCATAAGTTAAAAGAAAACCGGCTCGCCGATTTTGGGATTCCTCCTTTTGAAATCCTCCGCATTACAACCGACCTCGGAGAAAGCTATCTCCGATTAGAAAACGATGCATCTGCCCTTGTTTTGCCCGAACAACCGATTCAATGATTCTATCTAATCGAGGGTTTACTCAATAACGATGGATGAAAACGCCGAAATATCTTTCGGAACAGTTCAAGAAAAAAAGATCGCTCAAGGTCGCCGCCCGGACCAGGAGAGAGGGGTGGCGATCGCCTGCTACCACGATACCCCCAAACAAAGTTCGACAGATAAAACTCAACATACTCCAGAGAACTCTTTCTCTGGTTTTCCCGATAAAACAGAAGCCTCTCGCCCTGCCTCCCCTCTCTCCTCTCTTACCGCACAAATTGAGGCTCAACAAGATCGAGAAGAGATCCCCGTATTTATTGATTTTGACACAATGCAAGAATTGGAGCTTCATGCCCAATCAAATCGTTCGGTCGAACTCGGTGGTGTTCTGCTGGGACAGCGTAAACGAGACGAAAATGGCAACCCCTTCCTCCTCATCGAAGGAAGCCTGCGAGCGAAACATTATCAAGCGACCAAGGGGAGCTTTACCTTTACTCACGACACCTGGCAAACGATCACTCGAGAAAAAGAACACTTTGCCCCCAACCTTGAAATAGTGGGGTGGTATCACACCCATCCTGGCTGGGGAGTCTTCCTCTCTGGAATGGACCGTTTTATCTGCCATAATTTTTTTAACAACCCACTAGACCTCGCTCTCGTTATTGATCCTTGCCAACATGAGCGTGGCATTTTCCAATGGGCCCCTTCATTCCTTGAAAAACAAAAAGAACAATCACAGAACGCGAACCAGACTACTCCACTTCATCGAATTTCGCAATTTTATGTTTCTGCTCAAAAACAACGCAAAGCCGAACTTTTCGCCTATATCCAACAATTGGAGACGACTTCAAACATGAATCGACCACACTCCACACCAATCCCAGCTTATGCTGGTGCGGGCAACCAACTCTCAGGAGTTCTTCCCATTTTAGGGATCATTCTGGCCTGCCAGTTCTGTATGATCTTGGCAATCTTTACACAACTTTTTTTAAATCCGACCTCAGACGACCCTGAAATCGCGGCCCTCCTTGAAAGGATTGAAACGCTCGAAGAAGGTCAAGGAAAAGATTACGAGATCCAAATAAAGACCAAAGTCCTTGATGACCTTCTCGGTCAGCGCGACTTTTCGCCTGAAGGGGTCGTCACCTCGTTACAAAATCTACAGGTTGAAAATAAGAAACTGTCGGCTGCTCTCCTCGGAGTTGAAAACCAACGTCAACTACTGGCTAAAGATATCCAAACTTTACGGAATCTTGTCCTTACAAAGGACGAAACAATCGCTACCTTAAAGACAAAAAACAAAACGGATACAACAACGTCCAAGCCAACGGTGACAGATAAGAAGCCCATCGAGACAACAAGTTCTAAGGCATCTGGTGAGGAGAAACCTGATTCGACGATTTTATCCTTCCTGTTCGATTCAAAATTCCTTATTGGTAGTCTACTGGTCCTTGTCTGCCTCGGTATTGCGATCACTTTTTTCCTGCTGACTAAACCTGCCAGCGAACGTTAAACGGCCTAGACCTTCCAAAAAATAACATGGAAACTCCCCTTTTCCTTTTTGATAGCTTCCTGCTTCTGGCTAATGTCCGGTTCGCTTTTTTTATCGTTGTCATTGGACTGATCATTGCCCTGCTGCTCTCACTTCGACGGAACCAGGCCCATATTGCCAGAGAAGCCTTTATCGCAATGGCCGAGAAGCATCACGGGACGTGCCTTCCCCGAAAATGTTCTCTCCGAATCAATCCTGGTGGTAACCAAATACTCATTGATGTCAATCCAAAACAAATGGGTAACACAACCCAGCTACGTCTCCGTTACTCTGAGATATCGCATACTGGATCACTTCAGCTCCAAATGTCCCCAAGCAGTTGGTCTGTTTTTCTGAAAAGACTCGATCAAAACGATCAACCAATATCCGAATATCCTTCCGAATCCCTCTCTACTAGTAAAGTACAACTCTCTGAAGTTTTTGAGGTATCGGTTCATCATCACTTTCACGCTAATATTTTAGAATCGAGTCCGTTTATCGAGAACCTGAAACGGTGGCAGAAAGGGTTTGGAAACGCTCTAGCCTCGATCAAGTTTTCGAACGAATTGATAACGCTTCAACTCTCAAAAATCGTAACAACCATCGAAGAACTCGAGCTTTGTAGTGAACTTCTTCAAGAACTTTTTGAGATATTCCTTGCCTCTCAGATGGAAGGGGTTCACATTGAAATCGAGACGGCAACTCCACTCGGTAGTCTCGTCTGTCCGATCTGCCGTGAGTCTACCCAAGAGGGGATAGTCGTTTGTACCAGGTGTAAAGTCCCACATCATAAAGAATGTTGGGAATATTTTGGCAAGTGTAGCACCTACGCCTGTAATAGCGACACCTATTTTATTCCACCTGTTGCAGTCGCTGTCGCCGACCCTGTAGATACCTTATCCAGTGACCCCGCTGCACCTCTGGAGGAAGCAGGGTCGTTAGCGGTTGATCAAGAATTTTCTGAAGCTGAAAATAGTACCCCGGAAGAACAGAGTGAACCGAACGTCTCCCTTACAAATATAGAGCAATCGGAAATAGTGCCAGAACCCTCCCAAGATGACAGCGGAAGAACTTAAAAACAGTCCCAACCATTACGGGTAAAATATTCGTCAGCATAAGCTAATAGTGGATCGATTGCACGAACCTGAATAGAATGGGGAGGGTCCCAGTCGAACCATTGACAACCTAAATGTTCGGTTAGCCGAATCTCTACCTTTTCGAGTAACATCGCTGCAAACAAAACCAATGTTTTTTGAAAAATTTGTCCAGGCCGATCGGTATAGGTCACGGGATACTCAGAGCAGAAACGAAAGTTGGTATTGAGAGCGATCGCAGAAGAAGTAATACCAGTCTCTTCGTCAAGCTCGCGCAGCGCCGCCTCCTTTTCGGTCTCGTTTCCGTCAAGATGTCCCTTGGGAAGGTCCCAGCGATCACTATGTTTCATGAGCAAAAACGAAAGGTTCGGTTCTTTACGAAAAACAAGTATTCCAGCCGACTTTACTTCTTTTGACATTAAATCTCTTTGTATAAAATGGGGTCTACTTGACCTATCTTTAAGGTGAATTCCAGATGAAAATCTACACCAAAACGGGAGACCTGGGTGAAACAACCCTATGGCAAAATGTCCGCCTTTCCAAGGCCGACCGCCGTATTGAGCTCCTGGGAGCTCTTGATGAGCTCAATTGCCACCTTGGTGTTGCAGCGAGTCTTTCGTCAGTTCCAGCGTTGACAGGACCTCTTGAGACACTTCAACACTCTCTTTTTGACACGGGGGCCCGTTTGGCTCAAATTTTGTCAGGAAAACAAAAAGAAGTCGAGACCGATTATTCTGAAACGATCGAACTCTGGGAAAAAGAGATCGATCAAATGACCAAAGAACTCTCCCCCCTCAAAAATTTCATTTTACCGGGTGGGAGCCCTGTCGCCAGCCATTTACATCTGGCAAGAGCTGTCTGCCGAAGAGCCGAAATTTTGCTTGCCAAAATTATTCAAGAACATTCGCCACCAATGCCTCCTCAATCAGTTCCTATTGCCGACCTCGCTCTCCCCTTTTCTCAAAAATACTTAAATCGCCTTAGCGATTATCTCTTCATTTTGGCCCGCCTGGCAAACCATTACCTAAAACGGCCCGATCTTCTCTGGCAGCCTAAAACCCCATGATTTTGCCCATTTTTATACCAGTTTCTGGAAAGCCTCTTCTTTGAGCCAGATTCCCTTAAACCTTTGCCACTATTTCGCCAAGTTCGAGTGAGTTGGCCGCTAGCCATGTGGTAAAAAAAACGGTATATTAAGGGGCGAAATTCTCATTAATGAAGTCAGATATCGCTTAACCAGATTCTGACAAAATAGCTTCAAGCGGATTGGCTTCAGGCAGGTCTACCCGAGTTGGCCAGTCCTTTTAGAATCGTTTTTGATGGAAGCCACTAAATACGATAGACTGAAAAGCTACAGTAAAAAAATCACACAGTAAACTGACAGAATATTATAGAGGAAAGAAGTAAACCATGAAAAAAGTCGAAGCAATCATACGGCACTTTAAACTGGAAGATGTAAAAAACGCTCTTATCGCCAAAGGGCTCCATGGTATGACGGTTACCGAGGTGCGTGGTTTTGGCCGGCAAAAAGGGCATACCGAAATGTACCGTGGAACCGAGTATGCCATCGACTTTGTGCCAAAAGTCAAACTGGAAATCGTCTGTAGTGATGACAATCTATCAACTGTTATTGATTTGCTTACTTCCAATGCGCAAACAGGACAAATCGGTGACGGCAAAATCTTTATTAGTTCACTTGAGGAGGTTGTTCGTATCCGAACGGGTGAAGTCGGTCACGAAGCAATTTAACGACAAACTTTGTGAACACCATTTCTCTTGCAACTTTTTCTTTTACAACCTCTTTTGCAACATTATTGATAAGCTACACTTCAGGGAAAGGTATAACGAATTCATATTTTGCAACTGACAATTTGTCGTTTAGCCCATAACAGGCCGTTATCCCAGAGATACTTTCTTTGAGCTTTGGCCTGTTTTTTTGTGAACTCCCTAAGTATGGATCCTCAACTCGAATTTCTACAACATTTGCGAGAACATTTGCGTAATCAGCGTGAGCGTCTCAAGGTTCAACACCAAAGCGGCCTTCGTGGTAAACGGGTCTGTGCGCAAATGACCACAGTGCTTGATGAACTGATTATCGAAGTTTATCAACGTGCTATAAAGGAGGCCTCAGAACAGATCGAAGAACCTCTCGACGGGCGGGTTGTTTTAGTCCCTCATGGTGGATACGGCCGATGCGATTCTGCCCCATTTTCTGATATCGACCTTATGCTTCTTCACGAGGCTGGTTACGAAGAAAAAGTCCGCCCTCTAGCCCAATCACTTGTTCAGAACCTTACCGATGTTGGCCTTGATTTAGGTTTTAGCGTTCGTACCCCTGCTGAATCGTGTAAGCTTGCCCTTAAAGATATTCCCGTTTTAACCTCACTTATAGAGTCTCGTTATCTCATTGGAAATGTCCGCCTATTCACCCATTTTTTTAAGCGATTCAAAAAAGAGGTTCGTCGCAAGCCGCACGCCCTTATCCCTTTACTTGAAGAGGCAAGACGCCAAGAGCGAAAACAATATGGCGAAACGATCCATCTCTTGACTCCCAACGTCAAACGTTCACGGGGAGGGCTACGTGACCTGCAACTCGTTCGTTGGGTCGGGTTCGTTAAGTATGGCATTACCGATCTGGAAATTTTACGAAAAATGGAGGTCCTCTCTCAAGACGATTACCTCACCCAAAAACGGGCAACCGAATACCTGCTACGTATGCGAAACGAGCTACATTTTCACGCGGGAAAATCTCAAAATATTTTGGAACGGTCTGAACAACTTCGCATGGCCGAGCTTTTTGGCTTTGAAGGAAGCAAGGGGGTCTTGCCTGTTGAACAGTTCATGCGTGAGTACTATCGCCACACAGGTAACGTCCGAAACTCGGTCGCTCATTTTACAGCGAGTTGCCGCTACAAAGAGAATCGCCTATCCTTTTTAGGTTCCTTGTTTAGTAGTCGTATTGGTAATGATTTTCTTGTTGGGCCTTATCATATTTCAGCGACTGCACAGGGGCTTGAAAAGGTACAGGACGACCTCGTTTCCGTTTTAGAAATTATGAATCTCTCAAATCAATACACCAAACCAATTGATCATAACACATGGGAAACGATCCGAGGGACTTGGGCAACAAAACCGATCGTCGAATTATCGAATGAATCGGCCAATCGATTTCTCACTCTTATGGCACAACCGGGACGTCTTGGAAAACTTTTACGCCGACTAAACGAACTGAACGTTCTTGAAAAAATCATTCCCGGTATGAGCCACGCCCGAGGTCTTATGCAGTTTAATGACTACCACAAGTATACCGTCGACGAACACTGTATTCGTACCGTTGATTTTCTCATTGAGCTCCTCAATGACGAAAGCCCTCTTGGCCACGCCTACCGAACCCTTAAAAATAAACGAACCTTACATCTAGCCGCCCTTCTGCACGACTTGGGAAAAGGCTTTCCAGAAGACCACAGTGAGGTGGGAAAACGGCTCGCCGAAAAAACGGCCAAACGACTTCGTCTCCCCTGGCGAGAAGGGGAAACCTTAAAATTTCTCGTCCATCAACATCTTCGAATGGCTCACCTTGCAACACGACGGGACATCAACGATCCGGCTGTCGTTATTCAGTTTGCTATCGAGGTTGGTTCTCCCGATGTTTTAACGATGCTCTACTTGTTGACATGCGCCGATTATGCAGCGGTTGGATCGGAAGCATTAACTGACTGGAAACTCAATCTTCTCACCACTCTTTATCAACGGGCAATGCAACACCTGGCGACTGACTCGGCTCCACTTTTTATCGAAGCAGAGGCGAGCACCAAACAAAAAGAACTTCTTGAATTTGCGAACAACGAAGAAGATGTCGATTGGTTCCACCGCCAAATTACCCGAATACCAATGACTTACCTTCAGTACACTACTTCTGAAGTAATTTTTGAACAACTGAGAGCTCTCGCGACATTGCCGTACAAAAAGGCGATCGTCTGGGGTCGAAGCCTACCCGAAGTTCAAATGACCGAATACCGAATCGGGACCTACGATCAAGCCGATTCGAAAATCTTTCAACGAGTCACCGGGGTTCTTAACAGTAGTGGACTACGTATTGTCTCTGCTGAAATTCACCCTCTAGAAAATCATCTCGTTTGGGATAGGTACCTCGTTATTGACGAATTTTTCCCCGATGGCCCCAACGAAGATCGCATCGAGGAAATCTGCTCATTATTAACAGAAAAACTACAAGAGAGTGTCGTACCCGCTCCTGCATTTAAACGGACATGGCAGGATACTCAGAAAGAGGAGACGACTTTGGCCCTTAAAGAACTAACAAGTCGTGTAGTCATTGACAACGAAACCTCAGACAAATATACCATTTTAGATATCTTTACACGGGATAAAATGGGCCTACTCTATACGATCTCCCAGACCCTTGACGATCTGAATCTTTCGATCGCACAGGCAAAGATCGACACTTTCGTCGATCAAGTCGTCGATGTCTTTTATGTTACGGACAAACAGAACAAAAAAGTCGTCAATGAAAAAGCTCTCACTGCTATCAAGCACCGATTGGAAACAGTTATTGATGCCTACCAACTTAAGGAAAAATGACAGTAGACCTCACTTGACTAATACTGACGACTGTCTGACTCTCTCATTTTCTACTATAGTTGGATAACCGTGAACAAATTTACTCCAGACCGATTACTCTAAAAAATCAAAGAGACCGAAGTGATCATTCAATCTGAAGCCGAAGTTAAAGCCCTAAAAAGGATTGGCCGCGTTGTTGCCCAAGTTCTGAAAGAAATGCTTAACGCTGTTCGACCTGGTATTGCTACATGGCAACTCGACGAAATCGGGGGGCAACTGCTCAACAAACACAAAGCCCGTTCGGCACCGATATTGTGCTATAATTTTCCAGGCCACACCTGCATTAGTATTAATGAAGAGGTCGCCCACGGAATACCAGGGGATCGTATCATTCAACCGGGTGATGTTGTGAATATCGATGTCAGCGCCGAATTAGGAGGGTTTTATGGCGATACTGGTGGGACGATCGTCGTCCCTCCCAAAAAAGAGAAGAACCAAAACCTTTGTCAAGCGGCAAAAATCGCACTCGAACGAGCCATCGAGGTCGCTGTCGCTGGCCAGCCAATTAACAAGATTGGAAAAGCGATCGAACAAACGGCCGATGAGTATGGTTTTAAACCGATTTTGAACCTTGGTTCTCACGGTATTGGACGAAAGCTCCATGAACCACCCGAGTTCATAGCCGGCTACGATAAATCTGATGATTCCCGCCTTCTTGAAAAAGGGATGGTCATTACGATCGAGCCCTTTATCTCGACCCACCTTAAAAATGTCAAAGATAGTGACGATGGCTGGACCTTGCTCAATGCTCGACAAGGCCGCTCAGCCCAGTTCGAACATACAATGATTATCACTGACAAAAAACCAATTCTCACAACGATTCTTTCCTAAAAATAGAGAGTCACCTCTTTCACAAGATATACACCTCAAACGATCTCTTTCACAGACTCTAAAGATTAGAAGCTGAATTCGGTCAATTTAGTTCAACTGGTCGTCAGAACCGTTTCCAATGATTTCGTTTGAACTATAATGTCAATTTTGCCACCTTACGCCCTTAATTCTATAAGAGTCTGATATGTCTTCGTCAGCTAATCTAACCAATTCCCCCGACGACCATGGTCGTTTTGGGATGTTTGGTGGCCGTTATGCCCCAGAAACATTAACTTTTGCACTCGAACAATTGACCGACGAATATGCAAAAGCCAAAAAAGATCGAGAGTTCCAACAAGAACTCGACTCCCTTTTTAAAAACTATGTTGGTCGCCCCTCTCCCGTCTACCATGCTCAGCGACTGAGCCAACATTGTGGTGGCGGCCAAATTTGGCTTAAACGAGAAGATCTCAATCATACCGGCGCTCACAAAATTAATAATACCCTTGGCCAGGCTCTCCTTACCCGCCGAATGGGGAAAAAACGGGTTATCGCTGAGACAGGTGCGGGACAACATGGTGTTGCGACTTCGACCGCCTGTGCCCGTTTTGGTTTTGAATGTGTCGTCTACATGGGTGCCGAAGATGTCCGTCGACAAGCGCCAAACGTTAACAGTATGAAACTGCTCGGCGCAACCGTATGCCCTGTTCACAGTGGTTCCAAAACATTGCGAGACGCAACGAACGAAGCATTTCGTGACTGGATGGCGAGTGTCGAATCGACTCATTACATTATCGGTTCGGTCGTCGGGCCTCACCCCTTTCCAATGATGGTAAGAGATTTTCAATCGGTTATCGGCAATGAGGCAAAAGGTCAATGTCTCGAGCAATTTGGTAGACTCCCCGACAAAATCGTCGCTTGTGTCGGTGGTGGAAGTAACGCTGCCGGAATGTTCTACCCCTTTATCGAAGACGAGGTCGAACTTTTTGGTGTCGAAGCGGGTGGCAAAGGAGATGGCCCAGGAGAACATGCTGCCCCCCTTACTTATGGAAAACCTGGTGTCCTGCATGGTAGCATGAGCTATGTCATGCAAGATAGCGATGGGCAAACCGAAAATGTCCACTCAATTTCGGCCGGGCTCGACTATCCTGGAATCGGCCCTGAACATAGTTTCTGGAAAGAGACCAGGCGAGTCGACTATGTTACCAGAACGGACCTCCAAGCTCTTGAAGGTTTTCATGCCTTAACTCAAAACGAAGGCATCCTACCTGCTCTCGAATCATCTCATGCCTTGGCCTATGCTATGGAACTTGCAAAAAAGAGCAGCCCAGAAGAAATCATTCTGGTTTGCCTTTCAGGTCGCGGTGATAAAGATGCCGCCGAAATTGCCCGTCTGGCCGAACAATATCAACAGAAAAGCTAGTCCCCTGTTCTATCGAACTGCCTTTCTGAATACTACTTTTCCAAGTAATGTTTAAGGGCAAAGCCGATTGCTGACCATTTTTCCTTTTTTTCAGAAGTAAAAAAAATGTCTCGCATTGATGATCGTTTTCACGAGCTTAAAGCGGCCGGTAGAAAAGCATTTATCCCTTTCCTTACCGCCGGGGATCCTGACCTAGACTTTACCGCTCAAGCATTAAAGGCTCTCGACGAAGAGGGAGCGACCTTCTGTGAAATTGGAATTCCTTATAGCGATCCAATCGCCGATGGTCCAGTTATTCAGGCCTCCTACTCACGTGCCCTCGACCAAAAAATTAAGCTCGACAATATTTTTGCAATGACAGCTACCATTGGCCAAGAGATTCAAGCCCCACTCATTACAATGGTTAGCTACGCAATTATCTATAAGCGTGGCCTGAAACAATATATCCAAGATGCACAAAAAAGTGGTATTGATGGCGCTATTGTCCCTGACCTTCCCGTTGAAGAGGCAGGTCCCTTTTCGGCTCTTTGTAAAGAGGCCGACTTTAGCCTTATTCAATTAATAACCCCAACGACACCTGCTGACCGTGTTGAAAAAATCCTTGCTACGACCAGTGGCTTTCTTTACTATGTTTCGGTTACTGGAATTACAGGCGAACGTAAAACACTCCCTACTGACCTCGCTGACCGTGTAAAGCGACTTCAAGAAAAGACCACTCTCCCCATCTGTGTCGGATTTGGTATTCATCAACCAGAACACGTCAAAACAGTCTCGGCAGTCGCCGATGGTGTTATTGTCGGTTCGGCCTTTGTCAAGAGAGTAGCCACTGCCAAAACAGATCCGACGGCCGCCTTGACCGATATTCGAGAATATACCCAAAGGATGGTCGCTGGACTCTCTTCGAAGTAAAAGCAACTGCTATTGGATGAGATTTTTCAGGGCGCATGTAACGACAACATCTCTTTTAAATGGCATTCTGTTGCGCCACCCCTACAACTTTTCATAAAGTTTATAAGGTCGCTTTCAGATAATGTGTAACAAAAATATCGCTGGGCTCTCATCAGCTTGAGAAACCTTGTGAAATTTTGCACATTTCCGGAGCCTTTTATTAGTACGTAGTTTTCTTTCGCCTCTTATTTTTCCAATTAACATAACACGTTCTATGGAAAGGACTTAGGCGAACAAAAATCGCCATTAATTCCTAATTTCCTTGACTTTTGGTCTCTTTGCATACTAAATTTAAGTAGGTACCTATCACTTGCTCGATAAAGAAAGAGGGGCATGGATCGTCTTGTCGGTGATTATCGGCGGGCGATCCTTTTTCTCTATTTACTCCGAAACCAAAACAAACAAGGGAAAACGAAGCAATAACGATGACTTAAAATCGAAAGAAGAATATTCAATGAAAAGGAAAAAGCTATGAACAACGCCCAACCGAATCGACTACTCACCCGCTTTTTCTCAGGTATGACCGAATACACTTTCCACGTCCGTATGGGGGTCCCTGATACGAAACTTGTCGACTATATCAGTGACCTGTTGGTCCGCTTTGTTTGGCTTGAAAAAATCTACTCGGTACGTACTCTTCGTGGAAAACGAATTACAGAAGTCGCCCGTATGTTGACCGAATCGCAACACCGCAAAGGTGCCGCCAAAGGTGAGATTCAGCGACAAATCGGTGATATTACTCTTTTTTGGGCTGGCCTTTATCCCGACGCTCTCCCCAAACTTCAAGGAAAAAATCGAGCTGATTATCTTCTAGATTACAAAAAAGAGGGACAACGGGCATATCTGCAGGCGAGCCGAATACCTACAACAAAAAACAAAGAGGGTAAAGAGACCCAAAAGGTCTTAAGACGACTTGGCGAGCAGTTCGAAATGTGCCTCTTTGGTCTAGGCGAAATTCGTCGTGAGTGGGAAAACCGAGACGAAAACTCGGGTGGTCCCCAGCTTCTTCTTGAGTAATGTCGGGTCCTTTTATTGGTATTTGGCCTTTCCTAGGGTTTGCTCTTTTTTCTACTGGCTGCGCCCTAAATATTGAGATTTAGCACCTCATTACCTACCCACTTCAGTTCCCTCTGATAGTGCGCCAGTCCTCAGGGAAGAATCCCTTGTTATTCATTCTTCCCCCTATTAAGATGTCTACAACCTTCACCGATTGCTAAAAATTTAAAAAGGGTATGTATCTATGAGTCTCATTATAGGCCTTTTGGGAGGCCTTCTATTAAACGTGGTCATTATTGGGGCCATTCTGATAGTAGTTAACGATGAAGAGTTTGATTTTTGGCAGTGTGTCCTGCTCGCCTTGGGGTTGAGAGTAATTGAATTTTTGGTTGTTTTTCTATTGGTGTTCACTCTAGACCTTGTAATGGAAGCTGAAATGGCAGAAACCCTCGCCAGCTACCTCGCCTTGCCGATTGTGGCAGCCTGTTTTGGTTTTCTTATCACCTATGTTGTCGGTATCGAAGTTCCCAAGGCGATCCTTTCTTCGGTGATTTACTTTGTGTTACTCATCGGGCTCCAATTTGTTTTATCCATTCTTTTTACATCTGTTGACGCTAATGCAACAGCGATGTTAAGCAGACTCTAATGTATACTACTGAGCTATTTTTTCACGTTGCCGTTATAGGCTTTGTTCTCTTCTTTGTTGACGAGTTTGAGCTCGACTGGGAGAGGACCGTCCCTGTCTCCATGGGTATTGGTATTGTGAGCATGCTCCTTGGATTTGGCCTGGAGCTTTTCATGGGGGGCTATGGGCCTTTTATTGCTGTACCACTTGCAACTATTATCCTTACCCTTTATATCACTTTTTTTGTCGGCATGGAGTTGTCCAAAGCAGCTTTAGTCTCTTTGATTTACTTCGCCATTCTCACTTGTTTCCATATATTCGCACCACTTTTTCTCGCTCCGCCAGCCGCTCCTTAGCCTAGGAAAAATTATACATTCTAAGAGCAATCATCCTCCATAATCCTATAAAAAAAGGATAAGGTTAGTCCCTTATCCTTTTTTTGTTTTAATATTGTCCTTCTCCAGTTTAGGCGACCAATCCTTTGGTAACGGCCATGAAGACATCTTCGAGGGTCGGTTCTTTTTCATGGAAACTTAAAACTCCAGCATTATTTTTAACTAAGTGGTCGAGCAGGGCGGCAACTTGTCCATCGGTCGCCTCAAGTTCTAAATCGATACGCAGGCCGTCTACCTGCATATCGACAAGCTGGGGCAAATTTTGGATCATTGCGATCGCCTTCTCGGTCGAATGCAAGAACCGGATTTCAACCCGTGGATTACCCCGAATTTTTTTATAAACCGAGTCGATCGGTCCATGCATGAGAAGGCGTCCACGCTCAATAATACCGACCGAGGTACAACAGTCGGCCAGTTCGGTCAAAATATGGCTCGAGATCAAAATCGTTTTACCCATACGACGTAATTCTTTGAGCAATGCCTTCACCTCAACACGAGCCCTGGGGTCGAGCCCACTTGCTGGCTCGTCCAAGATTAAAACAGGGGGATCATGAACGAGGGTTTTTGCTAGGCAGAGTCGCTGCTTCATACCACGAGAGAGGCCGTTGACGTAGTCATCCCGTTTATAAGTCAGGTCAAGAAGTTCGAGGACATCGTTGATCACTTGTTTTCGTTTTGATTTTCCAATTTGATAAGCGACAGCGAAGAAATCCAAAAACTCCCACACCCGCATTCCATCGTAAACACCGAAGTTATCAGGCATGTAGCCGATACTTCGACGAACATCAAGGGGATTTTTATTCACACTATAGCCATTAACCTCACCATCTCCGTGCGTCGCTTTTAGAAGGGTCGCCAGGAAACGGATCGAGGTACTTTTACCTGCACCGTTGGGTCCGATAAAGCCGAACATCTCCCCCTTTTTAATATTTAACGAGAGGTCTTCCACAGCGACAAAATCGTCGTACTTTTTCCCAAAGTTTCTAAGCTCGATCATTGTACTTTTATTGTTAAAGATTGATTGTCCAAGATAATCTATAAGCTATAGTCATCGTCGAAAAATGGCAGTAAGCAATAATGGCATAAAAACAAAACCTATTTATTGTTAAAAGGCTATTATTAGAAGGCGAGTTCTCTCAAGGAGATTCCTACCTTCTCACGACTACTCCCCTCCCCTGCCATCAATTCTATTTTGTCCTTGTTCTGCATCGATTTTATTGCGACGCTCTTGTTCTTTTTTAACATCAGCTAGAAGATTTTTATCAGGTCCCGGACGCTTCCACGAGGAATACTCCAGGTGGGCCAAGACAAAGGTCTGAGAATAAATCTCTGCCCCACCAGGATCGGCTTGTACCGGTGAAAGAGGCTCATCGGTCCAACCAATCAGACGAGACTCCCCCCGGCCCAGCTCTAACTGTTCAAGTGATAATTTAAGAAGGCGCCGGAAATTAGCCGCTCCCATACGATCTTCTTTTGCCTTGCCCCCCATAACGAGCGATTCCTGCCAATTTTTGAACAGTTCGTCGTCGGCATCAATTTTGATAGCCCTCTCTTGGCCAAGATTTTCAAGAGTAATCGACCTTGTCCCCTTCGAGGAGAGCCCACCAACCCAGGAACCCCACAACGTCCCTTCCTCATCTCGGCGTAAAACACCGACATCATGTAGGTTAATCCGGCTTTCATTTTTAACCTTGGTACCGATCTCTCCATCTCCGAGTAGTCGGATCGAACCTTCTAGTGGAATCATCTGCTCAGCATGAATAAGGCCAGCCGTGTTCGACGCGACCAAAAACTGTCCAACCTTTGACTCGTCGGCCTGAACATAGGTCAACTCGCGAAGCGACAAGCCCTTCTTATCAAGGTCAAAATCGCCTGCGGCAGCAAAAGGTTGTATTTGAGCTTTATCGTCTTCTACCAGGAAATCATACCGATTTGAGACCGAATTATAGAGTGAGGCGTAAAGGGTCAAGTGGGCTCTATCATATCCGGGCTGAATTTCCAAAACCCCAATTTCGGTTTGGGTTCGGACAAGGCGAACATCGATTTCCATCATCCTTGCCATAACGACGATTGCCAAAAGAGCAATCACTGGTGCCGAAAACCAGGCCCATTCAAGGCGATCCAGTGCACGCCAAAATCCCCAATTGATTGGAACCAGAATAATAACGTAGGCTCCCAAGATTAAAAAGATAAACCAAATTCCGGGTAACCTCTGCCCTGTTAACTCGGTAAGAATCTCACGTGATTCACTCGCTGTACCACTAAAGTCATTCCAGGCACCAACCCCTGTTCCGGCCCAAGACCGAAACCCACCAAAATGACTCGTCTTCCCTTTTGGATAGAGGTCTGACTCCATTACCGACGGAACTACCTCTTCCTCTGATCTCTCCTCATAAACAAGGGAATACCTGGGGTCAGTAGGCCCCCATAAGGCATATCCCTTTTCTTCCCACATTGGGGTTCTTGAGACTTTATCCCAGCTGTTTTTTCGCCTCTCTTCTTCCTCCGTCAGTCCTTCTTTTTTACCATTATTTTGCCCATTCCTTTTTGAGGAAGTCGTTCGGGTTACAAATGGCAAGTGGCTCATATCTCGTGAAAAATACCGAAGGGTCGTCGAGAGCCGTGCATCACGCCCTAATTTAGGGAAATCGACCCACTTGGACCAGAGACTACCAAGCTCTTCGACCCCAAACGTTCGCTCAGGACGACGGAGTAAGCCATTGTGAAAGAAACTGTCATAAGAGGGCCATGACAAAAGAGAACGATTGGTCAGTGGAAAACCGGTAACAACAATCCTCCCACGACCGATACGTCCCTCTGCAACTAGGTTATTTGTCCCTTGCAACTCTTTTCCACGTTCGGTTAATACTAGATTTACCCCGGCTATCGATGATTCATCTCGGAGAGAAATCCCCTCAGCTCTGTTGGAGCCAATCGACCAATAACGACCCAAAGGGGCAAAGTCCTCTTCGGTTAAGGGAATAGCCCCTCCGTCGTAGGCCGGCAAATAAGGGGCTAAAAAGCTCTCACGAAGTTTGGTAAGTGAGTTCGGGCCACTGATAATAAGTTGCCCGCCGTAATGCAGCCAGTCAAGCATAGCGACCTGCTGAGCCGGTGAAAGCGCCTCGGGTTCAACTTCGTCCCATAGAAGGTAGGCTGTACTTGTCCATTGCAAAGAGTGAGGTGAAAGTGGCAATACCCCTTTGTCAATCGGTGGAGAAATGACACGATAGTACTGGAGTTCCCCTTGAATAAGCGTTGCATCTTTGTCGGGGGCAACGATCGTTGTGAGCGATTTAACGAACCCGTAGCGGGTCGGATCTTTGGCCAAAATCACAAAAAAGTATTGGTAGTCTGGCATCGACTTTCCTCGTTCACGCCGATTGGCCAATGTATAACCGGCCGTCGATTGCAGTTTGGTATCAATCCAAAAGCTCGCTTGCGTCGTTGGATCTTCCACAGAAAAATCGCTTTGATCGGTACTTTGTATCGTGGGATCGTCAAAGTACCCCTCACGATCGTCGTCTGAATATTCTATTTTCGAAAGATATTCCGAGTAGTCGTATGGAACAAAGTAGGTCGATTCAAGATACTTTGCCTGTTTCTTGGGTAATTTTGCAGTCCGTCGAAAACGGAGGGTATAGTTTGTACTGGGCAGACGAAATGCCCCCTGGCCAATTTTTTTCTCGATCGTTGTCGCTAACTCGGCATTGGTATCGTCAATATTCGCGATCGCCTCTTGGCGTACTCCACTCCAATGCCCCGGCTTTAAGGCAATCGTTTTTGAAGTCTCATCAAATGGTAATACTCGTAAGGAGGCAAGTTCGTAATCGGGCTCTTTTTTTCGGACATCCTTTTTTTCGTTATCTTTTTCTTTGTCCTCTTTTCCGTCTGTATCCTTCTCCTTACCCTCTGAATCAGTATCAGTCGTCTCTGCACTATCTCCAAAAAGTCCACCTTCGAAAATACATCCCCCACATCCCGAAAAAGAGAGCAAAAGAAAAAAACAAAGAATCCAGGCCAAATTTATTTTCATCGTCGGTTTTTACTTCTGACCAAATTATCCCTCAAAGGGGCAACACCTTACCACCACCCCGTCAAGTATACGCATTTCCCTCTCTATTGCAAGCAATATGGTACCGGCCCTCCTTCTGAAAAACCAAACCGAATCTCGTGAAAACCGAGTTCTACCCATCCATCTCCGAGGCGGGAGAAGGGTTTGCTCCTTCTCAGATGGGCGGGTATAATGCCCTGTAACCAGTCACACAAGAAGGTATACATTGATGGCCGTTCCGAAGAGGTGACTTTTTAACGAATCCTTGGAAACAGTAGCCTCAAACAACAGGTACCTCAGGCGGTAACCTCTGGCAGAAATTTCCAGAACCAATCCAAACCTAATTCATCCATTCCCCTAGCAACTTACTATGTCGGCTACTACCTCTGATTTTCTGGAAAAAAACGGCTCTGGTGAAGATATCGTCGTCTGTGCCCTCTACCACTTTACCTCCCTGGGCGAGTATAAAGACCTTCGTGAGCCTCTTCTGGCTCTTATGAAAAAGGAAGGAGTCAAGGGGACCATTCTCTTGGCAAAGGAAGGGGTTAACGGCACCATCGCCGGTAGCCGCCACGCAATCGATACCGTCCTTGCATGGCTGCGGCAAATTCCGGCTCTCACTACCCTAACCTGCAAAGAATCGTACGATTCGAGCCTTCCATTTCACAGGACCAAGGTCAAGCTAAAAAAAGAAATCGTCACCCTGGGTGTCGAAGGGATCGACCCTCTCAAGTCGGTCGGTACCTATATCGAGCCCAAAGACTGGAACGATTTGATCTCAGACCCTGAGGTAACTCTTATCGATACCCGTAACGACTACGAGGTTGAAATCGGTACTTTTCAGGGAGCGGTTAATCCTCAAACAAAAACCTTCCGAGACTTTCCCGAATACGTTGCCCAAAACCTTGACCCCAAAAAACAAAAACGGGTCGCTATGTTCTGTACCGGTGGCATTCGTTGTGAAAAATCGACCGCCTATCTGAAACAACAAGGATTCGAAGAGGTCTATCATTTACAGGGTGGTATTTTAAAGTACCTCGAAGAAGTTCCCAGAAAAGATTCACTCTGGAACGGTGATTGTTTTGTTTTCGACAATCGGGTTGCCGTCAACCATGAACTGAAAAAAGGGGAGTACGAACTCTGCCACGGTTGCCGAAAACCGATCTGCCCAGAAGACAAACAACACGAACATTATCTTGCCGGTGTCCGTTGCCATCACTGCTTTGACAAAACAACGGTAGAACAACAGGCCCGTTTTCTTGAACGCGAAAACCAGGTTCAGCGCGCTCTTGTAAAAAATGAGGCCCATCTTGGTGGTGAGGTGAAAGAGCTCGCCCGTAAAAAGCGTCAAGCCAAAATCGATCGTAAAAACCTCGATCGACAACAGAGCCAATCGGCAACAGAGCCAAAAGAGTAACTAGCCCCTAGGCTAACAAATTCTCAAGCCCTGTTTTAATATCATTTTTAATTTTTCCCTTAAAAGCGACAGCGGCAAATGGAATCTTCCCATCGACGATGACCTTTTCCGCGATAACTTTCAGTAAGCCACTGATTTTCATACCCATAACCTCGAAAGAGAACTCTAGGTCGTCACCTTTCCACTCTTGTTCTATCTTTTTAACCGAATCGGCATATTTTTCTTTAACATTCGGCAAAAACTGGTCGATCCGCTCCCGGGCCTCTTTTTGGTCGAGTTGATGAGGAACTTCAAGGTTCATTGAGGGCATACTGTTCTCACTTTTTAAGCAATATTTTTGGAAAATTAGCTCGGTAATATGGTCGGCGTAATATCGTTGGCAGGTGTCATTTTTACCCTATGTTACTTGCCACCTCCTCTAACATTCTACCATTATTTGATATTCGAACAGCCCCTCTCTCGGTCGATGACCCTATTGAGACGAGATTGAGGCAGAAGTTTCGGTATTCTGAAACTTTACCTTATTTTTGGGGTATAATCGAGGTGACCGTTCGAATATTAGGCTAGGGTTACTTTTTTGTCTTACCTGCTTTTTTGTAATATACAATGAAACGACGTCGATTTTTTCGTGGAACTCTGGTAACGACCCTCTTTGTGGGACTTCTGGTAGCTGGTACGACTGCTATCTTTGCCTACTACTGGCTTCAACTACCAAATCCGGCCATCGCCTCACAACGACAACTCGGCTTGTGGCTCGCCTTTCGTGAAATCGAGTCTGAACCTGTTTCTAACCAGATCGCTCTTTTGGACCGGTTCGAGAAAGAGATCCTCAGCGCTAACTCGCAACAACTTTCCTCCGAGGTTGATGCCGCAAGTCCCCTCCTTGTTGAGAGCTACCAGGAACAAATCCGAACGAACCTCTCGTTTCTACGCAAGAAATGGTTTACGTCGAGCGTTGATTCGTTCCATCAGTTAGAGAGCCTATCTGAACAGACCGATTTCCTTGACCATAAAATCGCCGTTTTGCTCCATTGGGCCAAGCTAGAAAAAGAGCTTGCCGATAAAATTCCAACCAATCTCACCGAAGGGCCAGACTTTCTCACCGAAGTCCAGACATGGATTGACCAAAGCCCTCCCGCTGAAAAAAAGAGGATGAACCTTGTTGTCGAGAGGGCTCTCCTCCGGTGGCTAGAGACATATCCGATCGACGATCAATCGTTACCGACTCAGAAAAAAATTGCCCGAGAAATTGCCGAGGCATTTGAGAAGGGGTTTACCTACGATCCAAAACAAAAAGGTTACGACAAAGCCCCAACACCCCTCTTTTTAGCCAACAGCCAACGTCTTTTTCAGGCGTGGATCTACGAGCTTGCCGACCGTTTTGATGAGACCGCCGCCTCAAAAAAATCGGCCTTTCTAAGAGAGAAGCTGGATCTGCTCCAAAGAAGCAATCTTGTCGCTCTCCTCGAAAAGCAGGGACTCACCGAACAAGAAAATCCCCTTCACAATCGCCCAACCAACCCACAATTCGGAAATCAATCCTTTGGCCTGCTCTTGGAAAAAGTGCAAAGCTGGATCGACGAAGCCCCCCTTAAAGATCGCCCCAAGGTTGAACAATTTATAAACGCTGTTCAAATCCATTTAGCCAGCGATTTTCTCAAGAGAAGTTTCTTTGACTTCGGAGGTTTTTAATACCATCGCCCTTTGCAAAGCAGCGCTATGAAGTACTCAACGAACGGCATTCAACAAAATAATATCTTCAGAGACAACAAGTAGCCGGTGCAGGGCATAATCTTCATGGGAAACGTTAACAGGGGGTGTGTAGAGGGCTATTCTGCTACGAATACGTCGCAATCTCTGCTATTTCACCCTCTTTTCAAAATGATCGTACAGTGAGAACATTAGCTCGCGCATGTCTCCCTCTGCCCTGCCGAGCAACTCATTTAGCCCCTCTTTAGCCGACCAGTTCCCTAGGTCACTCCCACCTTCCTGGAAACGTTTTAAAACCTGCCAAACGACACGCTCTGCCAAGGGTCCAGAAAATCGGGTCTCAAAAAGTCGTGGAAAACCGACACCTCGGTGAGCAGTAACGATGATCTTGAGGTTAGTCCCGACAAGAAAGAATTTAAGAGCGAATTTTCTCCACCAAGCAATTTGCTCATACCCATCAATAATAAAAATCTGTCGAGCGTTCTCTTGATACTTTTTCACTCATGAGAAGGGTAATCGACGCTCCCCTTTT
>JALCBQ010000045.1 GCA_028066335.1 Pirellulaceae bacterium
TTGTAGTACCTGCAGTTTTTGGAAAATCGACAAAAAATGAGTAGTTATCGTCTTACCCATTTAAAGCAACTGGAAGCTGAAAGTATCCATATTATCCGTGAAGTCGTTGCCGGATTTAAAAATCCTGTGATGCTCTATTCAATCGGGAAAGATTCCTCGGTGATGGTGCACCTTGCAATGAAGGCGTTTTACCCCGCCAAGCCCCCTTTCCCACTCATGCATGTCGACACGACCTGGAAATTCCAAGAGATGTATAAATTTCGTGACGACTACACCAAAAACGACCTAGGTCTTGAGGTTATTTCGTATGTCAATCGGGAGGGGCTCGCCCAAAAGGTAAGTCCAATGGAAAACAGCGGAAAACATACGACCCTCATGAAGACCGAGGGACTTAAGAAGGCGCTTGATCAATACGAATTTGATGCCGCTTTTGGCGGGGCTCGGCGTGATGAAGAGAAATCACGCGCTAAAGAGCGGGTCTTCTCTTTTCGTGATAAACACCATCTGTGGGATCCTAAAAATCAACGCCCGGAGCTATGGAACCTCTACAATACACGGGTCGATAAAGGAGAGAGCATTCGGGTCTTTCCTATTTCAAATTGGACCGAGCTCGACGTTTGGCAATATATCCATATGGAAAATATTCCGATCGTTCCTCTCTATTTTTCAGCGAAGCGACGTGTCGTCAAACGGGATGGTATTTGGATTATGCAAGACGACGAACGTTTTGAGCTGCGAGAGGGGGAGAACCTCCAAGAAAAAATGGTCCGCTTTCGTACTTTGGGGTGTTACCCACTAACCGGCGCGGTCGAGTCTGAGGCGACGACTCTCCCCGAGATTATCCAAGAGATGCTCCTTGCTACAACGAGCGAACGGCAAGGGCGCGTGATCGACAACGATGAAGAGGGGAGTATGGAAGATAAAAAAAGAGAAGGTTACTTTTAACTCCTCCTTCCTATTTGTCCCTTTGGAATTATGGACCTCAAAAAGAAACGTAGCATACAAAAAGTAAAGAACAATGTCTCACCAATCTGATCTTATCTCGACAGATATCGAAGCTTACCTCGCGCAGCATGAACGTAAAGAATTAATGCGTTTTATCACTTGTGGCTCGGTCGATGACGGCAAAAGCACCCTTATTGGGCGTCTGCTGTATGACAGCAAAATGATCTACGAAGATCAACTCGCCGCGATTGAAAAAGCCTCGGTTACCCATGGAACGACTGGTGGTGATTTTGATCCTGCCCTTTTAACTGATGGTCTTAAGGCCGAGCGGGAGCAAGGGATCACAATCGATGTCGCCTACCGATATTTTTCAACAGCCAAAAGAAAATTCATTATCGCCGATACCCCTGGGCACGAGCAATATACTCGTAACATGGCGACAGGGGCCTCGACGGCCGACCTTGCGGTTATTCTTGTTGATGCTCGTAACGGTGTCGTCTCCCAGACAAAACGTCATTCATTTATCGTTACATTGCTGGGAATCAAACACGTTCTTGTCGCCATTAACAAGATGGACCTCGTTGATTTTGATCAAAAGGTTTATGAGAAAATCCAAAACGAATACCGCGATTTTGCAGCTCGGCTTGATATGCCAGACCTTCATTTTATGCCATTGTCGGCATTGAATGGTGATAACGTCGTCAACAGAAGTGACCACACGCCGTGGTATCAAGGCCCTCCCTTGATGGAATTTCTTGAAAGTATTTATATCGGGTCGGACCGTAACTTTGAAGATTTTCGTTTCCCTGTGCAATACGTCAATCGGCCTCACTTGGACTATCGCGGTTTTTGTGGGACGTTGTCGTCGGGCATTATCCGCCAGGGTGAAGAAGTAATGGTCCTCCCCTCTCGCAAGACGAGTAAAGTCAAATCGATCGTTACTTATGAGGGCGAAGTCGACGAGGCCTTCGTTCCACAATCAGTGACACTGACCCTCGAAGACGAAATTGACATTAGTCGTGGTGACCTTCTTGTTCGGCCAAACAATGCGGCGAAAATGGAACAAGATTTTGAGAGTATGGTAGTGTGGCTCAGTGAAGAACCTCTCCTCCCCGGGAAACAATACCTCATAAAGCAAACGACTAGGGTCGTCTCGGGAAGTGTGCGAACATTACGTTACAAAGTCGATGTAAACACACTCCATCGGCAACAGTCCCCTACCCTCTCTTTGAATGAAATCGGACGATGTGAATTTGCCCTTGCTGAGCCTCTCTATTTTGACGACTATCGACGGAATCGGGCGACGGGTTCATTCATTGTTATCGATAGAATGACAAACGCAACGGTCGGCGCCGGCATGATGATCGATCGGCAAACGAGCCAAAACCGCCACGACCACTGGGAAGGTGGGGCGAGTGAAACGTTGCAAACTTCGACAAGTGCTGTCACCCTCGCCGAACGAAAAGCCCGATTTGGCCAAAGTCCTTGTTCGATTTTGTTAACAGGTTTAACGGGTAGTGGAAAAACGGCAATCGCCTATGCACTCGAAAGAAAGCTCTTTGATGCAGGGCGTGCTGCCGTTGTGCTCGACGGCCAAAACCTTCGCCAGGGGATCAGCAAAGACCTCGGTTTTTCCAAAGAAGATCGGTCAGAGAATATGCGTCGTGCGGCTGAGATTGCCAAAACGCTCAATCATTCAGGCTTCCTTTGTATCATGGCCATGCTCGCACCTAGCGAAGATATTCGTCAAAAAATGGCAAACACTCTGGCAGCGGAATTAGGCGAAGAGAGGGTTGAAAAACCGTTGCTCGTTGTTCACCTAGATTGTCCGGTGGATATATGTCGCCAGCGTCGCCCTGACCATTATGAACGAGTCGACAACGACGAAATTGTTAGCATTGTCAAAGGGTATGAAAAACCGGAGAATCCGGCACTCGTTATTAAGACTGACGAGTCTACCGTTGACGAAGCGGTCGAGCAAATTTTGACAAAGCTTGAGCTTTAATCCAAGCTTTTTAACATGTCTACAAAAAAGGGTGCGAATATCGTTCTCCTTTTTGTGCCTGAGGCTGTCTCGTCTTGCTCTTTTATAACCAGAGGTGAGAGCCCTTTTTTAAGGATTTACTCTCCGATGATTTTGACCAAAATTCTCTTTCGGCGTCGGCCATCGAACTCGTAATAGAAAATATGTTCCCACGGCCCTAAGTGGAGCCGATTCTCGGTAATGGCAACGACGACCTCACGCCCCATGATTTGCCTTTTATGGTGGGCATCGGCGTTATCTTCTCCTGTCCGATTATGGTGGTATTGATCAGGAGAAGGATCAAACGGGGCTAATTCCTCAAGCCATTTATCGTAGTCGCGATGAAGGCCCTGTTCGTTGTCGTTAATAAAAACACTCGCTGTAATGTGCATGGCATTGACTAAAACGAGGCCATCGACAACGCCACTTTGGGTGACCAGCTCTTCAACCTCACGATGAATAGAGACGATCTGACGACGTTGTGGGATATCGACCCATAGTTCCTGGGTGAGTGTTTTCATGAGAGACTCTTCTTTTAAAGGATCACAGCAAAAGCCGAAAGCAACAAAGACAATCTTTTCCATTCTCTCTCTTTTTGCCAATCAGGGCAAGGCACCAGATTGGCCTATAATCTAGGTAGCTCACCTCTTTAAATAAAAAAAGGCTGCGCCCCCAGCCGTAGAGTCGAGGGTAAATGTTCGCCTGGGGAGAACACTCAAGCCGGAGTCAAAAACGATGAACCCTTCGCCAAAAAAAGTTGCCATTGTCGGTGGTGGTATTAGTGGCCTGGCAACGGCCTACGCACTTACTAAAAAAATGCCAGATGTCGAGCTGACCCTTGTTGAAGCGTCGAACCGAATGGGGGGTGTTTTGCTCACCGAAAAAATCGGTGACTATCTCATTGAGCATTGTGCAGACAATTTTATTACCAATACCCCATGGGCAATCGACCTCTGTAAAGATCTCCAGTTTGAGGACGAATTGTTGATGTCTAATCCAGAACATCGTCGTGCCTTTGTTATTGCCAATGGTCGGTTAGAACCGATTCCAAAGGGTTTTATGGTTATGGCACCGACTCAGATTTCTAGCCTGCTAACGACCCGTATCCTCTCCTGGCCAGGCAAATTGCGGCTGTTGGGAGAATATTTTGTCAAGGCAAAAAAAGAAGTGACCGACGAAAGCCTTCAGAGTTTTGCCACTCGCCGTTTTGGTAAAGAGACCTACGAAAAGCTTATTCAGCCCCTTGTCGGCGGGATTTATACTGCCGATCCGACTAGGCTTAGTATTCACGCAACGATGCCCCGGTTCCCTAAAATGGAAAAAGAGTCGGGCAGCCTTGTGCGAGCAACACTAAAAAGCCGCAAACAATATCAAAATGAGGCCGGTGTCCGGTATAGCATGTTTGTCGCTCCCCGTAATGGAATGAGCAGCCTCATTCAAAAACTCGACGAAGCAATGCCGACACTCAAACGGCAGACCGACACGGCAGCAACGTCAGCTACCTTTCTTGAAGACTGCAAAAAATGGGCTCTTACCTATCGGCATAAGGGACAGGAAAAAGAAGAATGTTACGATGGCCTCGTCGTGGCGACCCCTTCTTATCATGCGGCCCAAATTCTGGCTCCTACCTCCCCTTCTCTTTGTGAGAAACTCGCGAAAATCGAGTATGCTAGTTGTGCTGTCGCTGTTTTGGTTTACAAAAAAACGCAAATCGAACATCCCTTGGACGGTTTTGGTTTTGTCGCCCCCTTGTGCGAAAATCGGGAGATTTTATCAGGCAGCTTTGCAAGTGTCAAATTTTCAGGCCGAGCGCCCGACGACGAGGTTATCATTCGGTGTTTTATAGGGGGGGCCTGTCAGGCCGAGCTGCTTGAACGGACCGACGATCAGCTCTTTGAAATTGCTCAAAGAGAGCTTACCGATTTACTCAAAATATCGGGTAGCCCAAGGCTTCAAAAAATGGTACGTTGGCACAAAAAGATGCCCCAGTACCATCTTGGCCATGAAAAACTTGTCGCCAAAATCGAGCAAGAGGTCAGCCAAAAACCGGGGCTGGAACTTGCCGGGAATGCTTATTATGGGGTCGGAATCCCGAACTGTATTGATAGTGGCCAGCGGGCTGCTGAAAAAATGGCTGCCTATTTGGGGGGCTCTCATTTGGAGCCGGTCGGTTAAAGTCGAACCGTAATAAACACATCCAAAAGGCAGCAACTTTTAACCTTATAGAACGAAAAGAGAATTTTATGACCAAGGTAGCATCGACTCAACAAAATCCTTTGGAGACCTCAGCCGAGGTACTTGTTCTCGGCCTTTTTAGTGACCTACCTTTTGTCGATCAGATCAGCGATCTTAAACCGATCACCGAGCTACTGGACTCACTCGTTGAGGGCAAACATTTTGAAGGTAAAATCCACGAGTTGGTCCCGCTGCATGGCCTTTCCGGGGTCAACGCCAAAGTCGTCTACCTCTTGGGCCTTGGTGAAAAAGAAAAATTCAACACAGAAAAAGCTTTTTCGGCAACTTCGTTAGCGACAAAGTCCATCGGTGCAAAACAACGGGGCCAGGTAGTATTTGCCCTGCCCGACTCTCTCCTGTCGGATTACGAAAAAGTGACCTCCATTCAGGGGGCTTATTGTGGTTGTCGGGGACAAGATATCTACAAAAATGAAAAAAGCCTTTTTCCTGTTGAGGCTCTTTCATTTTATCAATTCGACGAAAATCTTGTCCTTGTTGCCAGTTTGACTGCACAAGGGATCCAAACGACCCGTAACCTTGTGAACCAGGCCCCCAACATGCTCTTTCCAGAGAGTTTTGCCAAGCAGATTAAAAAACTGGGGAGCGAGAGTGGTTTTGAGGTTGAAATATGGGATGAAGAGCGTTTACGTAATGAAGATTGTGGTGCCCTGTTAGGGGTTGCTCAAGGTTCTCGCCGATCACCCTACCTTGTCATTATGCGTCATCACGGTGGGCCTTCGGGGCAGCAACCTTTGGCCCTTGTTGGTAAGGGGGTTACCTTTGATTCCGGGGGGCTCTCACTCAAACCGAGCGATGCCATGTTGACAATGAAATGCGATATGGGCGGCGCTGCAACCGTAGTAGGAATTATGGAGGCGATCGCCAGACAAGAGGTACCGACCAACGTCGTTGGAGTTGTCGGCCTCGTTGAAAATATGCCCGATGGAAATGCACTTAAGCTGGGGGATATCTTAACGGCCAAAAGTGGAAAAACGATCGAAATTCATAATACCGATGCCGAGGGGCGGCTTGTCTTGGCCGATGCCCTTTGTGTTGCCAGAGAGCAAAATCCGACACACATTATCGATTTTGCAACCTTAACGGGCGCTTGTGTTGTCGCTTTGGGTCTTGAGGTTTCTGGCCTCATGACAAACAATCAAGAACTGTGTCAGGAGGTTCTCAGCGTTGCCGATACCGTCGGTGAGCCGGCGTGGCAATTGCCGATGTTTGACAGTTTTGGAAAGCAGATTCAGGGAAAAATTGCTGACATTAAAAACGTCGGTGAAGGCCGATGGGGAGGGGCGATTACGGCGGCCAAATTCCTAGAAGAGTTTGTCGAAGAGACTCCATGGCTCCATATTGATATCGCAGGGCCGGCCTTTCTGGATAGCCCCAAGCCTCACCTTGATGGTGGTGGAACAGGGTGCATGGTTCGAACTCTCGTAGAAGTCATTAGAAATCGTTCCTAACCAACGAGCGATTTTTCTAAAACAAGTCGAATTTGACCGGCCCCTTTTTCTACGGTGGCCGGTCTTTTTATTTTTGCAACAGAGCTTTTGTGCTTTTTATCCTCTTTTGGCTGAGGCTGCCCATTTTTGGGTAATCGCTTCGGCGGCGACTTTGGCAGTCGACCAGGCCCACTGAAAATTGAAGCCACCTAGCCGTCCATCAACGTCGAGTATTTCTCCTGTAAAGTAGAGGCCAGGACAAATTTTTGATTCCATCGTTGTTGGATTGACTTCTGAGAGTGTTACGCCACCGGCAGTGACCTCGGCGACGTTCCAGCCACGACTTTCAACGATGGGAAGTTCAAGATGCAATAACGAAAGGAGAAGCTCTTTTTGTTTCTGCTTGGATAGTTGTGCCAGTCGTTGATCTTCTGGAAGACCGAGGCGGCCAAGCAACAGGGCGACAAACCGTTTGGGAAGCTTTTCTTGCAAAATGTTTTTTAGAAATTTTGAGCTGCCACTTGTTCGGCTATCGGTGAGCCAGCGTGTCACTTTTTGATCGTCGTATGACGGTAAAAAATTTGCCTCGATTCGGACTGTTTGGTCCTGTTGCTTGGCAATATTCCAGTGTCGGCTAATATCGAGGACGACGGGCCCACTTACACCAAAGTGCGTCCACAGAAGGGGCCCTGAGAATCGCTGTTGTAATTTGTTATCTCTAAAGAGAGAAAGAGAGACCTCTTGGCTCGTCCCTTTGATCTCACCATGACCGAACGAGTTTTGAAGAACCAGCGGAGTTAATGCCGGTAAAAGGTCGCTAACCGAATGACCAAGGTGTTGGGCGATTTTCAATCCATGCCCATTGCTGCCACTTTTGGGAAGAGAACAGCCACCGGTCGCCAGAACAAGGTGTTTGGCCCGCAAGCTTCCGGACGAATGTTCGACAAGGAAATGCTCGTCAACGACATTGACAGCCGAAACGAGATGTTCCCGAAAAATAGGGATATTCGCCTCTGCCAGCTTTTCCAGAAAGGCCGAAAGGACCGTTTGAGCACGGTTCGAAACTGGAAAACGTTTTCCAGTCGGTTCAACTTTTGTTTCAATTCCAAGTGATGAAAACCACCGGACCGTCTTCTCAACGGTCAACGCTTTGAGGACTTTTTTTATGAAGTTTCGTTCGCCATAAAAATCGTTGGGGGTAACGATTTTGTGAGTCAGATTGCATCGACCACCACCGGAAACCAAAATTTTTGCCCCGATTTTTTTTGCACTTTCAAGGAGGCAAATCGTAGGAGGTGACCCAGCTGCTGGTTTGACCGAGAAATTTTCAGCAAGGAAAAGAGCGGTCGCCATACCGGCTGCCCCTGCTCCCAAAACGGCAATATCCACCTCTTGTGGTTGTTTCATAGAAAATCGAAAAAATAAAGGAAGTCTCTGGAAAGATGTTGTGCAATCGGCTAAGAAGAGGGCTCGCCAGCTGGAGGTTGAGCTACCTTCTTTTTTTGTAAAACATTTTGAAGAGACTTGCGAAGTTCACGAAATTTGAGAGGCATAAGAATCGGAAGGTGTTTTTCAGAAAACATCCCTTTCGAGAGAAATCCTTTCTGTTTTTCATCAAAAAGCAATATAGCAGGGACTGATTGAAGTGATGCTTGTTGCCGAAACTTGTTAAAAGCTTCGACCGCTTCTGCGCCGAGTTCTCCTGCACCAAAAATTGCGCAATCGGCTACCGTCGGTTTATCGAGAAATCGGCCGAGAGCCCTTTGTGGATCGCTCATTATCAAAACGCGGTAGCCGAGTTTACGCAAACGATTACGTAGTGCGTTTTGCAACATGGTGTTGCTTTCAATGACAATAAGGGTGCTGCCTTCACCTTCGAGAAACTCTTCTTGAGTATCTTCTGTATCGATTTGGCCCGATTCGATTTGGAGTCTGGCCTTCTTAAGGTCGCTGAAAAGATCATTCATCGATTGGTAGCGATGCTTAAGGTCGATCTGCATTGCTTTTTGCACGACCCGTAGAATGGGAACGGGAAGGTCAGGGATTTTTTTGGTAAGGGGGACAATCTCACGAAACCGAGAAAGGTTCATCCGTTGCATTCGATCTTTCGTTTCGTGCAAAGGAGAACGTCCGGTAAGAAGATGGTAAAGGAGGGTGCCAGCAAAAAAGACATCACTGCGTGGGTCATTTTTGGGTGCGTTTGTTAATTTTTCAAGGCCGGCATAATCAACCGTTCTTAGGTTGGGACAATCACGTATTGCCTGGGCTGTTTTTTTCCCCGTGACGACGGCCATACCAAAGTCGACCAGTTTGGCTTGTCCCTGTTTCGAAACGATGATATTTGAGAGCTTGAGGTCACGGTGATGAATACCAAGAGTTGCGGCATACGTTAGCCCACCAACGATGTCAGTCGTATACATAAGGGACTGCAAGGGAGAGAGGCTCCCTTGGACTTTGACGAAATCGCGTAAGTTTTGTCCTTCTACAAACTCCATAATCATATAGGTGGTGCGACGATCATCCGAAATTTCAAAGACAGGGACGATATTCGGATGGCGAAGGTTCATGCCGATTTCACCCTCACGCAAAAATTGTTGTTTGGTATCATTGTCATCGAGGAATCGCTTTCGCAAAACCTTGGCCGCGACAATCCGGCCAGTCTCGGTGTGGACGGCCCTGTAAACGCGGGCAAAGGTACCAGCTCCGACATAATACAAAACTTTGTAGTTGCCATAGAAAAAACCGTAACGCTCCCCTTTGGAGAGTCGCTCGATCTGATAGTTGGTCATTAATTCGCTACGAAGAATGTGTTTGCAGACCTCCTTGAGGGAGACATCCCGTGTGCCAATGTCGCTCCACAACGATTCGATTTGCCGTTCGGTAATGAGCTTGCGATCGAGGGCACGTTGTAAAAATTTTTCAGGAGAGAGGTCAAGCATGGTTGATTACACGGCAAGGAATAGGGTCGACTACTGGCAGAAAGGTAGACTAATTACGACAAGACCATCCGAATTAGTAGAACAGGCCAAGGAAGAGAGAGACCTGGACGGTAACCCATTATAAATAAAAAAAGGATAAAACGTGCCTGGTTTCTTGGAACAACTCGACAAAAAAACTCCTGCATCGAAAAGCAGGAGTTTTTAATAGAAGGGAAGAACTGGGTATGCAAGGTACCAAGTAATGGTCAGTAAAACAGCGAGTAAGCAGTCAGAAAGGCCAGGCACTACGCTTTCGCCACTCATGACAGTCCTTATTTTAGTCGTCAAAACCTTCAAGTTGTTGTTTGTAGTCGTCCCGTTCGCGACGTGTCGCTTCAAGATCGAACATAAGGTATTTCATGTCCAGTCGTAACTGACTGAGTGCCTCTTGTACCAAGGCTAATATACGTCGTCGACGCTTGGTGCTTTCGACGACTTTGGTAAGGATCGGCTCCAGTTTGGTTCTATGTTCTGCTGGTAACTGGGCGACAACGTTATTAAGATCGATAATCTCTTGAGGTAGTTGGTTAGCAGATTGGTTGGATTGTCGTGTAGCGCTCATAAGGCCATTCTCCCTGGTGCGTTAAGTGTTTAGTGCAAGGGGAAAGAAAGCACGTCGTATGCCAGTCGGCTTTCACCAAGCAGTAATATTGCCGCAAGTCGTTTGCTGAAAATACTTTAGGTGTTGTGGCAGCCATGCCAAGAAACCCCCGAACGTTTCCTTAAGGCAACAGATTGATCTGGCGATGTTTCATAAATAATGCTAGAAGTATTTTTGCAACACCAAAATCGGTCGCCCCTTTTCGGGTGATTAAGCCCCATTGTAATTGAATTCGAACAAAACACCAATAATTTCGTCCCAAATCGCCTAATTTTGCCACGGGGCGAGGCTACAATCATTACGAGCGTTCATGTTTCCGTTTTTTGCGCAATTTGAGATATTTGGCAAGGTATTTTGTCGCTTGGTGTTGTTCGCCTTGTTGGTTGTTGGCTGCCCTGCCTTTGTCCATGGCGACATTTTCGATTCATTCGAAACAGAGCATCCGACATGGAAGTTACTGCATAATAATACAAAGCTTCAAATACTCACCCACCGCCGCTCTTTTACCGAGAGGCACCACCTCTCTGCTTCAGAAGAGATCTCTTTTACGGCCGGTTATGGTAGTCAGGTCTATTATGGATATGCTCTGAACAGGGCACGAATTATAGAGGAGCTTTCTCCAAAATTATGGCTCAAGTCCGATCGGAACAGCCTGCAGCTTCTAGGATACGTCGTTTTTCCACATGCGAAAAACCCAAGAACAGGAGAGCCACTAACGGCTGTTATCCAGGGTGATTTTTACCAACAGTCTGGCAGGTGGCAACAGTTGTCACTCAAAAACATCCCTGCGCTTGTGGAAGAACAAATAAGGGTCTTTCGCCTGCAATTTGGACAGGATTTCAATGCACGAGAGGCCTATCTCGATCAATTAATCCTTAATGTCTACGGTGGCCCGGGAAAAGCGACCGTTTGGATTGATGAGTTGGAGGTCAGTGGCCTTATTGAAAGCCTCCCTAAAACAGGTCAATTTCAAAATGACCCCAAGAGAGGGCTACAGCACTCAGGACAAAATCGGGGGGCAGGGCAACGAGATCAGGGAAATGCTCGAATTCCGCACCTCGGGCCCCAGACTTTGCAGGATATTCAATTCCAGGGGGAAATCCTTGAGATTGATAAAACCCCCTTTTTGCCACTAATCATTGATTATAACGGAGAGACCTTTGAAGAGTTAAAGCGGATCGGCTTTAATGTTCTGCGCCTGAAAGCTCCCCCCACTTCTGAACAAAGGCGGCTTGCTCAAGAACTCGACCTGTGGTTTCTTTCTCCACCACCTGTCGCTCTCCTTCAGGGAAAATTGGCAGTCGAGTATCCTAGAGTTTTGGCTTGGACACTGGTTGCACCACGACAAGGTGGCACCAGTTCGATGACTGCCTTTCGCTCACAACTAGAGCGAGTCAAACAGAACGATTCGTACAGTCGTCCCCTCCTTGTAGAAAGCCAAGACGACTTTTGGAAAATAAGTCGTATGGCCGATGCTCTTTTGGTCGAAGGGCTTGCCATTGGAACGGCCAGAACATTTTCAGATTCGCGGCAAAAATTATTGACCTGCAGGCAGGAGGCTAAAATCGGGACCCCCCTATGGGCGACAATCGCCACGGAACCTTTGCCAACTCTGAAATTGCAAAACAGGCTTGTCGATCTTCGTAGTAGTCAACAATGGCATGTCGAGGCGCAACAACTTCGACTGGCCGTTTTGACAGGGGTTAGTGCCGGTGTCGACGGATACTATTTCGTTTCGCACTCCCGCCTTGATAGTGGCTACCCGGCCGATCAATTTCGAGCCCTTGCCCTTGCCCAAATCAATGCCGAGCTGCAATTGTTACGCCCCTGGTTATTAAGTGGTGAAGCGCCAAGCACTTTGACATCATCACAAAACCATCAGGAGGTGACAATCTTACAAAATGACCGTGGTAAACTTATCCTTTCTTTGCCCAAGCTCTCTGAAGAGCAGTTTGTCTATCACGAGGCGACCGATCTCCCTGCCGAGATTATTGTTCCGGGTGTGACGGAATCGGATCAGGCCTTTGCCGTCTCTCCCGCAGGGCTTCTCCCTTTGCGTCACCAAAGGGTAACAGGTGGTATGCGCCTTGACCTGGCGACAAATTCGGCCCAAACTTCTTTGGTACTTGTCTCCCAAAATCAGCTGGCAATCGACTTCATTCAACGCCAGCTTCAGAAGCAACGCTCGCACAACGCTTCTCAGGCAGTTGCCATTGCAGAAGAGCTTCTGGTCGAAACGAAAGAAGTCTACTCCAAAGTCGCCGATCGCTATCCGACTCTTTCGCTATCTACGGAATTGCAAAAAGGAGAGGCCCTTCTCAAAAGAGGAAGAGACCTTTTAATAACCCACGACTACACCCACAGTGAACAGGAGGCCCAAAAGGTTATCCGCCTCTGTTCCCAAATCCGGCATCGTCTTTGGAAAGAGACGGTAGCTCCCCTTCCTTCCCCCTTGTCGAGTCCATGGTGCAATCAGTTTGCCACCCTGCCCAACCACTGGCAAGTCGTCGATCGACTCCGCCAAAGTCGCTGGAGCACCAATTTACTTCCAGCAAGTGATTTTGAAAATTTGGACAATATGATTCGAACAGGCTGGAAGCAGTACCAAGTCCCAGTGGCGGGGGCTACAACGTCAATAGAGCTGTCTAGCGAGCCGGTCATTCAGGGAGACTATGCGCTCCATTTACAAGTGATAAATTCTTCTGGTCAAAATCTTTCGACCGTAGGGCAAATTTTTCGTAAAGAGTCGCCGGCAGTCGTTCAATCAGCTCCATTGGTTGTCCGGCAAGGGCAGCTTTTGAGAGTTTCAGGGGCGGTGCGAATCGTCTCGTCAATGCCGGGAAAGGTTCTGTCGATAACGGATTCGATAACCGGAGATTCTTTCGACTATCCGATCTCGTCGACCCAGGGAGAGTGGCGATCTTTTACTTTTTATCGTCTTGCTCCCGGTGATGGTGAATTTTCTTTGTGGTTTAAACAACGTACTACCGGTGATGTTTGGCTTGACAAGGTAACGGTCGAGGTGGCAACGCTCCAATAAGTAAGGGGCTTTAGCCCTGGAGCTACCACAGAGAGGTACCATAACTTACCAGGAAAGTTGTTTTCTTTTACCAAGATGCCGGTAGAATAAGGTTCTCACAAAAAGGGAGCATCGTTTATGAGAAAACTGCAGAAGAAGAGATGGTTATGGGAGTAGTAAGCCCCATTCTAATCGTTGTGATTATAGGTGGCTTGGGCGTTTGTTTGTCGGTCGGGCTTCTCGTTTACTTCCTCTTTTTTCATCGAAAGAGAGAAGAGGCGTCGTCGTTTCAATTTGAGCCTTTGGATCTTCATGCGTTACCTCAGCAAGGTCCTCCAAAGACAAATTATCAGCTCGAATTCTATAATGTTCCGGTGCGAGTTGCTGTTTTGGTTTTGGCCCCCTCGGGGAAAAATCGTCCTCTTCCCAACGACGAAGCCGATCTGCGTAAAATGGTCGACCATTTGTTGCCCGGCCTTGTCAACGTTTTGGATCTTCACCAACCCAAACTCGTCTACTGGCCTGCGCAGTTGAGTACACGTGGCTTTACCGAAATATTCAAGCAATATGCCTCATTGCCCGGAAACTTAGGCCAGGGAACGCCATGGTGTACGATTGCCGGGCGGTTCGAGGCGGTAGGAACCCCTTATCTCGCAGGCTTTGTTCTCCGGAGTGAAGAGGAAAATGGCCTTAGCCATTTTCCCATTGAACGGAGTTTGCAATGGCTTGATGTTTTAAGGATTAAGACAAAAGACCTTTAATCGGTTTTTGGCTAGAACCCTTTGCGTCAGGGGACAAAAAAGTAGTAAAGCCCGTAGGAGAGAAGACCGCCAATGGTCATTGTCCAAAGCCCTTTCCGGAGAGATCGGCGTAAGGAAAAGAGGATAATAAGTCCTGTCATAGAGACCAGAATCATAAGAGCCGCAGAAATATCAATGACCCATTTCCACACGGCACCACTGTCTCGCCCTTGATGAAGTGCGTTGATAATAGCGATCGTCCCTTTTTTCAGAACATGTGTGTGGGCCTCTTCACTTTCAAAATCGATCGTTACCGTACACGTTGTCCCGGGCCGCTTGAAGACCGCAATACATTCGTCTTCGTAGGCATCGAGGGAGAGACAATTCCCAACGGCGTGGTACTCTTTTTTTAACAATGCAATAATTGCGAGAGTGTCTAGGTTTTGTTCGTCGGGTTCTTTTTCGACCTCTTCTGGTGGGAAATGGCTCGCTACGGGGAACGTGTTCATGTATTCTTCCTCCGACCCTTCACTGGCGAGCCAGTCAGGGTGATTAAGGGTTATCCCTGTTACTGCGAAAAAAAGAAGGACCCAAAAGCTGAACATTGAGAGGTAAATATGGAGCGTACGCGACCACGAATAAAGTAGTCGCTTGCGCTCTTTTGTAAGGAGGGCCATTCGTTAAAGGTCTTTATAGAAATGAAGAGAAAATATGAGCAACAGTAGGGCAGGACTACTTTTTGTCCTTCGTTTTTTCGACTTTGGGGGCAAAACGAAGGAGGACGTCGTCGACCTCAAGGCTATTCCGATGGCTAATGACTTTGGTCGCCTCGCTCTTTAGGCAATCGAGCTTCCCTTTGAGTTTAATATAGCCACCATGTTCTCGAGAGACCTCGACATGAAATGTGTAAGTCCCTTGGGGCATCATGTTCCCTTGATCATCTTTGCCATCCCAGACAAAGTCGTAGGAACCAGGGCCCCGTGTTGCCCTTGTTTTTTTGCGATAATAGCTCCGTTTTTTGTTGATCGCTTTCCACCATTTGGGCATATCTTTGAGATACTTTGCCTCACGCCCCCATGCGAGAATTGTCCGGACTAATTTCTTGTTGCTATCTTCAACCCACAAAATTACATAAGGTCTACGATAGAAGGTTGACTCAATTTTGGGGAGGGTTAGCTCAATAGCGACCTCATAATTTTGTGGCCATGAGTTTGGGCCAACTTGAGAGAGTTCCGCAGAGCTGATCTCTTGCGAAGAAGAGTTGTGAAACGATTCTACAGGAGGCACTATCGGTTCTTGAACGCTTTCTGAAAAATGGTATTTCGCCCAAGAGGGGCTTACAAATATCTGGCCACCTTCACTCTGAAGATAACATGCTGCGTTGGGGAGTGACTCAATAAGAGCAAGGCTCTCTTTAGGAGACAGAACCGAGCAGATCGTTGCAAGGGCATCGGCCTCAAGAGCTGTTGGTGCTATAATCGTAGCGCTAACTGTCGTTTGGACAGGCCAGCCTGTGTTAGGATTTAAAATGTGCGAAAATGTTTCATTTCCAATCTGGTAATGTCGTGCATAATTACCACTGGTTGCAACGGCCCCATTCTTTAGAAGAAGCTCGGTAATTGCAGGATCGTTTTCGGCTGTTTTCTGACCGTGAGCGACAGGAATGATCCACTCATGACCATTTTTGGTGAAATTAATGACTCGTATATCACCACCAAGGTCGATTAAAACGGCGCTAACAGTGGTGGGCATTAAAGAGGGGGGAGCAACATTGCCAGGGGCAGCCACAGGCTTGGTACTTCGAGGTAGATATTCTCTAAGGTCGTTGGCAATCTGGTCTAATATATAACCCTTTGCCAGTGCATTGATGTCGAGTGACCTGGAACCTGATGTCTTTAAAATAATCTGATCTTTCTCGACCAAAATAGGTTGCCCTGAAACCTCTAGTGCCTTTTGTTGCAATAGGTTACGGCTTGGAATGACTTGGGACTTTTCTGCCGATTTCCAAATATTTGATAATTCACCGGTGTAAAGATTAACTGCCCCGCCACTCTTCTTGTGCCATTGGCAATAGGCCGATAATACCTCGTAAAGTTCAGTCGAAGGATCAGCAATTGCCCAATTTTCGTTCAGGCGAGAGATTTCTGAGCCTTCTTTATAGGTACTCAGGGATGCCTCTAAAGAGCGAATAGTACGTAAAATTGTATCCTTGGAGAAGTCGGCATCTTCACGGGAATTAGCAATGATGACAAGATCAAGCGAAGTCCCCAACTGATGGTCAAAGTGATAATAAAACTCCTTCTCTCCCTCCTCAAGCTCACCTTGACGATTGTCCGAAAGATCGTTTCTGGTTGGATGATCGGTGGAAAAATCTATTAAGTTGTTAGCAGATAAAGGGTTATAGCTGCATAAAAAAAGAAGGATTGCAAAAGCAAGTGGCCAATATTTATGTACAGATAGTTGATACAACATGAGGGTCCCCTAGTCCAAATTAGTGAGATAAACCCTTTTGTAGAAAAGGGTTGTAGATGACCAGCTGGCTAGGGTGTTGTCGTGGCTAGCGGCCTTTATTGAGAATAAGTATCAATTTGTACTTGGCAGATCGGGATCTGTCAACTCCTTAGAGAGAGGGAAATCGCTGTTTCCCGGATTGTCTGCGTAGCCTTTGCGAAAAAAGAGAGCGATTTTCTAGGTGAGAAAATCGCTCTAAGTGTCAGTTATATAACAAGATATGCCGATTATTTGGCGAGTTTTTGGAGGGCCTCTAATACCTTGAGCTCATGCCCATCGACCCGGACTGCTTTCCATATTTTGGCAATTTTTCCAGCAGGATCAATGATAAAGGTCGATCGTTTGATACCCATTGATACCTTGCCATACATGTTTTTTTCACGCCAGGCACCATATTTTTCAGCGACCTTGTGCCCCTTGTCCGCCAATAGTGGGAAATTCAGTAAGTATTTACTATAAAAGGATTTATGGCTATCTACATCGTCGGGGCTAACACCATAGACCTTTGCCCCCAACTCCTCAAAAGCGCCCATACGATCACGAAAGGCGCAGGCCTCTTTGGTACACCCTGGTGTATTATCCTTCGGGTAGAAGTAGAGGACGACCCAGTTCCCTCTTTCTTCTTTAAGGGAAGCTTTATTTCCCAGATTCGTATCTAGGGTAAATAAAGGGGCGTTAGTACCCTCCTCTGGCCAGTCGGACATTCTTGATTCCTTGCCTAAAATGGTCGATATATATTCTAAATGGGTTCTGGTTTCTTTAGCTTACAACCGACCTTCTAAAAGTCAAGGAGGGCACCAAGGTCGTCAAAAATACCAACATAGGCATGCTATAGATAGCCCAATAGGGCTAGAAAAAATGTCGATTTAGACGCGATTTTTGAAAAGAATCACAACATTTCTGGCATCGATTAGCCATTTTTCACACACGATTGGCAAAGTTTGTTTGCCAATCGTTTTTATCTCTGGCAGTTCGGGTGATTTGTCAAGAAAAGGATGCTTACATAACATCGGTCGTCTATGAGATAGAAGAGGGGGCAAAAGTAGCCGTTTCTCATTTCATCAAATGGTTCATTATAAGTCAAGGTTATTAGCCTGGATAAAAAGAGGGCCGATTTTCCACCAACATTTTCTGTCAACATTTTCTGCCATGTCGCTTGACATTGGTATGTCCTAAAAATAGAACGTATTCATCGAGTGACATATTACCGGTTGCATATTTTGGGGAGCAAAAAGATGAGCAAAAGAAACTACACCGTTCAAATAAAAATTAAGTGTTTGGTATCGGATGTTTTTAACGCCGTTGTGGACGAAAACAAAATCTGCAACTACTTTGTTGATCGAACCAGTGGTCCGCTGGCCAAGGGAGACCGTGTTGTTTGGTCGTGGCAAGAATGGGGCGAGTTTCCTGTCGTCGTTAAGGAGATCGTTCCCAATGAGCTGATTCACCTTCAAATCGATTCCAAAGAGTGGCAAAAAACCCCTGAAAAAGAGTATAAAGTCGAGGTTTACCTCGAATTCCAACCCGTGGGTGAAGAGTCGACTATGCTTAGCATCAGCGAGCAGGGGTGGCTGACCGACGCAACTGGTCTCAAAGGCTCGCACGACAACTGCGCAGGTTGGACACATATGGCGATGTGTTTGAAAGCATACGTCGAACACGGGTTGGATCTGCGTTAGTTTGTGTTGAGTGAACGGTCGATTGAACTGGCCAACTCTTGTTCGCGGCTTGGAGTGTGCGAAATATCTCATTCCCATTTGGACACAGAGGCTCAAAGGCGCAAGGCCTAAAAGGTGCGTCTATTTCCAGAGTGGGGGTGTCCAGGAGAGGAAATGGTGTAGCAAAGGGGTATTGAAAAGGGGGCGCTTCCTATTTTCTTTCATGAAAATTAGAGGGGACTACTTAGCAGATAGCGACCAACGAACTAGAATAAACCTCTAAAATAAACGGTGAAAATAGATTTTGCTATTCCTGGGATTTACTTTTAAAGAGGTCTATTTGGTGAGTGAAAAGGAAAAAGAGGTTGGCAAAGAATTGACCACTCAAGAGCGCAGTTTAAAATTGGCCCTCGCCGCTGCCGAGACAGCTGCGGAAAATCGTGGACGGGAAATTCTGGTCTTAGACATGCAGGGGCAGACCTGCCTCTTTGACTATTTTGTAATTATTACCGGTACGAGTCGGAAGCAGCTTCATGCAATCAGTGAAGAGATCGACCACGTTCTCGAAGACGATCTCGGTGATAAGCGACTAGGTATCGAAGGGTACCGTGAGAGTCGTTGGATTTTACTCGACTACGGAAGTATTATCATTCATATTTTTGAAGAAGATCTTCGTGAGTTTTATCAACTGGAAAATTTATGGGCAACGGCCTCCCACGTTGATTTGACAGGGGTTGTTCCCGAAGGGCAACGTTACGGTGCTCAACAAAAAAGTAGCCAGTAACGACGATAGGTATTCAAGGGAACGAGTTCGGTCCGAAGGAGGAAGGGTGTCCGCAGCCAGTTTAGTCTCCCCCTCTCCCCTTTTTCTTGGCAGACATTACGTGTTGACAACGAACAGTTTTTATATTGCAAGGTAAACGTATACTCCATGTCTATTCTCACTGAATTACGCCACTCTTTTGCCGAGTCTCTGAGTCTATTGGTAGAAGCTCTCTCCAGGGAAGAGCCCGAAAAAAACTTGACAACAGAGGTCAAGGTTGAGCCACTTCTTGAAATGATCCGCCCTACGCAAGACTCTCGCTTTGGAGATTACCAGGCGAACTGTGCTATGCCTTTAGCCAAGCAGCTAGGCAAAAATCCTCGCGACCTCGCCCAGAAAATCGTCGACCACCTTGGCGAAACTTCATTGAGTGAAATTACCGACTCACTCGAAATTGCAGGGCCAGGGTTTATCAATATTCGGTTAAAAAATGATTACCTGGTGGCACGCCTTCAGGAGGCGATCAAAGGACGCAAAGCAGGGGTCGTCGAGGTAAAAGAAAGGCGAAAGTATGTCGTCGACTTCTCTTCTCCAAATGTCGCCAAGCCGATGCATGTTGGCCATATACGCTCGACTGTAATAGGCGACGCCCTCGCTCGAATCCTCCGCTTTTTGGGTCATGCCGTCATTACTGACAACCATCTGGGCGACTGGGGGACTCAGTTCGGAATGATTATCTATGGGTACAAACATTTCGTCGATCAAGGGGCGTATCGCAAAGATCCTGTCCGGGAGCTGACCCGCCTTTACCGCAAAGTAAACCTTTTGATTGAGTATTGGAACCTAAAAGATGATCGAGAAAGGTTCAGTGCAGAAGTCAAGCGTCAAGAAGAGTTGCTCCGTGAGAAAGAGAACCGCCTTCCGGCTGAAGGCAAGGAAGAGAAAAAGCGCCAGAAAGAGTTACGCCAACTTGCCGCTAAGTTAAGCGACATGAAAGCAGAAGAAAAACTACGGGCAAAGAAAATGGAGGCGATCGAAGAAGATCAAGACCTTCTTAAAGTCGCAAAGGAACATTTTGACATTGGAAACGC
>JALCBQ010000046.1 GCA_028066335.1 Pirellulaceae bacterium
CGCCAACACTTAGGCCACCAATGGCGTAACCGGGAAAATCGAGCTCAGCGAGTCGCTCGGTACACTCGATGCGGAGATTTTTGTCGAGTCCGCCCTGGATGATTGCAAATTGGACCTGTCCATTTTGAGAGGTAGTTTCTCGTGAACGGCGTGCCCATAGAATCGTCCGCTCAAGGGCATCTCGAATAACCTCTGGTTCACTCGGTAAGGCAACCAAATGGTCGAGAACCATAGCGATATCGCTCCCTAAAACTCGCTGTATTTCGAGAGCCCGTTCAGGGCTCAGCTCAAATTTTTGACCATCAATATGGGAGCGAAAAGTCGCACCTTTGTCGTTGACTTTAATAAGTTGGGCTAAGCTAAAGAGTTGAAAACCGCCACTATCGGTTAGAATTGGGCCATTCCATCCGGAAAACTGATGAAGGCCACCAAGTCGGTTAACGACTTCTTCACCTGGTCGTAATGCCAAGTGGTAGGTGTTTGCCAACATAATCGTCGAACCTGTCTCCTGGAGCTGCTCAGGGGTAACGCCCTTAACTGATCCTAAGGTTCCAACAGGCATAAACGTTGGTAACTCGACAGCTCCTCTGGACGTTTCCAAGCGGGAACGTCGTGCACGCCCCGAAGTCGTTTTAACAGCGAAAGAGAAAGAGGTCGACATCGTGGTACCCAGAGTTTCAAAAAGGGGGCTGTAAAGAGAGAGGAGGTACTCTTGCTGTTAAGCGCTCAGTGGAAAGAGAAAACGGCCTGTAGATTACGAATTGTACAAAGGCCCAAAATTTAACGAGCCAGAAGAAGACGGGCTCGTTAACATATATTGACAACTGATGGCTGGGCGTTGACCTACGTTTTAAGCCTAGTCATTTCGGAGTTTAAGGTTCAAAACGGTCAGTTTTTCACGGACTTCCACAAGGCTCGTTACGCCAAAGTTTTTACACTCAAGAAGATCGTCACCTGTTCGCCGCGTCAATTCACCAATCGTTGTAATTCCAATTCGAGCCATACATTTTCGAGCACGTACCGAAAGTTTTAGCTCAGCAATTGGTTGCTCAAGCAACTCACGCTCGGCAGGCGACATTTCTTCCATTTCGGCACCCGAGTCTTCGGCATGCTTTTCATGGACAAATTGGCCGAGAGTGAGATTTTTGGAAGAGAGGATATCCCGAATTTCGATTAGGGAGGTCTCTCCAAAGTTTTTACTCGCCAGAAGCTCCATTTCGGTCGTTCGGGTCAGATCACCAAGGGTGATGATCCCCATTTTAACAAGGCAATTTCGACTACGTACAGATAGTTCAAAATCAGAGACCGGAATGCTCAATACCTGGGCAAGGCGATCACGTTGTTTCTGGGCCTCTTCGTCATAGAACATATCTTTGGAGGCGACAGTATCTTTCATATACAAAAGGGCACGAGAGTGGGTCGGAAAAATATCCAAAATTCTCTCGTAACATCGTTGCGCCTTGTGGTAGTCATCTTTGTCTTCGTAGAGAAGGCCAAGATTCAAAAGAGAACCGACATGAGTCGGGAAAATAGAGGTCGCTCGCTCATAGAGTTCAAGTGCTTTGACATCGTTCCCTCTACGATCATTTTCCAGTGCCAAGCCGAAAAGAGCGCCTGCATGTGAGCCATTGGATTCAATTGCTCGCTCGTAGAGTGCGACGACTTCGCTGAGATTTCCGCCAAGGGCCGAGACGGTTGCCCCACGTTGATAAAGGTATTCAGATGTCTGCTCAATCGGTCCAAAAAGCTGGTCAAGAAGGCGGAGAGACTCCTCCGGTTCACCTAAATATCGCTTTGCTTCTGCAGTTGCCAAGGTAATCTCATCAGCCGAATAACCTGCCGTTTGGGCTGCTTGGTAGCATTGGATTGCCTCCTCGTATTCACCCCGTGAAAAAGAGATTTTTCCAAGGTAAAACTGTGCCAAAGCACCACCGTCGGCATTCTCGAGAGTTTCACGGGCAGTTTTGTAATTCCCTAATAGATAGTAGCAGACCCCTAGTCGAACTGCTGTTGCGGGGGTCGGTTTTTCGTCGGTTTCCAGTTCAGAGACCGCATCTCGAAAGAGGCTATAGCGGGTATAGTCTTCAGAAATCGCCGAGGCTAATTTACTGATTTCCTGTGGTCCGAAAGAAGCATTTGAAAGGACAATTTCGGAGACTTCAGAATTCAATCCTGGCATCATGATCTTGACTTAATCCTGCGATTACGAGTAAGTGTGCCTTCTTTTCAATAAGAAAAGATTGACAGAGAGAGGATAGAGCATACGGAGAGAGCCAGCGGTGGGAATCGAACCCACAACATCCGCATTACGAGTGCGACGCTCTGCCAATTGAAGCTACGCTGGCAATCCTATAGACCTAAGCCTAAAAATGTAACACCACCCCTTGCTTTTTGCAAGAGGATAATTTTCCTCACTGAGAGGTCGAATCCGATTTAATTTGGATCTTTTAGGCTAGCGACTAATTTTTGTGCTTGTGTGAGTGTTTCCAGGGTAAGACGGTCGTTAATTTCTTGACGAGTGTGCTCAAACATCGTGAGAATTTTTGGGCGAAGCTTCTGAGCTGTTTCCTCGGGTAGATCAAGGAGGTTTGAATTGAGCTCGATCTGCCTTTCTCGTAAAGTCCGTATGAAATCGTTTTTAGATGGAAGGTTCTCGAGCTTTTCCAGCAGTTGGTAAGCTAGCTCCTTCTGCTTTTGTTCAGTTGCATGGCGAATCTGGCTTGCCAGAAGTTCTCTATGGGCAATCGTTTCAATGAGCTTGTTGTGTAACGAATGAAGAAACCCTTCTGCAGCAAGACGTTGAGCATCGTCGACGAGAAGAACTTGTTGAAGGTCGGGGCTACCAGCCGCGACAGGGATTTTGGCAAGATGGATCGCTCCGTGCTTTATATAGTAAAGGTCGAGGGGGGTATCTGGGGTTGTCGGTAGTCGTATTTGACCTTGCGAATCGGTCGCTCCGATGAATTCGTTCGGTATTCCTTCGGCGCCCACCCGGTAGAGGTGATATCCGACCAGAGGTGTTTCCGGAGAATAGGTCGAGCGTAGTGAAAGTAAAACCTTTTTTGTTTGTGGTTTCAGAAATTGGGCCAGTTTTTGTGTTCGTCGGTTAGCACGGCTGCCTAACGGGCGTCCTGCCGAGGAGACGACAAGGGAGTCTGTTTTATGCTGGTTCTGTTTTGTTACTTGCAGGTAAGTCCAAGGTACTTGGTAGAGGCCACGTGGTTGTAGGGTGCCTTGTCGGTTGTTTTTTCGGATAGTTGCTGTCAAGAGGCTGCCGGTTGGTGGAAGGGCAAAATGTGTCTCTTCAGTAATAAGGCCGATTCCTTTGAATGTGAGGGTCGCTGATTTGTTCTTGTAGTCATCGATTTTCGCAAGGGGGCTGAAGCTCTCCTTCACAAGACGTGTTACGGCCGTTGCAATAAGAGAGGTGTGAACAAGCTCTTGTTGTTCTACCAAAGAAAACCGATAGGTATGACAATCGAGTTCACGTAAAGAGATTTTCCAGATCGGCTTGTTATACTCGATATGGATAAAAAAAAGTTTGTCTGAAAGAGGATACTTTTGCGAAATTCCTTGTAGGGCTTCTTGCTCTTTCAAAGTTGGTGATTTAGTATTTTCCCAGTTGTAAATATGGAACGTTTCGGCAGGTGAGAGTTTTTGCGATTGAACCTCCCATAGAGGGCCACCAGTGTTTATGCACTGTTTGAGAAAATTTTCCCGAATCGCCTCTTTAGTTTGTTCTCCGACAGGGAGATCGACACCCCAACTATCAAGGAGGTAGATATTGTAGGGCGAATATTCCCAAGGTTGTTGTGCCTTGAGAGAGGTCGGTACCGAGGTGACTGTCAACAAAAAGAGTGTCGTTAAGAAAACGGATCGGTTTCGCTTTTGGCGATAGTTCGGTCTAGTATTAATGGAAAACGTTTGAAAGTTCATTATCTAGTTTCATCTAGTGGACTGAGGTTTTTGGAGTGAATCGTCCATTGTTCGACTGATTGATAGAAATGGATCGTTTGAGGGGAAATGCCATGAAGATGATCACCATGGGCATAGTATTCATAGGTTTGCCACAGTGGGATAACATAACAATTGTCATGGACGGTACGGTGAATCTGTTTGAGTCGATGGCTTGCTTGCCTCCAAGTCTTCGCCTTGACAAGCTCTTCCAATAACTGATTGAGATAACTGTCTTGGCATCTTAGCATGCCATCTTGTGACAGGAGAGGGGCTGCTTCGGCATAAGGTTCCCACATTGGAAGTTCGACATAAAGAAGATCCCAGCGGCTTCGGTTTTCGAAAGGATCGCCTGTATAAGTCAAAATTTGACAATCGAAACCGACTGTGTTGAGCTGGTTTTTAATGAGTGAACACGCCTTTTGAGCAACCTCTGATTGTGGAGCAGCAAGGATGATTTTTTTGCGAACAATCTTATTGGGATCTGAAAGCTCTAAAGTCTTCTCGCCAATATTACGCATAAGAAATGCCATTTTTAGGTCATAGTTTCGCGGAGCGATTTGATCGTCATAGGCGTAGCCGTGGGGGCTATCTTCTGACATCCCTTTAGGGAAAGGGCCCGAAAGAAGAGTCGTTCCAAACTCTGGTGAACCTTCGGAAGGGGGGAGGTATTCCAGGTGGTCGTAGAGAATTTGCTTACGAGAAATAGCCAAAGTAATAGCATTGCGGATATGATAGTTCGCTAGTTCCTTTTTTTGCAGATTGGGTAACAGGAGGTGAACGGTAGGGAAAGCATAACGGCCGACAATGAATTTCTCATTTGTTTGAAGTTTTTCCAATAGAGGTGGATGGACCCTTAGCGTTGCATCGACCTGTCCCAGTAGTAGTGACTCGGTCGCCTCCTGGCTCGTTTGGTATTGGAGTTCGACAATTTGCTTTGGTTGGTTTGAACTCGACCATAGATAGTCAGGATTAAGGTGGAATTCATTTTTAGAGTGACTTAGGACTTTCCAGAAATAAGGCTTTAGTCCGTTTTTATTTTGGCAGAACTCTTTTAGAGCAACTCCTAGCAAAGCATGAGGCACAAAGTTTTTATGGCGGAAGGTAAGTGATGTTTCGAAAATATCGTCGACACCAATTGAGGTAACATACGAGTCGAAGTAGCTAGCAAGCTCTTTGTGTTTAGGAAGAAGGTTGCTAAGTTCATAGCCAGTTAACAAGAGCTGGTTGGCTATTTTAGGGTTTAAAGAAAGGCTGAAATCTGTTTTAGCCGGGTTATGGGTAAAGGTCCCAACAGGACTTTGATAAACACCAGTTTCAAGCCCAGGTTTCCGTAGTTCAATAAGGTCGCGATTGAGGAGCCGTAGCTTTTGTCGACTTTGCCAATGGATATCGCCAAGGGCCCTGAGGTCTACTTCGGTAGAGGCTGTGTTTTGTGTTGTCCCGACAAGGACAAGAGGGAATTTTTTAATAATTTGTCCGGCTAATGTTTGGGCAGATTCCAACTCTGGCCAAAGAGAGATAGCTTCATTAATTCGAATCGACGCCTCGTTGAATTGACCCTCGTTATAGAGTTTTTCTGCTGCGGTGTGGATTGCGTCCGCTTGAGCGACTAACACTTTTTCCCATTCCTTGTGAGCTTGATTGAGCTCTATAGGGTACTTTTCTTTGGTATAATCATAAAACCGCTTGGCTTGTAGATACTCCTTTTGTGAGAGGAGGGTCTGAAAATGCCGCTGTGAAAGGGAAACAATTGCTCCGGAAAGGGTAAAGGACTCATTTGTATAATTTGGATTGTGTTGTCGTAATTCTTCAGTAAGAGAGAAAGCCTCTAGGTATTGTTCGTTTTCAACAGCAAGATGAATCGAACGATAAAGGTAATGTTGACGTGCTTTTTCCAATCCTATCGTCTTCGGATAGGTTGTGTAGAGAAGGTTGAAATAGGAGAACGCCTGATCTAGATCATCTTTATTCGTCAGACGGACCGCCTCATTGAGAAGGATGTTTTCAAAGTGTTCAATCTTGATAATAACACTTCGCTGAATTTCGTATTCATTTTCGGGGTCTTCGAGACGTTTAACGAGGAGTGTTGGCATTCGAGATTTTCGTTGGTCCAGACTCAATGGAAAAATATCAATGTTGATTTGACCGGTTCCATCTTTTAAAACGAGCCTGTCAAACGGTTCATGTTGATAAAGTGGCTTGCGTTCACTCTGTAGAATCTCTTGCTCCCCTTTTTGTGCATAGAGGTGTGTTTTACCCGGACATACAGAGAGAAGACAAATCGCAAACCAAAGAGGGGACAAAGTAGAAGCCGTCCACCGCGTAGAACACTTCAAATTTCTCAATAGTAGGTTCATAAGAGAAGGAGCTTGCCAAGAAGTAGAAAGAGCAATAGAGTCACTAAAAAAAATAGGTCAAAGGGGGCGATAGTTGTAGGTGTTAAAAAAATGTATTGGGTAATGGTAGCTTTAGAATCGTCCCTGAGGTCGTTGCAACGTACATTGAATTATCAGTTACTAAAGGGGGGCATGAGAGCATCCGATTAAGGGAGTGGGTTGCTATATGCTCTCCTGTTACTCGATCAATCTTTAAAAGATCACCTCTCACAAGTGCCACGAAGATAAGGCCAGGGTCTGCTTGAAGGAGAAAAATTTTTCCAGAACGGATTGAAGGAAGATCCCACTTTAGGTTTAGGTTTTTTTGATAACATTGGAGCTTGTTATCTTGGGTAAGAAGGAGATACTCGTCCTCGACGATGAGGGGGCCCCAAACGATAGGGGCGGAAAGGGGAAGCCGTTCCTCGATTTCCAGGGTACTGGGATTGATTTCAAAAAGCTCTTGAGAAAAAGGGCCTTCTGAGAGGGCGAGGAGCCTGTCTTGAAATATTGTGAGTCTGGAAAGTGAGCTGCCATATTCTTTTTCTTGCAATATGGCTAAATGAGGTTCAGGGAGAGTTTTAGGCCCGACGATAAAAAGGCGATTATTCGAATCAGAAATGGCAAATCGGCATTGTTCGGAAAGCTGGGTCCATGAGAGCCAACTCGAAGGAAACCTTGGAGTTTGCGAAGGCTGGAACGGATAGACTTTTTTCTCACTTTTTTCAAAAGGGTGGAACTGGACTTGTCCATTTCGATGAGGGATGAGAAGGCCACGATCTGATACAAAGGTTGCCAACCGAGGTGGCAAGGCAATTCCATGATGAAGAAAAAGAGAGTAGTCTGTAGCGTGGCTTTTAGTGGCAGAAAGGAGGCCACTGCTTGCTGCAACACTTAGAGGTGGATAATAACTGAGAAGCTTTTGGATATCTATTGACGAGAGCTCAATGATTTTTTGCGAGCTCGGCAAAGTTGGCCATTTATGAGCCTTGGCGAATTGAATAGGAAGGCCACGATTGGTAATGGCAAGAAGGTTTTCGTCTTGTTGAAGGTGAAGTGATTCGATCGAATGGGAGAGAGTTGTCTCCCAGATAGGAGAGAGCTTAAGCCCTTCTTCTTTCTCAAGAGTTACAATAACCTCGCCATTTTTATTGCGGCGAACATGGAATAGGTAGTCCTTAAAACGACGAGGGTTCGATAGGAAAAGCTGGTTGTCGTACTTTACCTGATTCTGCTTGATCTGCTGGTCGGTCGCTGAAATGCGGTACGAGGCGAGTTGGGTATCGGCGAGGAAAAGCTGGTTCCCTTGTCCATAGGAATAAACGAGTGTTTGTTGATGGCTCTCTCCTTTACCCGAGTATTTAGCGATAATCGAAATCGGCTTTTGTTCTTGCGAATGAACTTCAAGGACAAGGATTTCCCCCGCGGTTGTACTGACAAGAAGCCGGGAGCCAAACCGGTTTGGAGGGAGTACAACTTGACCGCGAAGATGGATCGGTGGTTGAGTCGGATGAATATAGGTAGTGATCGGTTCCTGCCCTTCTTCTTCCGATGTTGTTTCCTTTTTCTCGATGGTAAGGATATGTAAAATTGAATTATCGATGTCGATGTTTTCGAAGACAAAAAGTTGATTATCAATGAAAATGGGTTTGGTTTGGATACTTGCAGATGAGTGACCAAGATAGTAGGTTTCAAGGCAATCTCGGTTCTGCCGATTAAGAAGGTAAAGGTTTTCATGGTTACCAAGTTGGGCCATAAACTGCCCATCGGTTGTCACAGCCGTGGCCGAGGCCAGTTCTTGAGGAAAGAGAATTTGATGACCCGAGTGACCTGTTGAGAGATCAATTTGTAAGAGGTTTTTACCCGAGGTTAGGTAGACTTCGTTGCCAAAAAGGGTAGGGGACGAGATTGTTTCGCTTATCGTATGGGTCCAGTGAGTCTTTCCTGTTGTTGCTGAAAGGAGGGAGAGGGTCTGCGTTTTAGGATTGCTAAAAAGAAGGTCTGCTTGGTCGCCTCTATGGAGTGGTAGAAGGTAGTCCTCTGTAACGAGATCACTCTCTTTACCAACATATCGATGCCAGCGGATTTCTCCATCGGCAAGGTCGATTCCATAAAGAACCCCTTCAGCAACAAAGTGAGCAAGCTGGCCAGCGATTGTGGGTGCTGATTCACCAGTTGTGGTATAGAGAGGGATCTCTTGAGAGGGAATCTCCTCGGACGTTTCCTCGGCGAAGAGCTTCTGATCGGTTGATTTTACGTATTGGGAAAAACTTTTTGAAACGTTAAGGGTCGTTGCCTCTAGCTTTGGGTTTGATCGAAGCTCAGGATATTGACGCAAGAGGTCACGACGAAGAAGGTAGGCTTTAAGAGGTTCCTCTCCGTTAACTGTTGCCTCCATTTTTTCAAGAGTCGTTACCAACGTCTGTTTACGAGAAATCTCCCGCTTGGCAATTTGAATTTCGTTCTGTATTTCTTCAAAAATATGGAGTTGGGTCTTTCTTTTTGCCGTTGGGATATAGTTGCTTGTTTCGACTAATTCCATAGAATCTTCGGCGAGGTCGACTAGACGTTTGCTCTCGGTGAGATTGTCAGTCTGGTTCCTTGCGGCCGTTGCAAAATGTTTTGCGATTTGTGGAAGAATTGCTGTGAGTTCGTCACGTGCCAGTGGAAAGGCCTCTTCTTCACCAACTTTAGGGAGTTCTGTTTGGGCAATAAGTAGCGCTTGGCCAAAATCCTTTTTGCTTGTAACTTCGTTTCGAAGTTTCGCGAGAGCAATTTTGACACGTGCAAGGCTGAGTTTCTCATCTTGAGAATAGTTTTCAATGAAATGTTCATAACTGCCGATCGCATGCGAATAAGCTTGATCGTCGTAGTGTTGTTCGGCCTCTTTCCATACTTTTTCTGCGGAGCCACCGAACCAGAGGGAATAAAAGATAACGCCCAAGATGACCAAGGCGCCAAGGGAACCACTTCCAATAAGTAGAAAAGGAGAGTCCCACTGGTTTTTTCTTTTCTTTTTAAAGAGAGACGAGCCGGTAAGTGTCGACGGTTGTATAGAGCCAGAAGAGGCGAATGGATCAAGTTCATCCCCTACGCTTGTCTGAGATTCAAGAGGAGGAGAGTCTGTAAGAGGGTCGTTGGGGAGTTCTTGTAATCCTTTTTTTGTAGAAGCTCTCTCGGGTCCCTCTTCCCAACGCTGGTCACCATTTTGTATCGGCCTTTGCTCTGAGCTAGGCTCTGCGATTTTGTCTTTGGGAGATTTTTTTAATCCAAATTTATCACGTAACTTATCTCCTTGAAATTCGGTAAGGTGTCCGTTGACAACGAGTGTTTTGATAACTGAACGTGCCGAGATTGTCGTTTGTGAACCCTTAATTTTTTGTCGTAACTTCTCGAGAACTTCGGTCGGAAGCAATCCTTGGTCTTGAATGTGTTGTAGGAGTTTATCGGTAGACATGGTTTTCTTGGAGGAGTTTCAAATAATGTCAAAAAATTGAAGTTAAAGGAGCAAAGACTAAAAGCCGTCTTCCTCGGCCGTTGTTTGAAAGAAAATTTGTTCTATTTGGGTGCGATGGCCTGCATCCAACGCCGTTATAAGGTATTGGTATTTAGATTTAATATGAGCAATGACGATTAACTTTTTTGCTTCGTATTCATTTTTGCCTTCGCGAATTCGAATGAGAAGCTCTTGTTTGCTGGCAGCCTCAACAGGCGCTTCGCCTCCCATGATGACTTGGTACGTATTAAAAGGGTCAATATAGACAGTGATCGAGTCAGGATCATCTTCAAAGTCGATTTCTTTCGTCTGCGTACTAGGAGACTCGGGGCTAGGTGGAGGAACCTGCATCGACATTTGTGGTGCTAAAACGGCGGTAACCATAAAAAAGATCAACAAGAGAAAGGTGACATCGACCATGGGGGTCATGTCCATTTCGGCTTCGCCCGATTTTCTTTTTAATCCCAATTGTAGAGGGGCTGTTTGAGCAATGGGTGGCCGGGGACTCTCATCGACCATTTCAAGGGTAGGAACGACTAGTTGTGTCTCACAGCTGGGACAATTAACATATGTCCCTTCAAGATCTAACTTTGCCGAGAGTTCTTGTTGACAAACAGGGCAGACAAATAACAGAGGGGTCATTGTTGTCTCTCCTCCTTGACTGCGAGTTGGAGAGGAAGACTCTCCTCTTGGGTCGCTACGCGAGAGACTCGGTCGACCTCACCCGATTCGACATCTTTATCGACCTTGAGCATAAGGAACTTGGGCCGTGGGGTTCTGTTCATTTGTTGAGCGACATAATCGGCAATAGCTGCCTCTTGGGCAAGGATATCTTCAACAGGAAAAACCTCTGTCGGTGGATGGGGAAGGACTTTAGTTTGACCATTTTCGGAAGTGATCGCTAAGATAATCGAATTTTTTTCCGACGCTGCTTTACCATGTTCGGCCAGAGGAAGCTGAACCTGCGCCTGGGTCTCCATTTTTGTTGCGACAAGAAAAAAAATAAGTAGAAGGAAGGTAATATCGATCATTGGTGTAATGTCCATTTCGGCATCTTCCCGATGTTTCTTACGGACAAGCTCGATTTGATCGGATTCAATATCAACTGGAATAGGCTTGGACATTTTTTTCTTATTGTTCAGTAGCGTCTGGTCATTTTCATAAACGGGGAGCTTTATCGGCTGAGTGATTCTCGAAAGATGTTAAAGAATCGTGTTAAACCACTAGCGACGTAATCTTCTAATTTTCCAATACCACCATTGATTGTTGTTACACACAACACAAGTGGAATGGCAATTGCCAAACCACAAGCAGTCGTGATAAGAGCGACCATGATATCTTCTGAAAGTTGCGAAGCTTCAACACTTTCTGAGGCAGCCAGTTTTCCAAAAGCACCCATCATGCCGATAACAGTTCCTAATAGGCCGACCATTGGTGCACTTTTAATGACAGTATTTACCCAGCTAAGCCGGTACTCGAGATCGGCTAGTATATCTCGCTGAAACCGATCGAGGACGAGTTGCCGCGTTGCGGCGTAGCCACTTTTTCGATTCATCACGGCGAGAAAAATCAGCTGAGATAATGCTCGTGGATCATCTTCGAGTAGAGAGAGAACCTCTTCATATTTTCCATTTTGCAGTTTGGGTTCGATCGTTTGTAAAAACTCGGTTTGTAACGCTTCGGTTGAGAACCGCTTTTCGTTAATCCTCATCCAGGCCATAGCGACCGAGTAGAGCCCCCATAAAGCAATAACCCCTAGTACACCGTAGATCGCGTATGCGACAATCTCGAAAACACTTGAAATTTCCATGTTGCTCAAACTCGTTAAGGTAGTCGTGGTAAAAAGAAAAAAGGAATCAGCGATAGAGCTGTTCTAAAACGATAAATCTGTAGCCCGAAGAGGTCTCTTCAACACCAAAAACTGTCTTGCGAATTTCACTAACAGGACGACCGCCTGAATGCTCGTTCTCGGCTAGAGCGAGGAGATTTTCTGTGTTTTTAGGGTAAAATTGCATAAGGATTTGGCCTGTAAACAATGGAACGCCTGCCTGTCTAAGGAGCTGTCGATCGGCGTTTCGTAGTTCGCCATCCTTCCAAATAAACCTTAATCTCTCCTCGGTCGGACTCTCAACGGTGCGTAACTGCTTGGTCGTTGAAAATTGAGAAGCATAGTAGAGGGTCGCTTGGCGGCTATTCGCGGCAAGCTCAATGCCAAAGTAATCGAGCTGTTTTGTGTAGGCTGTCATGTTGCTCGGTTCAAACCGTAACTCCCAACGGTCCCAACGTGGAATTGTGTCTCCATCACCACCGGGGCCCGCAAGGCGATGGTCGCCTTCACCTTTCCCCGTTCCCTGAAGAGCCGCTGAACCATCAAGTGCCCGAATAGCTGCCTCTTGGGAAGAAAGAATATCGGTGACAGCTTCAACGGTCTCTTTTAATTGAGCTGTTTCGACTTCTGCAAATTCCTCGACACCAGGGTCTTCAATTTCGTCGGCAACTCCCTGTGATTGACTGTTGCTACTGGAGTACTCTTCCAGGAGTTCAACAGAGGCCATTTGTTGTCGGTCAAGAAAATCTGCAGTGAGCCATGCAAGGAATATTAAAGTGACTCCGAGGCCGACCATGACCAATAACGCGGCCAAAAGGCTAGCGACTCGGTTAAAGGCGTTCGGCTTTAGTTCGGGTAGAGTGTCCAAGTTGTTTTGTTTCGAAGGAGAAGAGTAAATCAGAAGAGAAGGAAGGAAGATACAACAAATAGTATCGCTATGGTTTGGTTTTTAATCGAAATGTTTGGTACCACTTTCGCCACATTTTTTGTAACTCTTTTTTCTCCTTGGCAGTAAGGGGGGGAGATGCCTCTTGCCCATTTTTAGAGGACAACTCTCTTGGTAGTGGGAATCCTTCAAGTTTTCGGCTTATAAATCGCAGGCCCGTTCTTGCTTTTTCAACAACCTGTTGGTCGGGGTCGCCGAGAGCATAAATCAAAGGAGGTATGTTATCATAGTCCCGTTGGCCGTTCAGCTGATTTACTACAAATCGGCGTATTTGAAAGTGGTCATGGTAGAGAAGTTCATGTAATTTCGTCAATTGATACTTGCGAATAGTTTTGTTTTGTGAGAGCTGGAACTCTCTCTTTAGCTGATCAATCAGTTTTTCTATTTCTCCATCACCGGTCTTTAGGGAATTCAGAAATATTTCGATCTGCTCATCGGTAGAGATTGTTTTGGGGAGGGTCTTGTCTTTGGGGAAATTGATTTTAACAGCGGTAGGTAGCCCACGGCCACCGATGAGACGGCCAGAGCCAAAACCTTCGAGATAGAGTGATTGTTGCATTCCACGTGACAGAAACAGGATAGCAAAAGCGCTGTCGATAGAAACACCACGCCCCCCAAGCCAGCTGCCGTTTTTGCGTTGATTATCTGCAAGGTAAGAGGCACCTTTTGTATACCAAGTGGTGCCGGTTGCCCTTTTGCCCTCGGCAAGTTCGCGAAAGCTTTGATAACGTTCTAACGAATAGAAATATGAGTAAGTCCACCGTCGCCCCCCTTTGTCATTACGGACGTCATTGGTGGATGCAAAGCTTTTGTCAAACCATCCGTTGGCATCGTTGATTGCTTTTTGAAGTTTGACGGGATCAATTTCTTTAAAGGCCGGCTTCTGTCGCAACATCGTTTTCGTTGTAATTTTCTTCATCCCAAGGGGAAGATCGCTTCGCTGAGTAACCTCTGGACGTTTGATAAAACCAAAGTAATCGGCACAAATGTAGAGACTCCCAGCACCAGCTGAAGAGGTAAAACGAGAAACACCGTATTGCTGTATTCGTTCGTGATTTGCACCCGGATCGACACCTTTATAACCCCAGCCCCCCGACGGATCTTGAGTTTGGATAAGCCAGTTGCAGGCGTCCACCATCATTTGGTCATCGACCTCAAAACCTGCCCGCTTTGCTGTCCACAAGGCAAGGATTCCGTATTGCGTCATCGGAGTGTGCCCTAACTTAGCAGGGTCTTTGCTCCCTGAATATTGCCGCTGAGCCGAGTGGGCATCGGTAACGTAAGTTTCCCCTTCGTCGTTGTTGTCTATTTTAAAATTTCCGAACCCTTCAAATCCACCATGGGCCCGTTGTCGGGACTTGAGAATTCTTAACAACTTTTCAACTTCTGCTGCTCCTTCAACAGGTTTCACCTCGGCCAAGAAGGTAATTGCCATTCCAATCGCATAAAGATCGGCGACTTCTGCAATCTCTTCATCTGTCATGAGGCAAAGTTCCTGGCATGAAAGGAATGCTTCTTCGATAACGGGATTGTTTTTAGGGCGAAGACCACTTTTATAGATTGCCAATGCCATCGTTGATTTGCCACCGGCTGTCATATGTTCAAGAATGTTCTTGTCGACTTCACCAGGGTTAGCAGCTGCGTACTCAATAAACTTGATCCCACTCTCAAGAAGCGAATCACTTCTAGGTTGGCCAGAATCCAAAGGGGTACCGGACGATAAGGGCAAGGGTGGGCAAGGGATTGGCGAGGAAGCATTCGCGGTACTAAAAAGAGGCGATAAAACAGCAAGAAGAATCAGCGACGAGGTTAAAAGGCCCGTAGAGGTGAAAAGAATAAACGGTATATGAATAAATGGTATACCAAGCCTGAGCAACACAATCTGACAACACATCCGGTAACCGGAAGAATAACAGGCAAGTGGTTGATCGGGCCGGAATCTCGTTGAAAAAACTGTCTTTTTACGAGGGGCAAAGGCACAAGGTGCTATCCGAGACACCTTTGTCAAAAAACAAAAGAGTGCCTGGGCAACATACCCGCGCACACCATTGACTGAAGCGAAACGCATGAACGCACTTCCCGGAAGAGATAGCCACTTCTCTAGTATATAAATAATGTCTGTTCCTATATTGGTTATCGTTTTGATCCTAACACGCAGCCGCCTCCAGCCATTCAAAAAGATAACCACAGATCCGATCGTATAGATTTCACAAACAAAAGTCAACGAATTATCTGACTTTTTCAAAAAGATTCTTTTACGCGTGAGAAAACCGAGAACTATAAAGATCACCAGACTTTTAAAATGTATCGCTAAACTGCCTCAGCCCGTTGATAAGTTCCCAGAATTTCCAAGCGATGGGCTTTCTTCTGCAGACTTTCAAGAGTTCGTTTGACTTTCATCTCTTTGAGATGGCCTTCGATTTCAATAAAAAACCGGTATTCGCTATCAGTCCCGACTTTGGGGAACGATTCAATCCATGTAAGGTTAAGTTTGTTCCTCTTAAAAATCGACGTGATGTCAGCGAGTGCTCCTGGCGTGTGTGGGATTTCAAGCATAAGAGAGGTAATGTCGTGTTTTGTCTTTTTACCTAATTGGATTTCGCTACAAATGACGGCAAAGCGGGTTTTGTTCTCGGGGTTATCTTCGATGTTGTTTGTTATAATGTCAAGGTTGTAACATAGGCCGGCCTGGTGACTGGCAATCGCTGCTGCCCCCTTTTTTTCGGCAGCCAGCTGAGCCGCAGCCGCTGTGCTGCTAATCTCGATAAGGCGGGCCATCGGGAGGTGTTTGCTCAACCAGCCACGACATTGGGAGAGTGCCTGGGGTTTACTGTAGACTTCCTGGATCTCGGCTTGGGAACATTTTCCCAAAAGGTGGTGTTGGATTTTCAGCTGAACTTCGGCACAAATTTTTGCAGGTAGGCGTGAAAACATGTCCAAAGTATCAACGACCCGACCATCGGTCGAATTTTCTAGGGGGACAAGGCCAAAATCAGCTTGAGCTCGGTTCATCTGTTCAAAAACTGCAGCGATCGTCCCGACCGGTATAAGCTCAGCCGAATTTCCAAACTTCTCAACGGCGGCCAAATAGCTATAGCTGTACAACGGCCCCAGGTAGGCAACACGAGTTTGCCGGACTAACTCACGTGTGCCACTAGTGATTTCACGGAAGATGGCACAGAGAGTTTTCTCGGAAAGAGGGCCTTTCTGTCGTTTAAGGAGCTTCGTCAACTGCCCCTTTTCCGAAAAATATGTTGGTTCCCCTTTATGAAAGTTTTTAACAAGGGTTCCTCGCCTGTTAAGCAAGTCAACAAGCTTTTTATCGACCTGTTCAACCTCCTTGAGGAATTTCTCTTCTTTTGTCGTGTCGGTTTTATTTTGAGATGGTTTTCTTGGCATAGGGTTACTTCAATTCCATAAATGGCTTAGCAGAAGGGCGCCTTTTGTTCGTTATAGAGAAAAAAGAACAATTTACCAGAGGGGCTGATGAGATTTTCCTTGAGAGAGAGAAAGAATGAAGAGCGGGCTTGAGTATTCCTGCAAGGAAAAACAGTTGGTTTTCAGGGTGTCAATTTGGCAGGAGGACTCGATGACCAATGAGATATTCGGGAGAGATGTGGTTTTCGAGTATTGTAAGTTGTTTTATATAAAAGGGTTGTGTGTTTTTTTGTTGGTTTGGCACTGTTTTTGCGTAATGACGCAAGAGATCGAAATACAATGCGAATGTGATTTTTATAAAAAGGAGAAACCAAATGTCGCAGGGTGAAAAAATCATCGGTATCGACCTTGGTACAACCAATTCGGTTGTTGCTGTAATGGAAGGTTCTGAGCCAAAAGTTATTCCAAACGCTGAGGGGAGTCGTATTACCCCCAGTGTGATTGCATTTACTGACAAGGGTGAGGTTCAGGTCGGTGAGCCGGCTCGTCGTCAGGCCGTTACGAACCCAGAACGGACGATCTACTCGATCAAACGTTTTATGGGACGACGGCATAGCGAAGTCAAGAACGAAGAGAAAATGGTACCGTACGAAATCGTCGGTAACGATACTGATTTTGTTAAAGTCAAAGTCAATAACGAAGAGATGACTCCGCAAGAAATCTCGGCAAAGACTCTTCGAAAACTCAAAGAGTCAGCCGAAGCCTATTTAGGCCATCGTGTCAACAAAGCGGTCATCACCGTTCCCGCCTATTTTAATGACTCGCAACGACAGGCGACCAAAGACGCTGGTCAAATTGCTGGTCTTGAGGTTGCTCGAATCATCAATGAACCGACGGCAGCTGCCCTTGCCTATGGTCTTGGAAAGACCAAAGAACAGAAAATAGCCGTCTTCGACCTCGGTGGTGGTACCTTCGACGTCTCTGTTCTAGAGCTCTCGGGGGCGTCTAATTCTGAAGAAGATGACGATAGCCGTCAGGTCTTTCATGTTATTAGTACAAGTGGTGATACTCATCTTGGTGGTGATGACTTTGACGAAGAGTTAATCAACTATGTTGCTGGAGGGTTCCAAAAAGAGCATGGTATTGATCTTCGTAAGGATGTCACACATTTGCAACGTCTCCAAGAAGCGTGTGAGAAGGCGAAAAAAGAGTTAAGCTCTCTTCCACAAACCGACATTAACCTTCCGTTTATTGCAGCGGATGAATCGGGGCCGAAGCACCTTCAGGTAACCATTACCCGTTCTAAGTTTGAAGAGCTCGTCGACTCGTTGATTGAGCGACTTCGAAAACCTGTTATGCAGGCATTAGATGACGCTGGCTTCTCACCAAATGAAATTGACGAAGTTGTTCTGGTTGGTGGTTCGACTCGTATTCCCAAGGTTCAGGAGCTCGTTCGTTCCATTTTTGGTAAAGATCCTCACCAAGGGGTTAATCCAGACGAAGTTGTCGCTGTCGGTGCTGCAATTCAAGGATCAGTCTTGGCGCGTGAAAGGACCGATGTTCTTCTTCTTGATGTCACTCCTCTATCGCTAGGTATTGAAACTTTGGGTGGTGTCTTTACCAAATTAGTCGAGCGCAATACAACGATCCCGACTGATAAGAAAGAGACCTTTAGCACAGCCGAAGATAACCAGTCGGCGGTAACGGTCCGGGTCTTCCAGGGGGAACGTAAAATGGCGAGCGATAACCGTGAGTTGGCAACGTTCAACTTGGAGGGAATTGTTGCGGCCCCTCGTGGTGTTCCTCAGATTGAAGTCAAATTTGACATTGACCAGAACGGCATTTTGAATGTTTCAGCGAAAGATCTTGGTACGGGTAAAGAGGCATCGGTGAAAATCGACAACTCGGCCGGTCTTGAAGACGAAGAGATAAAGCGTATGCAAAAAGCGGCTGAAGAGTTCGCTGAAGAGGATAAGCAAAAATTAGAGCTTGCTGAAAACCGGAACAAGGCAGAGCTCCAATGTTTTGAACTTGAAAAGCAGATCGCTGAGCAAGGCGAAAAACTTTCCGACGATGATAAAGAGCCTTTGATCAAGTCAATTAAAAAGACTCGTGAAGTTGCCAAAGGGGACGACCTAGCGGCGATCAAATCAGCGATCGAAGAGTTGGAGCAAGTCTCGCAAGCTTTTAGCAAGGTGCTTTATGAAAAGAGTCAAGGGGAAGCGGCTGCAGCTGGTGAAGGTTCCGGTGGCGAATCAGCCTCTAATGACGACACGATTGATGCAGATTTTGAAGTCAAAGAATCCAACTAGGTCCTTTTACTTGAAACTTTGTTTAAACGAGAAGCCCTCTCCAAACCTGGAGAGGGCTTTTTTGCTAGAAAGTATTTGTTCGACTTGGCTACTTGGAACAGTTTTATCCTTTCCGGATGAAATCAAGGGCTGTCTGGCAGAGCTTGCGGGCCCGGTTGGGATCGGGGGCTTCCGCAACAGCGCGGACGATCGGTTCGGTATTACTTGCACGGACCAATAACCAGCTATCGTCAAAATCAAAACGGAGGCCGTCCGTTTTGTTGCATGATGCCGTCGAGAAATGTTTTTCAAGTTTTTCCAGAGAGCGAGTGAGTTGACCAAGCTCACTAAGTGTTAATGAATCTTTTTCAATATGGTATTGAGGTAAGGTAGCGACGATTTCAGAAAGTGGCTTCTGCTCTTGGGCGACAAGCGCCAGTATTAGTGCCATCCCGACAAAACTATCGCGAATGTACCCGATCGTTGGATCGATTGGACCACCACTCCCTTCGCCACCAAAGACAGCTTGTTTTTCCTCCATAAGGGCGACGACATTGGCCTCTCCAACGGCTGATTGAAAGCAGGGGACACCATACTTCTGGGCAAGATCAACGGTCATACGACTGGTTGAGCAATTTGTTACGATGGCCCCTTTGCGAGTACGCAATATGAATTCGACACAGAGAGCTAGAGTATACTCTTCGCCGATATAGTTCCCTTTCTCGTCGATAACAGCGAGCCGATCGGCGTCGGGGTCTTGGCAGAAAGTAAGGTCATAATTCCCGTCGGCCGCTTGCTGAGCGACCTCACGTAGGTTTTCTTCAGTCGGTTCGGGGCGATGGAGGAAGTGACCGTTCGCCTCGTGCCCTAGTATCTTTACCTGACAACCCAGGGTTTCTAGAAGCTGTTTTCCTAATTTCCCCCCAGCTCCAGCATTTGAGTCGAGAAGAATCCGGAATTTTGAAGCGATAATCGGGCCGGTTTCGACGAGGCCTAAAACCGATCGGAGGTGTTCTTCAAGAAAAGGGTTTTCCTCGGTTGGTGTGCCGATTCCGTTGTGGGGGGCCCACGGAAGCTTGGCATTTTCCATTGTTTTTTTAATCTCTTGGCCCTGTTCACTGGAGAGAACTTTTCCCCGATCGTTGAAGACTTTTATCCCATTATATGGAGCTGGGTTATGGCTAGCAGTAATTTGGATTCCGCCAGCTGCCTGGGCTGCTCGAATTGCGACCCCGTGGGTGGGAGTCGATAGAACGTCGGCGTAGACCGTTTCTCGCCCACAGGCTTGCAACGTTCCACAGACGATTTGAGAAAGCATCTTTCCTGAATGGCGGCCATCTCTTGAAACAATGATTTTTCCAGAGGGGAGGTTTGCGGAAACGGCTTGAACGTACTGGGAAAGTACCGTCGGGTCGAGTCCGTCACCAACGATTCCTCGAAGTCCTGAGACACTAATAATTAACATAATACCTTACGCCGAATAATATCAATAAGCAGCGTTACTAAAATGAATATCATACCAAGGTCATAACGAGAGGGCACCCATTTTATTGATGGAGGAGAGGTGAGGGGAGGAGGAGACCGCTCCCAGGCTATGTGATCAGAAGGAGTGTTCGAT
>JALCBQ010000047.1 GCA_028066335.1 Pirellulaceae bacterium
CAGCTATTAGGACTCTCCTCCTGGAAAGTCGACAGAGTCTATTATCGGCAACACCACTTGCCAAGTGCTGATTCTCGTCTTTCTCTCTCTCAAATCGCTCCCCGACTCGATTCGACTCTCAACGACTACTCACGTGTTCCTCGCCTCCTCGTTGGCCAAAAATTACCCTCAAAAGAGAGTGAATATGGGTTCCAGCTAGCTACCTCAACACGTCGGCCAACCCAAAGGCTCTCTCACCTTTTCCAGGGTTTAGCTCTCAATACCGATTCACAAGCTCGCCGAAAACTCTCTGTTATCCCTCAAGGCCAATTAGAAAAAATTCAACGTCAGACCGAACAAAAACGCCTTTTGAAAAACCTCCTCTTCTCTTCAGACCAGCGTAGTCCGACCCTCTCCTCCCTGAATCAGGTAGACACTCTCACCGAAGGGATTCCTGCATTGAAAATTCCTGACACCCTCTATCAACTTGGGAGTGAACTTTCTGGAAATGGCCACCATGAAATGGCCATTCAAATCTATTTACACCTTTTGGAAAAGTACCCATCGTCCCCCCTTACCCCGATCCTTAGTAAAGAACTTCTCCGATTCTACAATAGTGAGGAACTCACATGGCAACTCTCTCGCAAAAATGAGTCCACCTCCCTCTCTATTGGTGAGGAACAAGGGGCCTCCTCGCTATCAGAAAAGCCGACCGACCTTAATGGATATGCTCTTTTGAAAAAGAATCGACGACAGCTTACTACTGGTGCTGCCGAACATTTTTCTCAATGGGCAGGTCCCTACGCCAACGAACCGGCTCAAAGACTCCTTCAGGCAAACGTTTATAAAAAACTCGGAAACCAAAAGAAAGCAGAAGACCTCTATCGTCAACTACAACAACAGACAAGCTCTCCCCTTTTAAAAAAAGTCGCCTTGGCAGAACGATGGAATTTTCACCGAAATGGAACACCGCCCAAAGCCCATTACTTTCCGACCTCAACAATAACCAAGCCATTTCTCGATGGAAAATTCGACGACCCCCTCTGGAAAACAACAACCCCACTAACATTGTCCCCCCTCGCTGATATGGCCTCATCCCAGGGGGCACCACCTTTAGCTAACAACCAGGTCCGCATCGCCTTTGATGACTCTTTTCTTTACCTTGCAATCCAGTGTAAAAAAAAGGCGACTTACCAATACAACATGAACAAAAGAGAACGGACTCGTGACGAAGACCTCTCTTCCTATGACCGAATCCAGATTCATCTCGATATCGATAACGATTATTCGACAGGTTACCGACTAGAAATCGATCACCGGGGGCATACTCACGACCAGTGTATTGAGAGTCCAGCTTCTTGGAATCCTCAATGGTTTGTTGCCAACGATGAGGACGAACAATACTGGTATCTTGAAATAGCGATTGCCCATGAAGAATTTTCGCCAAGCAACGACCTCCGTGGAGAAGTTTGGAACTGTACTCTCATTCGTCGAACGCCTGGCTCACCTAGTCAAACTTGGCCAGCAGGCTCTTTTCCCTCTGCTCCATTGCTCGGTTCGGGCTATCTCCTCTTTCACTAACTCGAAAATCTTTTAGCATCATTCAAAGGCGTATCCTCGTAATGACGATCGTAATTGGTACTGACGAGGCTGGCTACGGTCCCAAACTGGGCCCACTGGTGATTTCGGCAACTGCCTGGAAACTTTCCGAAAAACTCTCCTGGACCGACCTTTATCAAAGCCTCTCTTCAGTAATTACCGACTCTTATCAAAAGAGCCGCTCGACTCCTTCTCGGCTCTGCGTTGCTGACTCAAAAAAAATCTATCAAAGAAAAAGGGGGCTTACCCCTTTAGCACAAAACCTCCTGCCGTTTGTCGAGTATCTTTACGGTCCTGATTCGCTCTATTCTCTTCTCACGGACGACTTGTCCCATCCGTCGACAGCCCAGCTTCTACCCGATGTCGATTTTGCACGAGTTTCACAGGCTAAAAAATCGCTCGATAATATCTTCAAGAAGACCAACATTCGCCTTCTGGCGATTCGTTCACGACTCATTGAACCGCCAGAGTTCAACTCTCTTCTTAATCACTATGGCAATAAGGCGACCTTGTTGTCGGTTGAGACTTTGTCCCTTGCCAAGAAAATTCTTTCTGATAACCCGCCTCCTGCCTGTACAGTCCTGCTCTGTGACAAACATGGTGGCCGAGCACACTACGCCCCCCTTCTCCAGCAAATTTTCGAAGTGCCACTCGTCGAACCACTGGTCGAATCGCAGAAAACAAGTCGTTACCGACTGACGTTCAATCACTCTCAAAAAATGGAGGCTCATTTCTCTCAAAGTGGAGAGTCTGCTCTACCTGTCGCCCTCGCCTCGATCGCTTCAAAGCTATTTCGTGAACTTGCAATGAAGGCCTTTAACTCTTATTGGATTCAAAAATTACCCCATCTTCTCCCAACGGCTGGCTATCCCCAAGATGCCAAGCGTTTCTTTGCCGAAATCGAGCCGACGATGTTAGCCGATAAAATCCCCCATGAGACCATTTGGCGAAAACGATAACGGTTACGTATTGCCTGTCTCGGCCCCTTACCCAAAATGACTCTCCCATTTACAATGGGGAGGCCCTCTTTCCTTTTTCTGGAAGAAACTCTCCCTATGTCAGCGACGTCGGTTCAAACAATACGTGACGATTTCCCTATTCTTCGTCAAAAAACAGCCAGCGGTGCCCCGATTGTTTATTTAGACAATGCCGCTTCAACACAACATCCATGGTCTGTTTTAAAAAAAATGGAGTCGGTCTATACCGATCGTTACGCTAACGTTCATCGTGGCATTCATTTTCTCAGCGAACACTGTACCGAAGCGTACGAGCAGGCCCGTGAAACCCTCACCGACTTTCTCGGTGCCCAGTTCTCGTCAGAAGTTCTGTTTACCAGTGGCACAACCATGGGAGCAAATTTGGTTGCTCATTCCTGGGGAGATAAAAATATCAAAGCCGGCGATGAAATCCTTATTTCAGAAATGGAACACCACTCCAATTCGGTTCCATGGTTTCAACTTGCAAAACGAAAAGGGGCGGCTGTTAAGGTTATCCCCCTTGATGATAAAGGAGACCTGAATCTAAACGCTTATAAAGAATTCCTAAACGAAAAGACAAAACTCGTTGCGATCACCGCGGCCTCAAACGTATTGGGCTCTTATAATGATTTAGAAACAATTGTTCTTTTGGCGCACCGCGCCGATGCGGTCGTCTTCATTGATGCAGCCCAGTGGGCCCCTCACCAGCCGCTAAACGTCCAAAAGCTGGGGATCGACTTTCTTGCTTTTAGCGGACATAAAATGTTAGGCCCGACAGCGATCGGTATTTTGTACGGTAAGCAAACGCACCTTGAAGAGATGCCACCCTTTTTAGGTGGTGGAAGCATGGTTAAAACAGTAACAAATCGTGGGTTTGAAGTGGCGAAACTCCCCGAAAAATTCGAGGCCGGTACCCCACCAATCGTCGAAGCGATCGGCCTTGCCGCCGCTGCCGAGTACCTTCGCCAAGTCGGGTGGGATTTTATCCATGCTCATCTTCAAAATCTAACAACCCGCGCTCACAACGCCCTCTTGGCGATTGAGGGACTCGATCTTCTTGGACCGGCTGATCCGATTGGAAAGAATAGTGTTTTAAGTTTTACCCTTGAAAACGTTCACCCCCATGACCTTGCCCAAATCTTAGACCAACAAGGGATCGCTATTCGGGCAGGCCACCACTGTGCCATGCCTCTTCATCAACGATTTGGCATTACCTCCAGCGCACGGGCAAGTTTTTACATTTACAACACTGCCGAAGAAGTCGACCAACTGGCGACTGGCATCCGAAAAGCGGCCTCCCTTCTTCGCTAGCTTTCTGCCGCCGCTAAAAGGTATTCAGTCTTTTAGAAAAATTGGCAGACGGCAAAGAGAGTCTTGGCAAAGTCGTCAGTCAGTGAGAAATGGCTTGCCCGTAGACTTCAAGCATTTTTCCAAGAGTCCCTAACAATTGATCAAGGCGAAATGGCTTAAATAGGGTCGCATTAGGGTGTAAACCGGCTTCACGAGCTTTGACGATCGAATGGCCCGGATCATAGCCAAAACCAGTCATTAAGACCATTGGAACGACAGGGAGCATATCTTTCAATTGAGTGTAGAGTTCGTACCCTCGCATATCTGTTAGGCGAACATCTGAGATAATAATGTGGTACTGCTGGGTCGGCGGTAGATTGCGAACCATACGGAGCGCATGAAGGCCATCGGGAGCTGTCTCTATAACACAGCCGTAAGGTTCAAGCAGCTCATGAGCATCACTACGAATCTTCCCATCGTCGTCGACGACCAAAATTCGACATCCCAAAAGGTGAGGATGTTCGGCACTAAAGTGGACAGGTGTCGCCTCTAGAGGTGCCATTGACTTCCCAACAGCCTGGATAACGGTTTTAATATCTCGTGCATTTTCAAGAAGGCGATGGAGCCGTTTTTTCACCTCATCGCTATGTTCCTTGCCACTGTTCTCTTCAAGGACTTGAACGACATCGTTAAGAATCTCGTCGACAGGAAGAGCAACAGCGCGGTGGATCGCTTCAATATTCTCTAAGGTTGTATGAGTTTTTTCGGCCTCAAGCAGCTGCATCGTATTAATTGCAGCAGCAACTTCACGAGAGAAAATTTCTAGAAACTGCAGGTCACTTTGGGAGAAGGCGTTTGGCTTAGGACTTTCAACATTAAACGTACCGATAACATGCTCGTGCAAGATAAGTGGAACGGTCAATGAGCTTCGTGCGCCGGTACAACCTTTAATATAAAGGGGATCGTCGGTTGTATCTTCACAGAGATAGCTTTTGCCTGTTGAGCAGACAAAACCAGTAACACCATTACCTGTCGGCTTGGGCTCAAGTGGGCGTTTCGCCTCCTCATTGTCAATTCCTACCGAAAGAAGGTTTTCGAGCAAGCCATTGGTTTCATTGAGGAGGCGAATCTCAACGACATCAAACTTAAGCAGGTCTTGAGTATAGTGCAAAATGTTTGACTTTAGAAACTCGATCCGTTCTGAAACCTCCATTTCGTAGACTTCTTTGGTCGTCATGTCGGCCAGCTGAATACCAGCCTTATGAATAGCAGCCAGTTTTTGTTGTTGGAGGGTTTCTCTGGTGACATCTCGAACAGAAAGAACCAAGCCACTCACCTCGCCCATTTCACCCAAAAGAAGTGGTGCCGCCTGAACCTGATAGTATAGATTCTCCGCTGTCTTTAGCGAGATATTTGTCTCTTTTCGGGTTTCAACTGCAGCACGCAAGGGACAAAAACTGGGGCCTATGATTTCAGGGCTGTTAAGCGTCTTGTAGAAACTCTCACCAAGAATCTCTTCTTGCTCGCACCAATTGCGAAACTGACGGTTAGCCCAAACAATTTGTTGATCTGTATCTAAAAGAGCAACGCCATCCGACATACTCTCTAAAACTTGGTGATTTTTAAAAAGGGCGAGACAATCGGCCTGTTGGTTGGCCGTCTCACAAGGAAGTAAAACCCCGCAAAGGGGTGCCTCCTTTTCCTCTGTATTGCCTGTATTGGCGCCAGTTTGAGAACCGCCCGATAGTTGCAACTGGCCAAGTAGCCCCGGAAGGCTCTCTATTGTTACAAGCTGATACTGAGCCTCTAGCTTTTGCAGAAACTCATTGTTATGACCATTTTTAGAAAAACAGAGGATTTTGGGTTTCACTTCCCAAACTCCCTTCTCTCAAAAAAACCGACCTTATAACCCAAAACGTCTCTTTGACAAAACCCTTTCCCCAAATACCAACGATACTCGATAACACAAAACACCCTAATGGTAGCATCGGCCAACAATGAACGTCAAAGGAGAAAATATTGCGAACAAAGAACAAAAAGAATTCTCTTCCTTCAAACTTATTGGCCTCTTCCTTATTCTAACGACCATTCAGCTTAAATCCAGAAAAATTCTCAATTGAATGAATCGAAAATTGCTAATGTTTGAAATGTCGACGGTTCGTGAAGATCATCGTAACACCTAATTCGTTGCAAGCGTCAATAACCTCCTGGTCCCGTTTCGAACCACCTGGCTGAATCAAGGCACGGACCCCAGCCCCGGCAGCATGATAAACCGAATCGGCAAAAGGGAAAAACGCATCCGAGGCCAAAACAGATCCCTTAACACGATCGCCTCCTTTTTTAATAGCGATTTCGACCGAGTCGACACGGCTCATTTGTCCTGCACCAACACCAATAAGCATACGATCACGACACAATACAATGGCATTCGACTTTACATGGCGCACTGTCTGCCAGGCAAAATAAAGTTCCTCTTCAAGACTGGCATGAGGCTTTATGTCGGTAACGACCTCCCATTCGTGCAGGGGGTCGAGTAAATCATCGGCCTGCTGAACCAACATACCTCCTTGAATATGTCGATATTGCCAGTCGACATGACCATCAGTGAGATCACCAACTTGCATGAGGCGGACATTATTTTTCCACTTTGGCTTTGTCGTCAAGATACCGACAGCCGCAGCTTCGTAGTCAGGGGCGACGATCGCTTCGACAAAAAGGCCCGGTCGAGACAACGCCTCTGCCGTTTCAACATCAACAGTCTGGTTAAACCCCAAAACCGACCCAAACGCACTGACGGGATCACCTTCCATCGCTTTTTCGGCCGCATCGACCAATGTCTCTGCGGAGGCTGCACCACATGGGTTGTGATGCTTAATGGCACAGGCACCTGCATCAGGCAATGAACGAGCAATTGAAAGGGCACTATCAAGGTCAAGCAAGTTGTTGTAAGAAAGCTCTTTCCCGTTGAGTTGGCGAGCATTGACTAGATTCGCTCCTCGGGCACTCGGAAAGCGATAAACCGCTGCCTGCTGATGAGGATTTTCACCATAACGAAGGGTCGCCTTGTGATGCAAAACGGGGCTGATTATCTCGGGGAAACTGTCTTCCTGCTCTTGCTCGTGGAAATAATCAGCGATTGCTCGATCATAAGAGGCCGTAAGTGCAAACGCATCGGACGCCAGTTTGGTCCTTAACTCTTTGGTCGTTCCGCCAAGCGTTCCGAGCTGTTCTAAAATTTCAAAGTATTGAGTCGAACTCGTTGCAATCGTTGTAAAGTGATGATTCTTTGCCGCTGCACGGACAAGGCTGGGGCCGCCAATGTCGATCTTCTCAATCGCCTCTTCGTGTGTTACCCCAAGCCGTGAAATCGTCGCTTCAAATGGGTAGAGGTTGACAACGACGAGCTCAAACGAGTGAATGCCATGTTCTTCGATAGCAGCCATGTCGCTCGGGTTGTCGTACCGGCACAAAATCCCACCAAAGACTTTAGGATGCAACGTTTTTAGCCGTCCATCCATCATTTCAGGAAAACCTGTATAACCCGAGAGATCGTGTACATGAATGCCTAGCTCTTCAAGATAGGCCCGAGTACCACCTGTGCTATAAATTTCAACCCCATTGTCCTCAAGCCCTCTGGCAAAGTCACCAAGGCCCATTTTGTCGCTGACACTAATTAACGCACGGCGAATCGGTATCGAATCCATAGAGCAGATATCCCATTCTCTATAGCAAAAAGAAGAAGAAAAGGTTCTCTACCAATCATAGGCAGTTTTCAAAATCTGTTAACACCCTTGGGTGAAAAATCAGAAGGAAAAAAGGGGATCTCCCATCTCCCCAATAAAAAACCCTCCGACTTGCTCGTTTTAAGCCGGAGGGTTTAAGAAGATTTATGTTCAAAATCAGAGAACTCGTTTTAGCCCTTAGGACGCAAGCTACTTAGCGGATCATCGGATAGGCTCTTAATACATTGAATCAGTCCTGACTCGGTTCCCAAAATAATACGATTCGTCTCCTGATTAACATGGATGAGCGAAACATCATTGAGAGGAATTTTTCCAACGAGATTCCCCGACACAAGATCAAACTGAAGAAGATGGGTCCCACCCAAAGAAAGGCCATATAGCCGGTCTTTTGTCGCAGCAACGACCTTTTCGACTTTATCGGCCTTCCAAACTTCGTCACCTAGCTCTTGATTTACCTTATAAAGAGTCCCCATGTCCGTTACGACATAGACGGCATCTTGATGGGTAAATGGGGTTTGACCAATCGGCTCACCAGTGGAAAAACGCCAATCCGTTTTGCCTGTCAGTTCGCCAACCGCATAAAGGTAACCATCGACCGAGGTTAAGTAGACTCGATTCCCTGAAAAACCAGGAGCAGAGACGATCTCTTCATGGATTTCTACCCGGAAAGAAAGGTCTCGACTTAATTGACTATTGATATAGAGGTTTCCTGTTTTCGTAGCCCAAACAAGACGGTTGTTTGTATTAACCGGAGGATGCAAAGCCCGGCCTAACCCTTGGTAGTATAGAACCTCTTCCCCCTTATCCACGAGGGGATACATTTCGACAGTCCCATTTACCATCGGCACGACGACCATACTTTTTGTAATTGCAGGCGAAGCACTCGGTGCACCACGCATTAACTTGCTCCAAAGCATTTTTCCAGTCGACGCTTCAAAAAGATAAAGGGTCGAACCATTGACATGGGCAACATATTTTTCATTCGCTGCAGGGGTAAAAGCGGGGAAGGCGACACTTCCAGCTCGGCTCACCCACAGTGATCGGCCTGTATGCATATCGATCGCTTGCAAGGTCGCCCGATCGGTAGAAACATAAAGTGTACATTCGGGAGCGGCCTGTATGATTAATTCGGCTGTTCCACCGAGTCGCTCAACTTTTTTGACATAGTCGTTTGCCTTTGCTTTGGCAGTTGCATCGTCAATGGGCTCACCATACCGGTTAAGCTGGCCAGCAGAAAAGCGGACATCGCCTCCGTCAAATTTAACGATATACTCGGTAATAACACGATCCGAGCTCAAATATTGCGAAACCCCGACGACATGGGAACGGTTCGCGTCAACAGCGGCCTGAGTATGCCAAACACGGGATAAGCCACGTTGATTGAGAATCAGGTCAGGAACAAGCCCTTTGATATCTTCTTGCAAAAGAGGGCTCTCCTCGGTCAATCCATGACCGTCCTCAACGGGCACCGCCAGGGCAACTGTCGGCAAACTCAGCAAAGTGATCAATAATGCGAGAGTCGCCAAAGGCAAAAAACGGGCAGACATAGGGTAAAAATGTCGATAAAAAGCCATAAATACAAACCTTAAAATTCATTAACAGACCGCCTTCAAGGGAGTTGTTTGCCCTCGTAACCGACAAACGCCTCCTCAATGTGGCATAAATAAGGTAGATCTTCGTCTATATATTCTAGTATATCGTAATTCACGAAATCCGAATTTCACATCGAAAAATCGAAGAAAAACACTCCTTTTCTAACGATTTCCCTTCTCTGGTCGGCTTGGGCCAAACGGTATTCCCTCTTTCTCAAAAAAAGAATCTTTCGTCAACTCCCTAGACCAAATGGGGAATGAGGCTTACGATAAGTACCATAAATTTTGGTAGACAAAGTCGAAGAGCCTTATTCTTTGCCCCCAACCAATCTCAAAATCGACACAAGCCCCCCTCTAAAGGTCCACGCCCGTTAGAACGATATTAGCGGCTTCGTGTAAAAAGCCATTCAGACCGTAGCCAAAAAAACTGCCGACTCGGGCTACGACCTCTAAGCTCGGTTGTAAATAACTTATGATAAAAACCGACGCAAATAGCTAAAGAAGAAAACTTTACGATGTTCAACGTGTGGAGCCGTTCATGGATTGCCCAAAACTAGGACCCTCAGAAAAAGAGCTGGTTAGCAAGGTACTTGGCTATCTTAACTTTTCGACCGGCAATGAAGACTCGACCGTTCTCGGGCAGCTTCGCATCCTCTTTGACTTTTTTGAAGAAATTCACCATAAATCACTTGATACGAAATCGGCAAAAAAAGAGTCTCCTCCTGCTTACAAATTACTTTTAAAAACACTCGAAAGCGAACTCGATCAACTTGCCGGAAATTCACCAACCTTTCGTGATACCCGCCAAGCCAAAAGCGTCTTGCAATTTATACGTGAACATTTCATCTCGGGCTATCTTTCATTTCACAAAGACCTTCTCTTCCATCAAAGTGCAGAAGAGATTTTCCGTCCCTATTTCCTTGGCCACGCCTTTGTAATAACTCTGCAGACCCTCCACGACGATCAAGAAATTTCTCTCGATAAGGTCCTCGCCAGGTTCAACGATTTTCTTGGCTACCGTCCATTGGCCATACTTGAGGGGCAATCGATTGAACCATATCCCCATGAGTATATTCGGCCCGTCCCTCTTTACCATCATGAAGTTGGTGTTGATAACACCAAGTATCAAGCCGTCGTTAAGCAAGCGATTGAATTTCTTAAAGCGACCGACGACGACATTCTTGACCTTGCACACTTTAATTTAGCCAACCTTCAAGAGATCGCGTTTGATCCACGGGCCTATGATTTTGACCACCCTGTTAACAAACGGCACAACTACCAGTTTGGGCAATGGGATCCTCATACCCTCAACAAAAATGGGGATTATTGCCGCTTCGTCATTCAGCAGGTTACCCTGGATGCTCTCCTTGCTCGTGTTAAGCAAAACAAAAAGCAGACGAATAAAAAGCAAATTTCTTCGCAAGAGTGCCTTGCCGAGGCGGCCGCAGTCCTAGCCGGTACAATTCTTATGGCTTCGGGGACAAGTGGTAGCCACCCTGCAGCGCATGATTCAAACACGACCCTAGCCTCGTTACTTCCGACGATTGCCTACACCCGCGATGAATTTTATAAACAACTCATTGCCAAACTTGCCCCTGAACACTCGGCCCGCCTTCGCGACGAAGCGATCGCGACCAAGCAACCTTTAGGCCGTGCAAGGCAAGCTCTCAACACTGAGCTCTCTCGTCGTCGGGCAGCTCAACTGGAACATGTCCATCTGGCCAAAATTTTTGCACGTATGGGGCACCCCGCCTCGGCGACTCGTCAAGCCGAAATCGTTCCTGTCGCCTCGGCCCGAATGCTTTGTCGTATCGACTGCCTGCTTACCTCAGGTTATCAAGCGATGAAAGCTGACAAACTCGACAAAGCGGCAAGTTACCTCCCCGACATGATCGACCTCCTTATGCGTGGCATCGAGTGTGGAGCTATTGTCGATCCATGGGGCATTATGGCAACAGGTGGGTACTATTCCCTCTTTCCAGCCCTTGAAAATAGTATTCGCGACCATCGAATTGAAGCACTGATTGCCTTGGTTAACGAACTTTTTGCCTACTACTCCCGCCTTTGGGCTAAAGCAGCTGCCAACAATGATCAAGGAATTTGTGAACAAATCTATCTTCAGTATCGTGCAACGACCGACTGGTGGCATCAATTCGCTGCACATGAGGTCCCCGAGGTTAATGCCCCCAATGCTGACGGCGCCTTTCATGCTGCCCGACATGTCGCTGACGCCCTGAGCCTCTGGAAAAAAGAGGGTGCCACCTCTGGCGATATCCGATTTTGGGCACCTCATGCCGATATGTTTCGCACTCCCAAAGGTTATGCCCTGGTCATCAATGCTCTTCTGCAAAACAACGACCATCTCGCCTCTATGTCTCTCTTGATTCATTGGCTTAGCCAAGCCGAAGAAATCGCTCTCGAAGAACGCCAATATTCGTTCTACAAACTCGCCTCACGTTGGTTGCAAAGCTTGATCGCCTACCATAAGGAAGATCCACAAACTGCATGGCAGCAGGTCAAACGGTTCTTCGATTACCTTGAAGCAAATGCCGAAAAGTTATGGCAGGTACCGACCTTTGCTTTTGTGAAAAATTCGTCTCAAACTTCTAAAAATGAAAACAACCAAGACGAAGAAACGACCGGGGCAGAGGGAGCATCTGATGAAATATTCAAAGCGGCCTACGAAGAGGTCGTCTTTGAAGATAGTGCCGACGATGGCAATGAAGGGGCAATTTTTGAAAATCAAATAGCCCCCGACCATCGTGCTATGGAGGCGGAAGCTCTACGACTGGATAAACACCTGACTTTTCTCATTACGCTGGCAAAACTGTGGCGACTTGGACCCATTGCATTTCAAAATCTCGACCAAACGGTTCAAAATGGCGATCCTGAAGAGGGCCATCTTGAGAATCGCCAAACCCCCGATACGGAGGTGATTCGTCACTGGGCCAAACAGGCACAAAAAAATTATACCGAGCTATTAAACCTTCTGGACGATGTGAGCAAATTTGCTCTACCCGAAACGGACGGTCGTCGCGAATCAATGATCGAATACGATCGAATGCGTTTGGTTAAAGAGTCAATCATTGAGCGGGTTATTACGGCGAGTGTTACGACCGCCGAAGTCTTTTATCTCCTCCTTACAACAAATCTCTCAATCTTCAATAAAGAGACCCCCCTTCTCGACCAACTTGCCCCTTTGTCCCAAGAAAAAGAAGATCCCCAATCGACCAATCTAGCGACCCAGGTTGAAAGAATACTGAAAGAACATTTTCCGTCACTATCGGCTCATTTGAGTCCAGAAAATTCGCTCTTTGTAATGGTCGTGACCTCTTTACAATCGGGGGCACGGAAAAAAGTCCGAGAGTTTTGGCCTCTTCTTATGGCGACCTTGACTCAGAACCGTCTCCTCTACATCCCTATTAACCGTGGTGGCAACCCCCTTGAAATTGTCGAGATAAAAATTCGGCAACAACTTATCCGACTTCTTTTGCATTGGCTACCACGCCTTGGCCTTTTCGAAGAGACGTGTGAGCTCCTTGAAACCTCCCGTCAAATGGAGCGAAACCAAAAAACAAACGCCGGCGCAGTCACCGAGTTTGACGCACTCTACAAGATCGGCTACCGGGCACTTGTTGACAACATTGTCTCCTCTTCCGAGACATGGGAAGAAGAGATAAACCAAAAGTTCAAAACGAGAGAGGCCGGTCTTGTTAGCTGCCTTGAAGAACTAACAGAGACTCTATTGCTCAACTGGCTGGCCCATTCACAGACGTTACGCCTTTCGTCTCTGGAGCTTGTGCTACAACCCGAAAATTGGGACAAACTTGTTTCGTTTATTAAAAATTATGGCGCTGATATTTTCACCCAACAGTTTTTTAATATCGGAAACATCCGGGCAATCTTGCACCAAGGTGCTCACAATTGGCTCACTCAATGTAAAGAGAGTCCCCGTGGAGAACAACATTTTTCCCTCCTGGACGACCTCAACGAAAAAATTTCAGTTGAGGATGCAGGATATCTCTTGACAATTGTTCTTGAAGGGATCATGGAAAATTATGCCGAATACAAAGACTATAACAACACGACGACCCAGTCAGACAAAGGCGAGCTTCTCTATACCTTGCTCGATTTTTTGAGGCTCCGCTCAGCCTACGACCGTGTTGCGTGGAATCTTAAGCCAGTCGTCCTTACTCACGAAACCCTCGTCAGGCGACACCACCACCACGCCGCCAGGATGTGGCGACGTGCGTTGACCGAACGGATTGGCTCGGAAGCGACACGCTATCTTGATGAACTAAAACGGTTGCAAGTCGAGCATGCGATGCAAATGCCGACGATCGCCCATCGCCTTGAGGAGCGATTTATTCAGCCTCTAATTATCGACCGTGTTTTGGCTTTAGTCGAGCCAGCAATGAAAGAACGCCTTGAAGGAGAGCCTCAGCCCGCCTTTGAACTTCTAGAAGAAGAGTGCGAACTCCTTACCAAACAACCATCTGGGGCTGGTCTTGATATTCCTGTTTGGATTTCAAAACTAGCTCAAGAAGTCTCGCGAGTTGAAAAAAATATCCTTGATTTGTCACCTCAAAATCTGGTCGACGAGTTGATCCCTCTTTTGCCACAAAATTACGAAGAGACGCAGCGACAACTCGTGGTCATCACCTCACGGCAAAAACTTCTCTTTAAAATGGAGTAAAGGGCTTACCCTACCCGGCGGTACCTGCGGCGAGCATCTCGGCAAGAAGGGTATCACTGACCAAAATCCCTTCTTCGGTGAATGATAACTTTCCAAAACTTTCCTGCAGCCAGCCCAAATGACGATAACGTTCCAAAAGTGGCTCTAAGCGTTTACGAACTTTTGCCCCGTTAACCTCGACGGGTTGCCCATTGGAGCATTTCTCAAGCTCAGCAAATAATGGGGTTATTTCAAGTCCATCAAGCCTTCTAAGACCAAAAACAATTTTTTCAATTATTCTGTCTATTGGCGAAATGATTTCTTTCGAGACGATCGGATCTTTACCTTCTAAAACAGCTTTCATATAGCCGCGGGTCGATCGATTGTTTGTATATCGAACAGAGTCTAAATATCCACAGGCACCAGCACCTATTGCGTAATACTCTTCGCCCTGCCAACACCGAATATTGTGGAAACACTTTTTTTGATTTTGGGCAAAATTCGAAATTTCGTAATGGGTATATCCACGATCTTTCAGAAAATGTCGTGCCTCTAGGTACATTTCAATAAAAAGATCTTCGGCTGTTTCAGTAAGCTCTTTTCGCTCTCGCCGCCCCCAAAAAGCCGTCCCCTTCTCAAAGGTCAAGCCATAAGTTGAAAGATGAAGCGGTGATAAAGCGACCGCTCGGCGGAGGTCGTTTTGCCATGTTTGAAGGCTCTCATTCGGTGTGGCAAAGATCAGGTCCAGAGAAATATTTGGAACATACTTCTTTGCTAGGGCAACCCCTTTTTCGACTAGATCGCTATTATGGTTTCGCTCCAAGAGGGCAAGTTTTTCATCGTCAAACGACTGAACGCCAAGGCTCAGCCGATTCACCCCATATTCAGATAAAAGGGCAAGTTTTTCTTCACAAAGGTCAGAGGGGTTAGCCTCAAGTGTCCACTCATAACGATCACCAAAGACAAACGACTTTCGAACAAGGTTAAGAAGTCGTTCCAGTTGAAGAGGCGAAAGATAGGTCGGCGTTCCACCACCGACAAAAACTGTCTCGACTCGCCGTGCCTCCTTTAACCAGGAAAGCTCGATTTCAAGAGCCCTTAGGTACTCGTCAATGAGATAATCTCGACCGGCCTCGACAGTGAAATGACAATAACCACAATGGTAATCACAAAACGGCAAGTGAAGGTATGCCGATGGCACCTGGCGATCGGCAGTAGTATGAGCCCCGTTTTCACCAGCTAAATCCACAAGTGCAACCGATCACCTAACATATCAGGGAGGGCTTTTCGAACAAGGGACTGAACCTGTCGCCGTCCATAACGAGTACTAAAATGTGTGGCAATAATCACTTCATTTTTGAACTTATCTTTGCGATCGACAAAATCTTGTAGATGCATGTGGCCACGTTTATCAAGGTTGTCGTTACTATGCTCCTCGGCAAGAAATGTCATTTCAAGGAGAAGTATTTTCGCCTGAAAAAGCTCAGGATTACGGTCAACGCCAACTGGAGAAGTATCTCCGGTATAGGCAATGAGGGGGACACGAATCTCCTTTGTAATTTCAACACCTTTATTTTTGAGCTGACAGATTTCGGGTCCAGAAAGGCCAATGTATTCCGCTTTGAGCTTGTTGCGACGTTGCCACACGATGTACCCCAAAGAAGAGACCGTGTGGGTTGTCCGAACAGCAGTAACGACTGCCTCCTGAGAAAGCGAGACTTCGTCTCCAACCTCCATTGGGCGCAGGTCACATGGCAAGCGTCCTCGATCGACACGGCTAACTGCCCCCAACATTTTTTCGACATTGGGTAAAATCTCTTCGGGCATATAAATATTCGGTGGCGACATTTTCATCATACGTCGCCTCGCAATATAGACGGGCAAAGCAGCAATATGGTCTAAATGTCCATGGGAAATAAACCAATTTGGCGTACCCGTAAAGTCCCAAGGATGAGCCCCCAGGTCAAAACCGACATTGAGTTCGGGAACTCGCCAATAACTTTGGACTGCAGCACGTGAGTACCCTTCGATCGTATAGCCACCGTGGGTTATCGATTTCAAGGGAACATTTCCGACCATTTCGAGCTGCCTTTACGAATTTCTATACAAATGCCAGGAGATGCATTGTAAATGAGGTAAGCCCCCTTCAAAAGGGCCCCACCACCGAATTTGTAGTGAAAGAGAGAACCATCAAGACCGACAAAATTTAACGATTATGTCGATTTTCCTAATTGCCGGGGCAGTTTCATTCGATAACGGTCTATAGAAACTTCCGTTTTTCGTTTCATTAGGATTGCTATCATGTTCCCCTTATCGTCTTATACTCGACTTTTTTCCCTTTTCCTACTGGTTGGACTACTACCAATGACCGTTGGCTGCGCCTCGCGGTATGGTTGTGTTGACGGCTCGTGTGCTCCATTCGGGAGAAACCTGGCTAGCTGTGATTCCTGCCGAAGCCTAGACAGCGGGTGTACCTCGTGTCGATCGGGTCACTCGCACTCGACAGTAGCAACCGCCGATTACGAAGTCTGCTCGGAAGGTTCCTGCCCCGAAGGTCGGACTCCACTAAAATACCTCTTTCGCCAGCTTGCCTGTGGATCCGGCTGTGGAGAAGTCTATACCGGGGAATGGCTTTACGATCCCCCCAAAGATGACCCATGCGACCAATGTGGAAATTGGATAGGTAGTGGCGGATGTGGATATTGCAATTACAGCGTTTTGAAAAAAATCCGAACGAACGGCCTCCCAAGCCTTATTGGGACCCAAGACAGAAACCATATTCCCCACGCCTCTCACACCTCTTATCACAATGGAATCCTCTACGAAGATGCCGTTATTGAAACGGCAGGCCAAGGAATTCCTGTTTTAATCGAAGAGAACAAATAGCCAAGGCCAAATACAAATACCAAAACTTTTAGCTGTTTTACCCAAGTTCAACAGCAGGGGCGGAGCAATAGTATTGCTCCGCCCCTGCTGTCTGTTCATACGTAGATAAAACCGAATCGAATCCCAAGATTCTTTCCCTTTTTTGTAGAATCGGGCAGAAAATGGTCGGTTTTTTACCAAAAAAGGACCAGTTATTGGCAGAAATGGGGTACTTTTTCTACCACTATCAGCTGTAAAACATCACCCAAAAGAGCCTTTTCAAGGGAATTCCTCTGAGGCCAAGGAGAGAAAATAAGACCCTTTTACCGAGCTTATCAGCTAGGCGCTGAAGCGTTTTACTGCCATCTTTTAGGCCAATATGAATCTGGATGAGACTAAGGTTTTTTGTATCTTTGAGTGCCTTTTCAAAGGCATCGGCGAACTCGTCTTCTGTCCTTACTTCATACCCATTACCACCCCCCATTATAGAGGGCAACTGATGATACTTCCATGGATTGATCTCGTTGTATTCCCACTCTCCAGGATGCAAAATTCGCTCGGTCCCGTAACCTCGATTATCTAACACAATAATGATCGGGGCATACCCTTTTGCAATGATCGTCGAGATTTCCATCCCTGTCATTTGAAAAGCTCCATCTCCGACAAGAGTAATAACCCGGCGGTCAGGATTTGCAACACAACAACCCAAGGTCGCCGGAACAGCAAACCCCATTGAGGTATAATAAGCAGCGCTAACAAATTCGGTCCGGGCCTTGATGCACAGTTCGGTCGCTGCAAACACGGCGTCACCGGTATCAGCTATCACGGCCGTTTTCTCATTAAGATGTTGATTGATTTTTTGAATTACGCGGTTGATAGTAATTGGTTTGTTTGCCTCTGGCTCAAACTGCTTCTCCCCGATTTTTCGTGCATTCGGGATCTCTCGCCTGGCCGGCTGTGGTTTCTTTTGAATAAGGTTTTTTAGGAAGTCTTCGAGCAAAACGTTGTGATAATGATGGTGTTGAATGCGGAGTTGCTCACTCGTAACGTAAATACATTTTGAGGCATCTAATTTGGCCGTATAAATTCCCATATTAAGGTCGGTCAAAAAAGTTCCAATTAACAAAATGCAGTCACTATCTTCGACATATTTCGTAACATGCTCCTCCCCCATTGATCCTGCGTACATTCCTATGTAAAGGGGATGCGTTTCACGAACGACACTTTTGCTCAAAAGAGTAGCAGCGATCGGAATGCTGGCCTCTTCGGCGAGCTCCAAGAGTTCATCTTGTAGGCCAAAGCGATGAACTTCAACCCCGGCGATGATGAGCGGTTTTTTTGCTTTTGCAAGAAGTTCAGCCGCTTCTGCTGCTGATTCAATAGCCGCTTGTTCGTCACTCTTGAGTGTATTATGTTCGTACTCACAGATCATTTCAGGTTGCACATCAACCATGTCTCGTGGAATTTCGATATAGACGGGTCGTTTGTAACGGACAGCCATTGCCAAAACCCGATCAATGTCACGAAAGGCAGTCGAAGGATCAATTATCTCGGCGGTGGCGACACAGATTTTTTCAAAGACCTCAGCCTGGGTTCGAAAATCGCGAACTTTATGGTGGAGAAGAGGATCATTGACACGCTCTTTTATTCCTGGTGAACCAGTAATGACAACGACAGGTGATTTTTCCGCAAAAGCTCCAGCAATCGAATTCGAGACACTAAAACCACCGACACAATAAGTAACGCAAACCGCGCCAAGGCCATGAACACGAGCGTAGGCATCAGCAGCAAATCCGGCAGAATCTTCTCTTGTACAACCGACAACGTTGATGTCACTTTTTTCAAAAAGGCCATAAAGGTTCAGCACGTAGTCTCCTGGAATGCCGAACATATCTTGCAACCCATAGTCACAAAGACGTTTTATGAGATATTGCCCAATCGAGAGACCTTTTACATCTTCTGGTGTACTTTTTAGCATAAGCCCTTTTTCTCCTTGCGCTCCTTTTACCTGCAAGTTGTTTGTTGAATCCTTTGTCGCTGTTTTTTCAGTTAGTGCCATTGTGATTACCCTCTACGAAAAGCTCAAACGACTCGGCCCTAACTTTATTCCTTTGAAGAATTTCTCCTCTACTAAAGAGAAGAGGCTCTCCCTCGAACCAAAGTGGAACTGAGATTATCGCTGACCTATTTGTGAAACACTGTTGCCGTAAAAAACTCTCTTTAAGGACAAGTCAACTTTTGCAGTTTATTCTCATCGTGAAAGTAGGCGACGATAGTAACATTGACAATCCACACAAACTGCAATGTACCCTTTTACCCCCTTTAGAGCAACCCAACGTACCGGTTTTACAAGGAGGAAATCAGGTTTTCAGCAAATCTCAGCTGCCATAATATCCCGCTACAGGCAGGCCTGTTCTCTCCCGGACCCTAGCGACGAAGCAATCGACTGCCTCATTGGACAAAGGCGAGACAAAGGTCTCTGCGGTTTGACGAGCGATTGTATATATTTGTATTAGTTTTAGTTGGCCACCCTCATTTTGAATCTCATTAAGTCGGT
>JALCBQ010000048.1 GCA_028066335.1 Pirellulaceae bacterium
AAAGTGGGTTTGTCGGTAAATAATCTGAAGAGAGAGTCTTTTGAAGTGCCGAAAAATCGGACTGTTGAAATTCTTCTTCAACCGAAAAACCTTTTGAAGTCGTCGCCTTCTTTTGAGTTGCCGTCTTCTGTTCCTCTGAAAAATTTTGGAGTACTGCTAGTTGCTCCTGGGGGTCAATTTTGCCCATTTTTTTTAAAGTTTCCCGGACTTTTCTCGCTTGGTCAGTCGACATTTGACCAAGTAAAACCTTAGCACTCTCTGAATCTAGGGCATTTACCAGTACTGCTACTTTTCTCAGTTGATCTGTCATTATGCGTTCCTTCGCAATTTCCAGTCAAAGTTTTTCAAGGTCCCTACTTGCCGAGCTATGCGACATCGCCGATCCATTTTTTTAGAACCGAGGCCGCCGCATCGGGGTCGCGCTGAACCATATCTGCCAGGTCATTTTTTAAGTTTGGTCCAATTGAGGTAAAGTCAAGACTACTACCTTCAAGCTCTTCATCTTCATCTGAAGATACCATATTGCCGTCTTCATCCATTCGCATCGACGGTTCATTCGATGTGTTCCCAGAGGCGGCAACGGTCGCCTTGACCATACCACGTAAAACAACAAGGCTAACCAGACCAATACCAAACATACCAAGAGTTTCCCAGTTGGTTCCAAGCCATGTCAGGAGCATTGATGTTGCTGGTGCTGCTTCGGCCATCTCTTCCTTAATAGTCGGAGCGAAAACGACATTGATATTCGGGTAAATATCTTCACCGGCTGGAACATCAGGGAGCATCGCTTTAACAGCGTTTTCAATTTTTGTCTTTTCTCGAAGCTCGATCGTATCTAACTCGCCTGCACTTGGAACGACAGGTTCCTCTCCTTCTTGAAGAGGATTTTCAATCTGCCAAAGTGCCAAGACATGTTCCTTGGGAATACGGACAACGGCCGAGGCACTTTTTAGAACATAGGGAACCCGATCGACAAGGATTTGCTCGGAGGAAGCAATCTGTGTCTGATTTAGAGACGATTTCTCGATGTTCGCTTTTGCAGCGGTCGATGTCGTTACTGATTGTGCATTGTTTGCAATATTCGCCTGTGTCCCTGGTCGTCCACCCTTTTCAGGTCCTTGAGATTGATCGCTTAAACTTGTTTCACTTGTTCGCGTTGCTACTGTATTTTTAGGGTCAAGTTTGGTTCCTTGTGTTCGATGAACCCTTTCAGGGCTTAACTCTGCAACGACCTGGACCGTTGTTCCTGGCAGATAATTGACGATATCCTGTATCTTTCGCCGCAGATCGTCTTCGATCGCCTTTTTCTTCACCAAAAAGGGGTTATCGAGAAACCCCATCCCCTCCCCACCATAACGAGTTCCACCACCATTGACACAGGCAACTGTAATATTCTCATCATTGATACCGGCGTAGGCATTTCGGACAAACTTAAAAATTTCGGCAAAATCTTCATCAACTAGACGGCGACTTCCTGGAGCTTTAATTGAGACAGCGGCCGTCCTCATTTTCTCCCGACGGAACCCTTTTTGAATTTCGTCGTAACTGACAGTTGCTCTCTCAACAAAATCAAAATCTCGCAACATTCGCTCGACCGTTGCCTGATCGGCAATCTGTTTTTTAGCCTGTCGCTCGTCACGACTTGAAAGCATGTTATTACCGACAAAGGCAGATTGTCGAATGGCGTCAATATCTTTGGGCATTGCGTCATTTTTCATAAGGGCAGCAAGGTAGAGATCTTTTTTCCCTCGTGGTACCCGAAGACGGTTCCCCTGAATTTCATAATTTGTAAGCCCCTCTTTCCCAAAGACCCCTTCAATTATATTCATTTCAGTTTGAGTGACAGCCTCAGCTCCAAAGAGGTATTCATCTGGGGCACTTCCCTGAACTTGCAACAACATAAAGAGACTAACAACAACGACGGCAAAAAGAAGCCCCGTCGTAATTCTGGCTGCAGGCGTTAGCTGCAAAAAAAGCTCTTTAATTTGTCCAAAAGCTTTATTGGCAAAGTCCATCTTGACTCCCTTTACTTCTACTCAAAACCTCACACAGATAATAAAAAAGGGGTGGTATCTCCCTTTGATATTACCAAGCAGTGATTAAATACGTATCTCTTTAATTTCTTGATAAGCCTGGACCAATTTATTGCGGATTTGTTGCATCATACGGAAAGCAAGATCAGCCTTTTGAACCGAAGTAAAGACTTCGGCCATATTGATTTCACCACCTGTAATGAGTGTTTCTGTCGCTTTTTGTGCGTCGGCCTGTAACTGATTAACCTGCCATATTGAGTCGAGCATAAACTCTTTGAATGACTGGGTACCTTCTTGAGGATTTGCTGCCAGGTTATCCCCAACAGGCGACACTTTTCCAATAGAAGCTGGAAGGCCTATCCCTTGTATAGGATTCATGGCACTACCTATCGTAAAAGACTACCAAACTTAAAATGGCTTTTCAGTGCAGTCGCGCAGAGCGACAGCCCACAAAAATCAACGCCATATCAGAGTCTCTTAAATACAAAGATATGAAAAACCGAGCAATAGGTTTTTTAGAAAAAACAGAGAGGTCAGGCCAGAATTTCTAAAGTTTCGCGTCCCATCCCTTTCGAGATTTCAATAATACCGACATTTGCCTCGTACGCACGGGTTGCCAAGAGGGCGTCAACCATTTCAGTATGAAGATCGACATTCGGATAAGCGACGTTTCCATTTTCGTCGGCAAGAGGGTGATTAGGCTGGTGACGGATTATAGGATCTTCTTCGACAGTTTGAATTTCTGAAACCTTAACCCCGATCGCTCCGTCAGAGGTCGAAATATCTTGATCCGTCATAAACTCTACATACCGGGCTTTATAAGGTTCATTCTCTCCTGCCTCATTTTTCAAAGTCCCCATATTAGCGATATTCCCCGAAATCACATTGAGACGTGTTCGTTGAGCCACCAAAGCACTGGTACTAATATCTAATGCCGAAACCATTTTATGGTTACTCCAAATTTAGATCATAATTTAGAATGTATGAAAAATGAAAACCAAACCTGCAACTAAACGACCCGCTCGGAAATTACCATTTCCAACTGTCTCATTTGTTGTGTCATGAGGGCAATTGCCATACTACGCTGAAACTGGTTCTTTGAGACCTGGGTTACTTGCTTTTCCAAACTGACGTTACTCTCATCATGGTAGAGAATATCGTTGAGCGACTCTCTCACACTACGCATAGGATCGTCTGAACCGTAGTTTGTCAAGCTATGCATCGTCGCTTCTGAATCATAAATTGACGAGACCCGCCCTTCACGCTGAGCCTCAATCGCCTCGTTAAGTCGAGCCTGAAAGACATCGACGTTGAGGTCCCGTGTTTTGTATCCTGGCGTATCAATATTCGCAACATTGCCAGCCAGTACTTCATGCCGACGGTCGGTAAAATGAATAACCTCCTGCAGCGCTGGAATCGGTGTCGAATTGATAAGCGAAGTAATCATTGGATATGCTCCCTTCCGGTTGATAATTGATACATTACCGATTCTCCTCCAATACCTTTGCTACTGAAACTAAAGAGAAAAATCGGTATCCAACCGACGATTCTTTTTAAAAGCAACAAACATACCAAACCGGCCACTAGAAAAAGAGATTCCTGTATTTCTTTTTAGAGCTACAAAACAAGGAGTTATAGCCCTCTTTCCCTCGAACAACATGACTCGAAAAAATCCAATTTAATGCTCTACTCAAGGAGAGAGCAACTCTTGCCTCTACTCTTCGGCAAACCAGCAAAGATTGCCGGTTTAAAGTCGTCCGTTAGGCAGCTCTCTGACGAAACGTTTTTTCCCGTGGTTGGTAGCCATAGGTTCGCAATTTGTTCGTTAATGTTCGGACACCAATCCCGAGAGCTTTTGCTGTTTTCTCACGATGTCCCTGGTGCTTTGCCAAGGTATTTTCAATAAGCCAACGTTCCATTTCATAAATCGTACAGCCCTCTTCACCAGCCCATGGCGAGAGATCGACTTGTTCGGAGTCGTCGTTGACGAGCCTCAAAGTCTCCACCCTTTCCAACGAAGCTGAAACTGGACTGGAAAAAATCGATTTTGCCTGCTCTTGCATCCAGTTCTGTAACGAAGCAAGATCGACAGTGCCGGTCGTCTCTAAAACATGAATCTTCGTAACGAGATTTTCTAACTCACGGACATTACCTGGCCAATCATACCGCTGCAACAGATCCATCGCGGGTTGTGAAAACTGGAGCGGCTCTTTTCCAAGACGACTTGCAGCCCCTTTGGCAAAGTGTTCGACCAACAGAGGCAAATCTTCTTTTCTCTCTCGTAGTGCCGGAATTGCCAAGGGCAAAACAGCCAGTCGATAATAAAGGTCTTGTCGGAATTTCCCATCGGCAACTTCGGCGAGAAGATCTCGGTTGGAGGTTGCCAAAACACGGACATCGACACTCCTGGTTTCACTGGTACCGACGACCTCAAACGTATGTTCCTGCAGAACTCGCAGTAACTTTGACTGTAATGGGAGGTCAATTTCAGTGATCTCATCGAGGAGAATCGTTCCCCGATTTGCTAGTTCAAAGCGTCCTATTCGTGGCTGCTCGGCGTTGGTAAATGCCCCTTTGGCGTGGCCAAAAAGTTCGCTCTCCATAAGTTGTGGTGAAAGGGCTGGGCAATTCAAACAGACCATCGTCTGACCAAACCGCCGACTCGCCGCATGCAACATTTGAGCGACGACCTCTTTTCCGGTCCCACTTTCGCCGGTAATCAAAACGGTCTCGTCTGTAAGAGCAATTTGCCGAATTCGTGTCCGTAAGTTCTGCATAAGAGCCGATTCACCGATAAACGCCAACTCGGTCGCCTCTTGCTCTCCAGGAACCGAAGCCCGATGACCACCGTGGCGCCCGTTTTCAAAGGCTCGTGTAACGACCTCTTCGAGTTGATCGACGTTAAATGGTTTCTCAATAAATTCGAAAGCACCGTGTCGCATTGCCTCTACCGCGACGGCGACCGACCCATAGGCAGTTATCATTACCATCTGGGAGACACAGCCCCGCTTTTTCAGTGCCTGCATGAACTCAAGGCCCGACATTCCAGGCATTTGAAGGTCGGTAATAATGAGCTCAAATTCCTGTTTGTCAACGACCTTTAGCCCTTCAGCTGCACTCGCACAACAGACAACCTGACACCCAAAATGTTCGAGCAAGTCACTAACCGCCTGACGTGCACTTTGATGATCATCGACTACTAAAACTCGTCGTTCCATCGAACTGGTCACTTCTTTATTTCTACCTTCTTATAATTAACCCAAATGTCAAACAAATCTTGGCTAAGCAACGAGTGGTATCTTTGTCTCTTCGCCGACTTGTTCTGTAGTTTGTCGCCCGAAGTCGAGCTTTCGTGGGAACGACAACGTAAAGGCCGCCCCTCCATCGGGACAATTATCAACTGTCACCGTTCCATGATGAACCTCGACCGTTCTTGCAACGATCGCCAGGCCCAGCCCCGTTCCGTTACTTTTGGTCGAATAGAACGGCTCAAAAATATTTGCCTGGCTTTCCTGCGAGACCCCTTTCCCACTATCAGCGATCGCCAGTCCCCAGATATTATTTTTTTCCCAGGCGGTGATCGCCAACCTTCCGCCATTTGGCATAACGTCGATCCCATTAAGGACCAGATTTAAAATCGCTCGGCGCAACATGTCTCGGTCGGCCTCGACCTGAAAATTTTCTGAGATATCAATTTCAACCTGTATCCCTTGCGCCTCAAACTGTGGTAGAAGAGAGTCTTTAATTTGATGACATAATTCGGCCAGAAAAAAAGTGGAAAGTGTCGGTTCCCGATCGGATGTAAAGTGTAACAGGTCGTTAACCGTTGCCTCCAGAGACGTTAAGCCCGCAGCCATTTTGCTAAGGATTTTCAGACTTCCTTCGTCACCCTTTAGGTGTCGTCGCAACAGACTGAAATAGAGAGTCATCGGCATGAGGTTGTTTCGAACCTCATGAGCGACATGTGAGGCCATCTGTCCTAGGTCAGCCAGACGATTTTTGCGTGCCAGCTGCCGATTTTTTTCTTCTAACTCATCAGAAAGACGGACGACTTCACCACGGAGCGACTCATGCGTTTTTTGCAATCGCTCGGTTGCAATTTGCCATGCCTCTAGGACTGTTTTGAGATCGACCTCTTCTGGCCGAATCTCGAATTCTTGCGAATCAAGGATCCCTAGTTTGGATAACATTTCGGGTTTTTGGGTGTTCATCGTACTTTTTGATCTCTTGTGAGACGAGTTGCCATTTTAAGTGGTAGCATCATTTTCGGGGGCAGAGTAGCAAAAAAGGGTTTATGAATTCAAGTCCAATTGTGTCGTTGTTCCGACGGCGGCCCGCTCATTGTTCGCATAGGTATTCTGCGCTGTTCGGGCACGATGGGCGGTATGAAGCCGTTCCGAGGTCGCTTCCCGACGTTGAATTAGATCTTCTTCACACTCTCGTTCTTGAGAGAGTATTCCACTGAGTATTTTTTCACTTTTTTCATTGAGAGTTTGACAGTTCTGGCGGTGTGCTTCGCTACGCCATACCCGAAGCTCGGGATCTTGTGTCCGGAATGGGTCGAGTTGCTTTTCAATGCGCTGAATCGTATCTAGGAGAGTTTGCTTGGCAGTTAATATTTGTAGCAAGGTTGTCATCTCAGCTTGCTCAATGACCCGAGGCTGCTTGGATGTTAGCTTTTCAAGCTCAACAAGATGTTGATATTTTTGCTCGATTAACATCGCTAACATATCGGTCTCTTGATATTGTTTCTCTCTATTCATGAATACACTCCTGCCTATAGGGCACTTAACATTTCAAGAACCGCTTCCCATTCCTGGCGACTATACCGTGTGACTTTCTTAAACGGCGCATCTTGCGGCATCCTCTTCAGCACAACCTTTGCCTGCTCCAGAAGACCTTTTGCCTTTTCTGGTTGTTGCAAACGACGGTGACAGTTTGCAATTTGAACAAATGCCTCCAGCGACTCGGGATCTTCTTGATATCTATTTGTAAAAGTTGAATAAGCCTCGCTCGCTTCATCGTATTCTTGAAGATCAAACAAAACATCTCCACGGGCAAAATAACTGTTCCGTAGAATTCGGTTCTCCAAATCTGTGAGTGGGGCCTTCTCGGAAATGAGCTGTAATTGTTCGTGGTATTCATTAATGCTATCAATTAGCAAAACATATTGATCGAGCGCAAGATTCAAGTCTTTTTTCATCTGCCGATGCAAAGTGTCTCTTGTCGTTTGTATCGTTACTGTTGGTAACCTTTTCCTGGGGAACTTTGAAGCCTGACGATACGAGTCGGCCAGCAAATAACGGGCATAGATCCGTTGTGGTGCATTAGGATAACGCTGCAAGGCCTCCGAAAGTTGGGCGATCGCCTGTTGATAGACCTGATGGGATTTTTCGAGTTCTTTCAGACCTGCCTTGATAAGCTCTTCATTATCGCTGTCGATACCGGCCTTGCGACTCCGTGCCTCAAAAACACCGGCCTCTGAATAAAGAAGCTCACCATAGGCAAACAACGAATCTCGCCATTCGACACTATTTGGAGTCAACGACTCGTTATAGAGATTGTTTAACAATAACTGACGTGCTTCGTTGATATTCCCTTTTTCAAGATGAGCCTGAGCACTTAATAGACGACCATTATAAACAGCGGGATGACGAGGATACTGCTCGAGGCATTCGTTCAAATAACTCATGGAAACATCAAGATTCCCAATGGCCAAATATGTCTCTCCGAGTGCAATCAAAGCTCGTGGTCGATGATCTCTCCGTTCGCTGGCAAGATATTTCTTGAGCACACGCGAGGCATTTTGAAAATCATACCCCTTGAGAAAACTCTCTCCGCTAACCCACAAGTTTTCAACATACTCGGGCTTGGCAGACTCAAGTTTTGCTAAATATTCAAAAACGACTCCGGCCTGCCGGTATTTTTTTCTCTTTTGTTCCTGGAGAGCTCCAGCGATCGAAGGTGGTAACGCGGCAACCTGCTCCTCAAGTTGACCGGCCTCCCAAAGATAGACATCACCTTGATACCGTATCGCCTGAGCAAGAGGAAAAACCGGGGCCATTGTCTTGGCAATCTGCAAAGCGTGCTGTGGCTGCCCACTATCATAAAACTCCTGGTAAGCTCCCCGGACAATCTCCTTGACTTCTTCTAAAGTCAACCAGTAGTTCTCAAACCGCCGTGGATCTTCTATTTCATCAAGTACCTTTTCATAATGTTCCACTGCATCAGCACTCCAACTCTTACCAAGAGTCTGCTGCACTCTTGCCAAGTAGAGTTCAGCTGCGATTCCCTCTTCGGTTCCCAAATAAAGCCGACGGACCCTGCTTAACTGCTGCTCAGCCGCCTGATAATTCTGCAGCTTCATTTCACCTATCCCAAGCAGGTAATCGGCCATTCGCAACGTTCGAGTCGTATCAGAGGCACGTTCTTGAATCTCTTTCAAAATATCCAAACCCTCCTGATAACATTTATCTGCCTCGGTTCGATGCTCTTCTCTAGCGATCAAGTCGAAATTAGCGAGTTTGCCATCACCTTCCTTGAACTTTGCCTGAGTTCGGATAACGAGCCCTTCGGTATAATAAGGGCTCTCAGGATTCATTTCCTCGAGGATCGTTTTACACTCGGCGTAATCTTCAAGCCCCATAAGTATTTGCGCCTTTTGCAAAACGGCCTGTTCGCGACGTGGCTGCGTAATCGCCTCCGCGCTCAACAATTTTTGGTTATACTCTTGTGCCTTTACATAATTGGCTGGCTCTGAGCGTAGATAGGAAGTCGCCAGTAACTCATACCCTTCGGTCATCCATTCTTCTTTTGCTTCAATGGCATCTGCCAGAAGTGGAATTGCCTCTTCATATTTCTGAACATAGAAAAGGGATTTTCCTTGATAGAACTTTGCCTCGCCCAGAAATGGTTCAGCCAAGCCGTTAGCCTCCGAACTTTTCAGATACGAAATCGCCAATAAATAGTGGGCTTTTTGTTGTTTTGGATGCCATATTTCCTGAGCCAGAAGATGTTCCGTTTTACCTTGTAAAAAAAGGGCGGCGGCTCGCTTCGATTCAGAAAGAGATGGGTCGGCAGCCAGCTCGGCTACGAGTTCGTCTGCCTTGGCGAGATCGCCTCTATCAATGGAGGCGAAAGCGATTTCCAAACGGTTATCTGTAGATTCAATCACACCAGAGACGGGAATATAGTTAAAAGCAACAAGGCCTATTAACACCAAAGAGACAGCGCCAACAAGCACAATGATCTTTACCGGCGAAAACAGCGTTTTCGTCTTCTTTACTTCTACATCGGCCTCTTCTGCCACTTCGGTCTCAGCCACCTGGATAAGCTTTCAAAGGTAAAGAATAAAAAGATTTAGTTAGAAAAGCCCAAGAAAAATACGGCTCCTCAAAAATAGTCGGCCCCTTGTCCCAAAATCGGCAAAACCTGTCAAGAGACGTCATGAATAAGAACCGAAGCCTGTGCCCCAAGCATGGAACCTATCAACAAAAAGAGCGTATACCCTGAGGCATACGCTCTTTTTTTATCTCTTTCTGAAGTCTCTTATTCGTTTTCTCTAAAAGGAGATACCGACCTCTTTTACCTTAAGAACCGACCAAAACACCTTCCATATCGGCGACCAATTTTTTGACGGCATCGACCGATTTCTGGAAATCGAGGGCCTCTTGCTCCTCAAGGTCAATCTCAATGACCTTCTCGACGCCACCATCACCTAAAATGACAGGGACCCCAACGTAATAGCCACCGACACCATATTCGGTATCACAATAGGCAGCACACGGGATGACCCGCTTTTTGTCTTTGACGATTGCTTCGACCATCTGGGCACATGCAGCGGCCGGTGCATAATAGGCCGAACTGTCTCCGAGAAGGCCAACAATCTCGGCACCACCATTGCGGGCACGGTCGACAATAGGATCAAGTTTCTCTTTTTCCATAAGACGCGAAATTGGAATGCCACCTACCGAGGTGCAACTAGGCATTGGAACCATGGTATCACCGTGACCACCCATAAGAAGTGCCGAGACATCTTCGACGCTGCAACCAAGTTCCATAGCAATAAAGGTCCGATAACGGGCAGTATCCAGAACGCCCGCTTGACCCACAACACGTGAGGCTGGGAAACCAGTTACCTTTTTCATTTGCTGAACCATTGCGTCCAGCGGATTACTCACAACGATAACGATCGCATTGGGACTCGTCGCTTTAATATTTTCTGCGACCGAACTAATAATCTTTGCATTGGTCGCCAGAAGGTCATCTCGACTCATACCTGGCTTTCGTGGGATACCTGCCGTAACGACAATGACATCGCTGTCGGCCGTATCAGCGTAGTCAGCTGTACCAACAATGTTCGAATCAAAGCCCATAATCGGCGACGACTGCTTTAGGTCGAGCGCCTTTCCCTTCGGCATGTCACCAGCCGCAGGTATATCAAGAAGATAGATGTCCCCCAACTCAAGAGAGGCACACCAATGGGCCGTTGTGGCACCTACGTTACCCGCACCAACTACCGTAATTTTTGGACGTCGCATCGTTCTTATCCTTTTCTACCACTGTTTAAAAAAAAGAGATGCCCTAAAGCAAGCTGACAATAAATGAGGATAACATACCCCCTACCCTTTGTTCAGACCCCCTTGCCAAAATTTCCTGCAAAAACTCTCTGCAACAATAAACCGACCCCATCACCAGCGCATTAGGGCCCAAAGGTTTTCGGTAATTAAGAACAAACCGAGACAACAACAAACTTCTGCAGGTAGATAGACCTCAAGTCGACACAACAAGGCTCACTCGTGGGGCTCTTGAAAGTCATTTTGTTGAAAATCCTCTCTCTCAAACGATTTTTTCGAACTTTTCCACAAAGAATAGCAGACACCTGTAATAATCGCTAAAAAGAGGATTCCAAAGAGAATCTCCAGATACCAGAAAGAAGTTTCCTGGTATTCAACCAGTTCGGCAGAACTCCCAATGAACAATGGACTCACTGCCAAACGATCCTCCGAAACACGAGAGACAAAAGGGGCCGGATAAGCCCACCAACGGTAATAAAAACCTCTCACTTTTAAATCAACCGAAAGGTTCTCCCCGACCGAAAGGCCTTCGGGCAATTCGCGAAGGCAGACAGTTACAGGGTAGCGGCGACGGTATACGAGTTCCTTTTCTCGATCCAAGACGACCTGCAAGTCTCCTAGCTCCATAAAAAGGTCGATTTGATAATAAGCCTTACCTAACTTTTCCTGCAACGTTTCCTCTTCAACGGCAACTTTCGTCACCCTGCGAACAACCCCGGCAATTTCAAATTCCTTACCATGGGCACCACGATGTTCTTCGTAGAGAGTGCGAAACTCGATTTGCGGAACCCTTTCCTCGACATTGGCAAGCTCATTTGCTCTTTCTAAAAGTTCAAAAAAGCAAGCTCTCTCTTCGGACGAGAGGCGTCCGTTCTGGTTTTTTCGTACCCCGTCAAAAAGACTCACATCAAACTTTTTCTGCCCTAACAACAAGAGAGAATCATCAAGGTGAAAAGGTTCTCGGTTCATATTGGGGTACCAAGCGAGCCTTTTACCAACGAAAAGAAAGAGGGGCTTACTTTTGTCTGATTCGTCAGATACCACTTTATGGTCACCTTCTTCGGTCTCGATAGTCTCCGACCCGACACCGTACGAAGCCTGTCGATAAAAAACAGCATCGACCTCTACTGGCTCCTGTAAAGTGACAGCTCCACTCGCTAACTCAGAAACATTCCAATCATCTGGAAGCTCTCGTAAATAGAGGAGGACATCTGCACCATTTTCTTCTTCGACTCGAAGACGGTAGTAATGGTTCAAGAGATAAAAACTTTTTTCACTTTCCCCAAGTTCAATTTTTTCAATACGAACGGCCTTCCCCTGAATTTTGCACCCCTTAGCCCGTAAAAGAACAGGCTGAGCCTGAATACCACCTTTTGACCAATTTTCTAGCTGGTTCTCTTGCAAGTTCGCCTGAGGAATCCTCTCTAGCTGCGCTAAAAGTTTATAAAGAAACTTTTTGTGTTCGCCTTCTCCTAGTTCCTCAATGGAGAGTCGATCGTCGATATCCAACCATTCCTGCTCAGTGATATTTGTAAAGCTCGCCCGCAAATCGTCATCGGCCAAAAGAGTGAGATCTTCACCTGAAACACTTCTAACACTGGGCCAACAACTAACCAATCCCAAAGACACAACAAGCAAAAAATTCGAGAAGACACTCTTTACAGCCCCTCTTTGCTTGAGAGATTTCCTGATCAATTTCCTTATTTTTTGTACCATTTTTCTCACGTTTTCCCTTCCTCATTACCTTCCTCTTTTTCCTCAAGTTCTTCTAACTGCTCTTCGACCGTCGGTGCCAGTTGGCTGGCCGACCAACTTTTTTTCTCTTCAAAAAGAATTGCTTCCGAAAAATCTGGGGCTTCCTCATGACTCTCTTTGTGAGCCTCTCCTTTTTTTGAGAGGCCCACAGAAGAAAATTGGACAAGCGAACGATTCCCATGAATTTTTTGAAAATGGTTCCAAAAATAAAAAGTTAAAACAAAACCGATCAAAAGGGCAAGACCGACAATCGACCACAATCCAAATATGGTCATTGGCCTATCTGCCCCTGTTTTGGCTTCAGGGTGCCACATAGGCTCGGCCAAAATCAATACGGGGTCGACACGCTCTTCTCCTCCTTCTTTGGAAAGACCTTCTTCGGAAAGGTAGCCCCATAATTTCAAAAAGGTTCCAACGACAGTCACCCTCTCTGAAATGGTCGCATACTCTTCTCCAGTTTGGCTTATTGGCAGCTCGGGAAAACCATCTGGTATCTTTGCGGAATAGAGAAATATCTGCTCACGGCTCCCCTCCGGCTGAAACCCTAAAAAATAGTATCCAGGTACACCATGGCGATTATTCCTTGAAATTTTGTAATAACCGCTGCGTAAATGACCACGCATCGAAATGAGCTTGCCACGATAGACCTCTGGTTGTTCTGTCAACTGAAGATAGTGAACCGGCTCGGCTTCGCCGATCGAAGGGGAATAGTTGTTATAAATTTCAAGATGTCGAAACAGCTGTTGCCGATCGGCAAATTCCCAAACCGAATAATCACGGACTTGTTCAAGAGCAAGTTGGTCAATAATCCACTGTAATTCAAAAATCGCCTCGGCCTCGTCATCGGTGTAGGGAATGGTTCGCTTTCTTGTCTCATTTAACGAGACCAAAAGAGGGTAATATCTGTTTTCCCAATCTGTTTTAAGATCCGTTAATCGGATGAACTCTTCTTCTCGTTTTTTCTCATCGGTCCCCTCTTTTGAGCCTCTCCTTCTCGTCGACGAATTTTGCGTGAGCTCAATGAGCCGATTCTGAAAATAGTCCTGCGCCTCACGGTCAAGGCTTTGGACTAAGGGGGATATTCCAACCCTTACCTCCTGAGATAAATTTTGTTGCCGACGAAGAGCGACAACAACAACCTGAAGAACTTCTCTCTCCTGAGGAGAAAGTTTATCCCATGTTTTCTCCCAAAATGGAGTATGAACAGTAACTTTTGAGGCAATTCTGGATAGAAATTGGTCATTTTTCGCCAATTTTTCTACCGATATCAGCGGGAACCCTTCCCCACCGATAGAGCTATGTCCCTGTGATGATAGGGGACTTTTTGAATCACTATTTTCTCCCAAATCGTGACGATTGCCGGCTGCGGGAATCGCCGTATTTCCATTTTCTATTTTACCCATATCTCGTGATCTACGAGTCGGCGGCTGGCCCTTCCACAGCCAATACCATGTTTCGGGTTTGGCCGCCTGGTCGATCGCCCATAGTGTTCCTAACAAGGCTAAAACAAGGGTAAAAAGGCGCATTCTCACGGCCCTGGATCGATAATTCACAGGTCGCAAATAGTCGGCTGTAGACCCTTTATTTCCCTTTCGATAGCGCAATTTTAGATAAACCTTCTAAAAATATAAGAACAAACCGCTTGCTATTTTTTAACGTAAAATCTACCTTAGAGGAACGGATATTTCTATCTTTTTATAACCACCTATAAATCGTTTGTTCGCAACGGTTTAGTCTGGTAGATTGGCGTCTCTTCTCCCCATAGGGCTGCGACGTTGCTTTTTTTTTATCCCTTCAATTAGAATCGACGATATGGCCTTTTTCTTTTCGGGACTTTTACGTTCCCGAGCGTCCTTAAAGCTAACCGTTTGGACTCTGCTTTTTGCAGTGGCTGGACAAAGTGTTGAGTCCTTGTCATTTGCTCAAAACAGCTACCAAAATCAACAAAAATTTATCGAATTACTTCGAGACCGTGGCTACCATGACACCGTTTTCACCTATTATAGCGAGCTTAAACGTAAAAAGAAGCTCTCGGAAGAGGCAGCTGCTCTCGAAGACTACGAAAGTGGCCTCTCCTACTTAAATCTTGCCAGTCGTGAGGGTGACAAGAGCCGACAAGCCAGTTATTTTCAAAAAGCGGAGGAATCTTTAAAGCGGTTTGCCATAAAAAACCCCCAGCACCCCTCAATATTTCGAGCCAACAAACTTCTTATCGGGATTTTGGACCATAAAGCGTTCGAGCAACAAAACCTTGCCTTGACAGAACCCAATGGTGCCCAGAAAGAAATCTACTTCACAAATGCCCGAAACGCCTACGCCCAGGCAGCAAAGCTCGCCAAGGCGACCGAAGCGATTATTAAACGACAACTTGAGAAGATACCAGCTGCGTTAAATCCTAGTACCGAACCCGACCTCTTTGCTCTTCGCCAAGAACTCCGCAGTGAGTACATCCATCTAAAAATGTTAAATGGTGAAATGCTCGAAAAACAGGGCGATACCCATAAAACCCTCTCTCAAAAGAGCCCTTTTCTCACTCAATCGGCAGAGCAGTTTCGTTCGATTGCCACTGACTATCGAAAATACGCAGGTGGGCTTAAGGCACGCCTTGCTGAAGGGCGTGTTCTACAGAAGCTGGAAAAACACCAAGAGGCAATTTTTCTCTTTGAAGAGATACTTGCCCTCGACGATGACCAAGACCTCACGAGAAATTTAAAAACCGAAGCAGTCCTTCTGGCAATCGAGAGCTGGCCCCAAACCAACGCTCTCATAGAAAACTACATCCGCAAAGTTCAAAACTGGGAAGCGACGATCCTCTCCAAAGAGGAGAGGCTCCCCTCTTGGCAACACCTTCGTCTGAGTCTGATGAAGCTTCATCTAAAAAATAGCGAACATTATCTCGCCAGTGATAAAAAATCGTTAGCGACAAAAGAACAAAAGGCAGCACTTCGACTCGGCCGTATTCTGACCCAGACATCGGGGCCCTACCAACAAGAGGCCAGGCTTCTCCTTCTTTCGCTTGATGCAACTGCGACGGAACAAGACCCCATTGGCGTAAAAAACATCGCTGAATTTAAGACGTTTGACGAGGCCTATCAAGCGGCTCTTGACCTTCAAGAACAATACCAAGCAGCACAATTTGGGGTTGAACATATTCCAGCAAGAATTCAAAAAGAGAAAAACCCTCAACTCCGTAAAGAATATCAACAAACACTCGATGAGCAAAAGGAAATTATCGAAACGACCCAAAAACGGACAGAGCAATACCTTCGTCGGGCTCTGGAACTTGTCGATAATCAAAGCCCAATTCTTAAGGTTAATCATGCCCGTTTGAAACTTGCTGAAGCATATCTGCAACATCCCACCGGCTACCATCGTGAAGCGACGGTTTTGGCCGAATTTGTTGCGAGAAAATACCCAGATAAGACGACGGCTAAAAGTGCCTTTCAGCTCGGCTTGGTCGGGTACCAGCACCTTCTCCAGGAAACGTCTCAGGAGACAGCCCGTAAATACTATGAGAAGGGCCTGATTCAGCTGGCCCACTTTGGTATTGACCAATGGCCTGGTAGTGAACAAGCGGCGATTGCCCTAAAACTCAATATCCACTTTGCCATACTAAGGCAAGACTTCGTAGCAGCCGATAAATATTTGGAAAAAATACCACCAGAGAACCTCGATCACTATTTGGCAAAGGCCCTTCTTGGTAGTGCCTATTGGCGTGAATACCAAAAACAACGAATTGCTCTGCTGGAGTGGGAAAAGAACCAAAGTTTCCCCGAAGGAACCACCCCTGAAAAAGCACGTGCGAAGCTAAATCAGGAGTTCCTCCTTGCTGAACGCCATCTTACCGAGGGAACCGACTATTTTCGAGACAAAAAAGGTGCCGATTCAACCGTTGCAACGGCCTCTCTTTCGTTAGCTCAATTATACCTGGAACAAAACAAACTAGAAAAGGCAAAGGAACTTTTTACACATCCGAATATTAGTCCACTGGTATTACTGAAAATATTTCCCCAGCTTCAGAAACGTCCTGTTTATGTCGCCAGTTGCCACCAAGCCTTTCTTCAAATCTGCTCACGACGACTTGCCCAAACAGGGAAGCTTTCCCCACGTGAAAGTGACAACGCCAATACCGCCATTCTCGCTTTAGCAGACATTAACAAAACGAGCGATTCAGCTGCTAAAAACCGCTTACTCTACTTTCTTCTTCGCCAGACTCAAACGGCTCTTGACCCACTTGATCAACAAAACAAAACCCTCTCTTCGACCGGCCGTGACTTTTTGGAAAAACTCCTTCTCGCCGCTGATCAGCAGGCGATAACCTCCCTAAACAAACTCCAAATCAACTCACAACGGATGAAATTGGCTAAGCTCTTACCGACGACAGATCGCCGGGTCACGCTTCAGAACGCACAAAAAGAACTTAATCAAATCCCTTACCAGCAACTTGAGGCAAACCTCCAGATCGAGTTTTTTCGCCATCTTGCAGCGATTGAACGGTTTTCTGGAAATTACGAAAAGGCTATCGATATTTATGCCAACAAAGTCCTCTATACAAAAGGGAGCTTGCTTGATGTTCAAATGGAGGCTGCCGAGACGTATGAGGAATGGGCTCTTGCCTCGGGCAACTCTGAATATTATCGGAATGCGATATTTGGCGGCACAGCCGTTAAGGGTAAAAAGAAGATCATCTGGGGATGGCAACAACTTGCCAAGCAGACGGGCTCTCAACCGACCTTTTCCCAACAACATATGCAATCTTTTTATCACGTGGTCCTGTGTCAATACCGCCTTGCGTTACACGACAAAAGTCAACAGAAGAGCATGTTAGAAAAGGCTCGTCAGTATATTCTTACTCTTCATAAACAAAAACCTGAGCTGGGCGGCCCCAATCAGAAAGCTCAATTCCAAGACCTTTTAACCCGTATTGAGCATGGCCTTGGCAAAAAAGAGCTTACAACGTTAAAGTAATAAACGACCCTCACAAGTTTTTAAAATTGAAACCACAATAAATATGAACCGAATAGCCAAGCGAAAGAAAACGATGTCTCAACGTGTAACAACCAGATTGGCCGAGTCACCGATTGTTTCTCTGCTCTTTTTATTCACCCTCTTATTTTCCTCCCCCACAAATGAAACCCGAGGCCAAGATCAAGTCTTTTTCCATGCGGGAAAAGGGGGGGTACAAACCGGAGAAATCTTGTCCGTTTCTTCGCGTAAAATCGAGCTAAAAACGAAAAAAGAGACTCTTGGCATTGAGGTTTTAGATATTAAAAAGGTCGTTTTCGATTACGAGCCTGCGTCTCTAACAAAGGGGCGAGAAGCCCTGCAAAAAGGTCGCTTTGAACAGGCTGCTCAACACCTTACAAGCCTTGACCTTAATGACTTCAACAATCGCCAAATTCGTCAAGAAATATTATTTTACACCGCCTTTGCCAAATCAGAATTATCACAATCTGTTGGTGGCAACCGAACCGAGGCGTTAAATTTGCTGCAACAATTTTTAACCGATCAGACCGATAGCTGGCATTACTATCATGCGGCAGAACTAGCAGGCCAACTTGCTCTTTCGAGTGGCCAAGAGGATAAAGCCCAAAACTATTTCACCCTTTTTGCTCAAAGCCCGTGGCCAGAATACCAACTGCGTGGTGCAGTCTACCAGACAGAAGCTTTTCTGGCTCAAGAAAATTATGAAGCGGCTCTTAACAAAATTACCGAAATCAAAGAGTCTCCTCTCAGTACCGAAGCCGCAAGGACTCAAAAACTGTTTGCCCAAGTCAACGAAGCGATCTGCCTAGCTGAAACGGGTAAACTGCCACAAGCAATTCAACAATTAGAGGAGCTTCACGAGACTGTCGCTCCAAGTGATCATCTCCTCCTTGCAAAAATCCATAACGCGCTAGGCCATGCCTACCAACGACATGGAAATACCGAAGCAGCTCTTCTAGCTTATCTTCATGTCGACCTCATTTCATTCCAAGATCCCCAGGAACATGCTCAAGCCCTCTATTTTTTGAGTAAACTATGGCCTAAACTAGACCATTCTGAGCGTGGCCTTACCGCCAAAGAGACTCTCAAGAATCGTTATCCTGGCTCGTCATGGGCGTTGCGTAAATAGGGGCGGGTGGTTTTCTCCCCTAATTCCTTACAAGAAAACAAACTTAGATAAACAAGCTCAGATTGCTTGACCTTTCAGGAGATTATTATGTCCCGTTTTTTCTTTGTTGCCATGCTTCTTCTTTGTGGTCTCTATTCGTATGGCTTTGCCGATTACTTCGGCGCCTTTTCACCAATTTCTGAAACACCTGCCCACGCTTCTTCTGCTTCCCCACCCGCAACCCCAAACCGTTCGCTGCAAGAGAACCAAGACGGAGAAAACGAAACTACAGAAAATGGTGAAAATGGCGCAACACAAGAGGAACAAGAGCCTCAAAAAATCTCTTATTTCTCATGGATTATGCAGGCTTTGAATTGGTATTACGTTTTAGTATTCTTGACCTTGTCGTTTATCCTTGTTGCCCTGTTTGTCATGAACATGTTGGCTTCCCGCCAAGAGAACGTCCACCCCACCCACCTCATTCAAGGGTTCGAAACCTGCCTCAAAGAAAAGCGGCTAAAAGAGGCGTACGAGTTGGCAAAAAATGATGGGTCACTGCTAGGGCAAGTTTTGTCAGCCGGCATGAGCAAGATTAACCAGGGCTATCCCCGAGCTGTTGAGGCAATGCAAGAGGTTGGAGAGGAAGAAAACATGAAAATGGAACACCGTCTGAGCTATATGGCATTGATTGGAACCATTAGTCCAATGATTGGGCTCTTTGGTACTGTCCACGGTATGATCAATTCGTTCTCGGTCATTGCACGTGAAAATGGTACACCGAGCCCGGCCAAACTGGCCGAAGGCATCG
>JALCBQ010000049.1 GCA_028066335.1 Pirellulaceae bacterium
AGAAGTAGGCGAGAAAAGAAAAAAGGCTCAATACAAACGCAACGATTGCTTTAATGCTAAACGCAGAATAGGTTGGGGAGAATTCTTCGTGTTCAAAACTTTGAGTCGAACTCATAACATACACAAACGGCTAACAAGAAAAGAGATCAGAAGAGAGGATGGGCAAATTTTATTATTTTGTATTTTTATACCATTCAATACGGCGTGCCATTTTGGCTCGCATGAACTTTGTTGTCGAATAATACTCGGTCTCTTCAGCGTTGTGAAAAAAGGGCAAAAAGGCGTTGTTGGTCGTGTGCCCGTACAAGGAAAGGGCATACCACTCAAGCCCCGGTTTAAAGCTGACGTTTTCACCGACCTTTTCGGCACGAATCAGGTCACCGCCGAGTGGCGATGGCTCGGTAGGGCCAAAGTGGAATGAGGTTAAAACGATTGAGGTAAAGAGGCACGAGGCGGTCGTTGCAACCAGCAGCGAGCCAATGATTTCAACAGGTTTATTCGCAGTGACTCGGTATTTGCTGATCGTTCGTGAGAAGACACGGAGAACACCAAAGAGTCCAGAAAAGAGTAACCAGAATACAACATATTCGGTGTAGTTCGGTTGAGACTCGAATAACTTCATGTTCTCATCAATGAAAGTTGCCAACGGTTCGTAATAATTCAAAGCGATCATCGAGGTGAACCACAGATTCATTAACGTAATCGTCGAGGCCCACAACCCTTCAAAGAAAAGGAGTGCCAAAACGGCCAAAATCATTCCGATTGTAATAATATAGAAAAACATTGCGATCTCTCAAAGACTTCTTGTGGGATGTTTAGGTTAGTATCTATTCTCGAAAATATTTGTTACAGTCCAGTGACGAATTTCATAAAATTAGCAGAGGAACTGTCGTTTGTTTACTGCCGTTTGTTTATTATTGCTTAAGGACACGTTGCAACTCAGAAAGAGAGGTCTTTCCTTGGGCAACGGCGACGATTCCTTCATCCATGATTGTCCGGTGACCCATTTTTTGAATAACCTTACGAAGGGTTTCGAGTTTTGGTTGTCGAATGAGTACCTCACGAATTTCGTCATTGATAATAAGAAGTTCGTATATACCAGTTAGTCCATGGTAGCCTAAATCTCTACAGTGTTCGCATGGTATCCATTTTTCATTGGAATCGGGGGGTAACGGTTGTCGTTCCCGATACAAAGAAGTCACACGGCCGGCCGGAATTTTTAGTCGGGATAATAATTCAGGCGTTGGTTGATATTCTTCCTTACAGTGGGGACAAAGGTGACGAGCTAAACGGACGTTCAGAACGGCAGTAACCCCTTTTGCAAATTTCTTGGGATCGGGCTTGAGCATTAAAACGCGAAGCAGAGCCTCAATTGCCTCTTTCGACCGAATGTAGGCAAAGACTTTTTTATTCTTCTCGGTAGCTTGCTCGCAAAGGATATCCACAGTCTCTGCGTTGGTTAGATTAGGGACTACGAGGGCGTCTGGTTCCTTACGTATTAGCGAAATCAAATGTGTATCAGGTGTCTCACCCTGGAGGGAATCATAGGTGTTGACATTGACGTTTTCTACCTCTGGCTCTTGTCGGTGAAGGTCTTCGATAGAGACAAAGTCTCGAAGAAGGCGATCTGTCGCAAGGAGCGAGTACCGAGTCATCGTTGAAAGACCACCGTCTGGCATTGCCGAGAACAAAACCATACCGGTATTACCGGCCATCACTTTTTTAAGCTCTTCGACCATACCTTCTCGCATGCCAAGTTGGACGAGTGATCCAAATTCGTCTTTCTTTTTGATGTCAACGAGATCGATAAGAACTGATTCACCAGTTTTGGTTCCTTGAGTGACGAGAGGACAGTCGTATTTTCTTTTCTCATAAACTGCCCCAAATTTTCCGACCTGTCGAGAACGCCGGTCAGCAGGGTTCAGGTTAGCGATTTTTTTAAATACGGCCAACATATTGTCGGCTAACTCTCGCTCCTTTGGCTCGTCATTTTTCCAGACCATGTCGATTTGATAAAAGACAGCAACCTGATTCGTCGAAAAATCAAGACGAATCTTCCCTGCTCGCCACTGAATTGCTTCGACGATCAGATCTTTGCAAGCGATATAGGCCTCGGGCAGACGTCGTGCCTCAAGAAGATTAACCTGGTCTTTTTGATCATCTTCAGCCCCTTTAGGAATAAGATCGACGGCAGAACCTAATTCGTGGGGGAGTTTTTTTTGTGCATCAATTTTTATACCGATCCCACCAAACATTTTTGAAAACATGTAGCGATAGTGGGGAGCAGTGAGAACCTTTTGGTGGTCGGGTACTCGTTCGTTACGTATTTTCACATAGACAAAAACGGGTGCAAAAGCAGCGATTAAAAAGAGTGGGAAACCGGCCGCAAAAAAGGGTATTAGAGCACAGAGAGCAAAGCCGCCCAAAAAAGAGAACAGTATAATCGGGTTCCAAACATTGCCCGAGAGTTGGACCCGTTTGCAATCTTGACCTGCCCAGTCAGTCGTTTTAAGCCAGAGCCAGAAAACGACCAGGCAAAAAAGTATTTTTGAGATACTGGTATAGTGTCCAGGGCCACGTGCGTCACCTAGACTTTCGGAATGGATTTTAGTGGTATCAACCAAATTTAGAAAAGCAGTCTGTGGATCTTTAGCGGCCCCTTCTCCATCATCGGTCGTGTTTGATCGACTTGGCCCACCCGGGGCCCCCCCCGGTCCGCCCCCTTTATCATCTTCTCCAGCATTACTTGGAGGGCCACCTCTATCTCCCTCTTGATTGTTAGGAGGGCCCCCTCTGTCACCAGGACCCCCTCTGTCACCAGGACCCTGGTCGCCCGGCCCTTGCGCAGAGACTGAATCGGCAAAGAAAGAGACAAGCGTAAAGGTTAAAACGATTTGAAAGATAATATTTATTTTTAGCATGCTTAGATGATCCCTGGTTGCTTGACTTCGATGCCTTTGAGTGCCATTTTCAACGCGTCACGGTTTGGAGCGACCTCCATTGCGGTCTGTCGGTCGATCAATTCGTCGTCGACAAGCTGTTTTAGGCTCATAGTAAAGTCCTGCATTCCGACATCAGCTCCAATACGGATTGCATCGGGGAGTTTTTCATCTTGTTTTTCCAAGACTAGTTTTTGGACCATTGAAGTAAAAGTCATGACCTCGACTGTAGGAACACGCCCAACATCGGGATTGATCGATTTAAGAAGTTTTTGAGCAACGATCGCTTTCATATTCGAGGCAATAGCACTACGTAGAGCGCCATGCATTGAGTCGGGGAACAAGTCTAAAATACGGCCAATCGTTGTCGGTGCACTTGACGCGTGAATCGTACCAAAGACAAGGTGGCCCGTTTCTGCTGCGTGAATCGCTGTCATAAAGGTCTCTTCGTCACGCATCTCACCAACGAGGATAATATCGGGGTCTTCTCGCACAGCGTGTTTCATGCCGATGTGAAAATCGACAACATCTTGCCCGATTTCCCGTTGATTAATGAGACTTTTGTTTTCGGTAAAAACGAATTCGATCGGGTCTTCGAGGGTGAGGATATGTTTTCGATAATTCGCGTTAATCCAGTTGAGCATCGAGGCAATCGTCGTACTTTTCCCAGAGCCAGTGACACCAGCAAGGAGGATCATCCCTTGGTCGAACTTGCACAATGATTCCATAACAGGTGGTAAATAGAGTCCCGAAAATTCGGGGACAAAATTGTTAACTCGACGAGCAACCAGGCCAACATTACCCAACTGTTGCAGGACGTTTACACGAAAACGCCAAACAATCCCATCAATGTCGACGGTGTATGCGAAGTCTGCACCCCCGTCTTTGTCAAAAATTTGCCGATTACGGTCATCCATCATTGGAAAAATGAGTTTGACCATCTCTTCCGCCCCAATCGCATCGCGGTCGAGAGAGCGTAACGTTCCGTGGACACGAATGATCGGCGGACGCCCCACTTTAAGGTGAAGGTCGCTCCCTTCAAGTTTTACCAGTGCCCGAAATAACTTGTCGATCTCTAGATCTTGACGTTTTTTTAAAAAACGTTCGGCTAAATCGTCAGAGATACCATCTTCTGCGTTCATAAATTTTTCTGTTCCTGTCTATCTCTATGCAAACCTCTGTACCGGCCCTGCCTCCACAACGGACGGTTTTTCCATGTAATATGCACGAAATCACAAAGAAGCCACCATTATAGTCACTTCAAATCGGGCGTACAGGAATTTTTCGGCTTGCCATCAATTCTTTTACCTGTTTTATAGAATAGTGGGAAAAATGAAAAATGCTAGCCGCTAAAACGGCATCGGCCTTTCCTTTTTCGATCGCTTCAACCAAATGTTCCGGTTTTCCGGCCCCTCCGCTGGCAACGACTGGTATAGATACCGCCTCACTCACGGCGGCCGTTATTTCTAGGTCATAGCCATCTTGTGTTCCATCGCGGTCCATACAAGTCAGTACGATCTCACCTGCCCCGAGGTCTTCGACCTTACGTGCCCAAGAGACAGCCTCCTGACCTGTCGGGGTCCGGCCACCATGAATAAAGACTTCCCAAGCCTCTGTCCCATCCTCCTTTTGAACCCGTTTAGGATCAATATTAACGACAATACACTGCCGCCCAAATTTTTGTGAGGCTTCTCGAATGAGTTCGGGATTCTCAATGGCGGTCGAATTGATCGAAACTTTGTCGCTTCCTGCACCTAACAAGGCGTGGATATCGTCGAGGGTTCGAATACCACCACCGACGGTAAGGGGCATAAAGACCTGTTCAGCCGTTTTTTGAACGACCTCCAACATGGTCTGACGCCCCTCGTGACTTGCGCTAATATCCAAAAAAACAAGTTCATCGGCACCCTCTCTTTCGTAGCGAGCAGCGACTTCTACGGGATCACCGGCATCGCGCAGCTGGACAAAATTGGTCCCTTTGACAACCCGGCCATTTTCGACGTCCAGACAAGGAATAATTCGTTTTGCGAGCATCGTTGAATATTGAAAAAGGAAGGGGGCTAATTTTCACCGTAAATCTCATTAGGATCAATGAGTCGTTTATCGACAGTTTCTGGACCATCTGGGGTCCATTTTCGGAAGAAACAACTTTTGTATCCTTGGTGGCATGCGGCTCCGACTTGGTCGACTTTGAGTAAGATCGTGTCTGCGTCGCAGTCGACAAGGATTTCACGGACACGCTGGTAGTGGCCACTCGTTTCCCCTTTTGGCCATAGCCGATTTTTACTTCGGCTATAGTAGACAGCAAAACCAGTTCGGACTGTTTCATTGAAAGCATGACGATTCATATAAGCAACCATTAAGACTTCGCCACTATGTCGGTCTTGGGCAATTGCGGGGAGAAGACCATTAACCCCTTTGTCAAAATCGGGCAGATCGTTATTTTTCATCGATAATTTTCTCCGTTAACGAACTATGTCTGAACAACACGGCTTTAAAATATCTTACCGCTATCTTATAGAGAGAGGGTGTAAGGAGAAAAGTTCGAAAAGCTAGCCAATTTTTTTCTGTCCGATCCATGGTTGCAATACATCTGGAACAAGGATCGAACCATCGGCCTGTTGGTAGTTTTCTAAAACAGCAATCATCGCGCGGCTGGTTGCTATTGCCGTTCCATTTAAAGTATGGACAAAGTGAGTCCCTTTTTCCCCTTTGTTTTTATACCGAATATTGAGGCGGCGGGCTTGATAGTCAGTACAGTTGGAGGTACTGGTGACTTCACCGAACTCGCCCTCTTCGCCACGTCCTGGCATCCAGGCTTCTAGATCGTATTTTCGATAGGCTGGGCCACCCAGGTCCCCTGTTGCTGTGTCGACGACTCGATAAGGAATCTTTAACTGGTCAAAAATTTCGCACTCGAGGGAGCGAAGATACTCAAGTGTTTTATCACTTTGTTCGGGAAGGGTATAAGCGAACATCTCAATTTTTGTGAACTGGTGGACACGGTAGAGACCTCGGGAGGCTTTACCGGCCGCCCCTGCCTCTGTCCGATAACAGTGGCTGAGACCACAATAGTAAAGAGGGAGCTCTTCGGCGGCTAAAACGTCTCCCTGGTGGAGACCACCCAAGGTGATTTCCGAAGTCGCCACAAGGTTCAGGTCTGTTTCGTGGATACTGTAAATCTGGGTTTCTGGACCACGGGGCATAAAACCGATACCGTTCATGATCTCGGTACGGGCAAGGTCGGGGGTCAAGGTAGGAATAAACCCTTTCTCAGAGAGGAATTGTATGGCAAAGTGTTGAAGCGCCATGTCAAGGAGGGCGCCGGCCCCTTTGAGAAAGTAAAAACCATGGCCGGCAACACGAGCACCCCCGGCAAAGTCGATGAGGTCGTGCTTTTCGCCAAGCTCAACGTGGTCTAAAACAGGGAAATCAAAAGTCGTTCTTTCGGTAGAACCTCGAGCGATTTCAAGATTTGCCTTGTCGTCGACACCAATGGGGGCCGCTTTATGGGCCATGTTCGGAATAACCCGCTGTATTTCAAGGGTTTCAGCTTCGATTCTATCGTGCTCTTTTTGAGAAGCCTCTTTTTGTTGGCGTAGTTTTCGTCCCTCTTCAATAATTGCTTGGCGTTGGCTCGCTTCGGCCTTGCCGATCGATTTTGCTGTCTCGTTTGCTTTTCGATTGAGGACTTCTATTTCCTGGAGTAATTTTTTGCGACGTTGTTCTAACTCGACGAGACGATCGATTTCAATATTAACGTTACGATTTTGGCAGTTTTGTTTGACAGCCTGAATATTTTCAATAATGAATTTACGGTCTAGCATGAAGTTCGAGCTTCCTTTTTCTTTCGTGCAACGGGGCGAGAGAATCCTTGAAAAGGTTAGTGTTAGATTGAGGCGGCACTTTTTTGGGCAATTTCATGCCACAAATAAAGACTCGATTTAATCCCTTTATGGAAATCAGCGAGGTTGAATTTCTCGTTGGGGCTGTGGGTATTGTCGTCATCACGTCCCCAGCCGAGAAGAAGGGTGTCGATTGCCAAAATTTCGGTAAGGTCGCTAACAACAGGGATTGACCCCCCTTCGCGAATATAAACGGGTGGTTTTCCAAAACCTTGCTCTATTGCATCGGCAGCTGCCGCCATAAAACGATTTTCCAGAGGAACAACAACACTGTTTCCATGGCCATGATTAACGAGTTCCATCTGAATACCAGAAGGTAAAAGGGTCTTCAAAAATTGCTCAAGTCTTTGGGCAATTCTATCTCCTTGTTGGTTTGGAACTAGCCGAAAGCTAAATTTTGCTCCTGCTTTTGCAGGGAGGACCGTTTTGGCCCCTTTTCCTTGGTATCCCCCCCAAATACCGTTAATATCAAAGGTTGGCCTTGCCCATCGTCTTTCAAGGGTAGAATACCCTTCTTCACCAGAAAGGCCTTTAACTCCAAGTTGCTTTTTAAAAGCTTGTTCGTCAAATGCAAGATCGGCAAACTGTCTTCGTTCTTTATTGGAGAGTGGCAGGACTTCGTCGTAGAACCCAGGTATTTGGACACGACCTGCTGAATCGCCTAGGGCGGCAAGCATTTTGGTCAAGGTATTGATCGGATTTGTAATAGCACCGCCAAATGTTCCGGAATGGAGGTCTCTATTAGGACCGGTCAGAAGAAGCTCGAAATAGGCGAGCCCTCGTAGACCATAGGTAATCGCCGGCTGAGTGGCCGAAAACTGAGATGAATCGCTGATAACAGCGATATCAGCGGCGAGTCGTTCTTTGCGAGCTTCTAGAAATGGTCGTAAGTTTTCGCTGCCTGATTCTTCTTCTCCCTCGATAACAAACTTGAGCTGAATGGGGAGCTTGCCGATCGTTTGAATCCACGCCTCAGTACTTTTGATATGGGTGAGCATCTGGCCTTTGTCATCGGTCGCTCCACGGGCGACAATATTTCCATTTTTCCGAACAGGCTCAAAAGGTGGCGATTCCCATTCCTCAAGTGGATCGGTCGGCTGGACATCATAATGGCCGTAGACCAACACAGTTGGAGCACCGACGACAGGTGGCGATTCTGCATAGACGATCGGGTGTCCCTCGGTTTCGACGATTTCGGACGTGAGGCCTAATTGAGTAAACTGGTCGTGTACCCAGCGGGCCCCTTTGCGAACCTCAGTCGCAAAATCGCTATCGGTAGAGATACTAGCGATTTTTAGGAAATCGATAAGCTCTTCTTCGAAACGGGCCTTATTCGCCTCTAAATAGGTCTCTAATTTGTCAAACATTTTGAATCCTTGGCTATAAAAAGCCTATTTTCTCTAAGATTCATCATGTTAAAGACTTATCGCCAAATCTTCTAGCCTACGGAGGGACAATCATCGTGCTTTTTACGAAAAACCTTGGTTTTCCGATTTTAGGTAACTACAATAAATCGGGTATATAGAAGAAAGCAAATACTCCTATATGGGGATATTTAAATGGATTCACTGGCTGATGATGAAAGGGAGGCCATCATGTTGTTTTTTTTATCGAATCGATTTGATTTTTCGCAGGCCTGTGATTCTGGTAAGGGCCATCAATCTGGTGGGGACGGTAAAGACCAGGAGTTCGTAGCCAGAAAGAAGAAATGTCCTCCGGAGAATGGTAGGGACGAAGTGTCTACCCCAGGAGGCAGCCCCCAAGACCCGATAACTTTTTCCACTTTTAAGACAAGCTTAGAAAACACAGATTTACTCAACGATAGTATGACCGTATTCCCTTTTTTGCCTGATTTAGAACACCCCGGCAAGAATTCTGCCAGGGGGCGACTGGTATTGCCGCGCCAACGCCAGCCGTTACCACAGTATCAGGTTGTTCTGTGGGATGACGATCAACATACCTACTGGTATGTTATCTATATGTTGCACAAATTGTTTGGCTACAGTTACCTAAAGAGTTACCAGCTTGCCAGGGATCTCAATACCCATGGAATGGTCGTCTGTTTAGTGACCTCTCTTGAACATGCTGAGTTTAAGCGAAATCAAATCCAAACCTTTGGAGAAAGAGAGGTGGTTTGGAGTGGCTGGAGTGCCATGAAGGTAACGATTCTCCCCAACTACGACCTTCAGGAAAATGAATTGCATAATCAGGCTAGTATATAAGTGACTTCCTGAAAGCCATTTTGGGTGGCAAGAGAATTTTAGTACTTGTTTTCCATCTGCCTTGGTCTTCTTTGAACGATGTTGCTGTTTTCTGGGCGTTTTCGTTGGTCTGAATAGGTCGGTCATTAAGACGATGTTTTGCCGAGTAATTTCTACTTTGCAACAGGATAAATCGGTTTATAATGGCGACGATTATCTCTAGTGAGCTGGCAACTAGTGAAACCTTTGTGGCCGTCTCAGGCGATTGCTTTCAAAGAACGGTTGTTGGCCCACATGTTTGGGTGGAACTTTTTCGCCCCTCTCTTAATGAAATATTGTTATGGCATCTTCGAAGCTAAAGACTCTTACCCTTGGGTGCAAGGTTAATCAGTATGAGACCGAGTATCTTCGCGAAGGGCTACATTCGATCGGTTTTTCTGATGCTGACAAAGATGAAGGGGCCGATCTGTGTATCGTTAATACTTGCACTGTTACTAACGAAGGTGATTCGAAAAGTCGGCAGATCATTCGAAAAATGGCCAAGGAGAATCCGACTTCGAACATTGTAGTGATGGGGTGTTATGCAACACGTGCTCCAGAGGAGGTCCGCCAACTCCCAAACGTTGTCGAGGTCGTTACTGATAAGCGTGAATTGCCCGATATTTTAGGGCGTTTTGGAGTCGTTGATATTCCGACAGGAATTTCCAGTTTTGGTAATCGAAAGCGGGCCTATATTAAGGTCCAAGATGGTTGCCTCTTAAAATGTAGCTATTGCATTATTCCTTCGGTTCGCCCCAATGTTATTAGCCGGCCTCCGGGACATATCTTGGACGAGGTAAGGCGGTTGTACGATAGTGGCCATCAGGAGATGGTTTTGACCGGGGTTCATCTTGGTCATTATGGTGTCGAACAAAATAAAGGAAAGCCTAAAAAAGATTGGCTTCGCCTTCACCACCTTCTTGAAAAAATGGTGAAGATCCCAGGTGACTTTCGGCTGCGTCTTTCGAGTATTGAAGCGACCGAGATTACTCATGAACTTATCGATGTATTGGTGGCAAATCCTGAGAAAATTTGTCCCCATATGCATGTCTGTTTGCAAAGTGGTTCGGATCGTATTTTGCGACTGATGCGGCGGCGTTGGGGGACTAAACGGTTTATTGATCGTTGCCATCTTCTTCAAGAGAGGCTCGACCTACCTGCATTGACAACCGATTTGATCGTCGGTTTTCCCGGAGAAACAGACGAAGAGTTTCAGCAGTCATGCGACGTTTCACGAGCCGTTGGCTTTTCTAAAATACACGCTTTTCCTTTTAGTGCGCGACGAACAACGCCGGCAGCAGATATGGCTGGGCAACTCTCGAAAAAAGAGAAACAAGGACGTATTCGCCGTCTTATTGAGGTCGAACGTGAGCTGAAAGAGGAATACCATCAAAAGTTGGTCGGCCGTAACTTGACCGTTTTGGCCGAGTCACCTTCGCGCGAAAAAGAAGGACACCTTGTTGGAACCTCGTGCCGATACGCTCCTGTCGAATTTGCAGCCGACGAGTCGATGTATGGTCAACTTGTTGAGGTTACAATCGTTCATGCCGATAGCGAAAAGCTCTCAGGCATTGTTGTCAATGGATTGTAAAGGGTTCAGCGAACAGGCTCGATCTTCTTAGAGGTCCTCTCTGGTTTGAGGTGGTTACTTGGTGTGCGCAGGTTTTCGCTGAGTTTGCAGGCGGCAATATTTTATGAGGCTACTTTCATCTTGGGGAAGTCTGATTTTTAGAGAGAAAACCCTTCTGCCAATAGCTTGGCCCGAATTCTGTTGCCATGTCGTTGTGGAGACTGGCTCTCTTTGAGCAATTCTTTGGCACGTGTGAGATCGTTGGTCGCTTCGTAAACTCTGGCGATTAGGTAGTTGATTTTTTCGAGCGAGTAAGGGAGACGGTTTTCTTCGGTAACACTAAGGTTTGTCGTCGCCTGCTTTTTGAGTGTTTTTAAAGAGGCGAGCGAGGCGCCGTAGTCTTCGTTTTCGTAGTGACAAAGGCCGATAAAATAGTCGGCTAAAACGGTCCGATATTTCGCAAAACGTATTGCCTCTCTCGTTTTCTGGGAACGGCCGGAGTTAATGGCTCTCTTCTCATTACGCCCTAATTCCGAAATATTGGGAACTTCTTCAAACCGCAGGTTGAGGAGTTCTTTGGTCTCTTTGGAAAAATCGATAAGTTGACTAGTCGCTCTGTCCAGGTCTTTTTGTAGTTCTTGTTGTTCATCAAGTTCAAGGCGGCTAAAGATCTCTTGGGGAATTTGAGGAGGGGTTCCCGTTTCAATGCTGTTGGTGACGATCGCCTGGAGCAATACACGATCGTCCCATTTGTCGGGGTCATTCTCGTTTGCCCTTAGTTTGGATGAGTAGGAGGCCGAAAAAGAGAGGCGGCCTTCGAGCTTGTTTTGGATATCTTTGTTGATTTCTTGTTCCTGAGATCGAAAAAGACGGGCCAAACGGTATTGGCCGAGAGCGTCTTGACGACTTTTATGATCGCTTAGCCGGTCTTCGGTATTGACCGGTTGATATTGGCCGCGAACGTGATAATAACGTCCTTTACGAAGGCCATCTTCTCGTAGAAAAATCCCCTCTTTGAAAAAATGTTCCTGTTGTACCGAGACTCTGTTTCTAAGTATCGAGTGGTATTTGGCTCGGTAGAGGAGTGTTTCTTGAGGAACGTGCCATAAGACGATAGGGCGATTTTCAAGAGAGGGTATCTGCTTGAGGGTGGTGAGCTGTTCGTCGAGTGAGTGATAAATATCTGCACTTTGGGTTCCGGCTAATTGTAGTTCAATACGACGCATTCGTTCCGAAAATGCCGGCTCCGGGAGGTCAATGGCAATACAAAGGTCATCAAAATTATTGGCAATGGACGAGTAATTGTTTTCAGGGGTGTCATAGAATTTTAAAAGATCGTTCTCGGTAACGATTTCGCCAAGAGTGAGAAGCTCTTTTGTCTGGGGATGATAGAGGGGAAGGCCAAGTGTTGTGTCAAAAAGATAGAGCTTCTTCTCGATTACGACAGCTGGCAGCCAAAAATCGAGTCTGCCACTGCTTTTTGAGGGATTGGTAACGCCGTCCTCGGGGCGAGGTTTTTTAAAGGCAAGGATAAAGGCGTTCAGTTTTTGTTGACGGGCAAGAGCGACAAAAAGGCGGGCCCTTTCCTGGGTATCGCCTTTTCCATAGAGCATTGTCTGTATCGGGAAATGGGTATAACCTGGGCCGGCCAACCCCTCGGCCGAGGCAAGGTAGTTTTTTCTTCGACGGACAAGGACATTTTGGGCCTCTTCCTGGGCTGGGTAGGGGACTGTTTCAACGAGCTCGGTACTGTAAATAACCCAATCAAAAATCGCTTTGGCGAGCTCTTTTTCTTTTTCAGCTTTTGTGATGGTTAAATTTATCCCTTGACGTTGTTGCTGAGTCGAGACTTTTTGGGAAATCTGCTTGCTCACAGCTAACATCCATTGGCATTGTTGAAGGTAGATCATATCTTCGCGATAATAGCGGAGCGCCTGTTGCCGTTGAAAGAGGGAGTGCTCTAGTAGCTCTTTCGGTAAAGTAGAGACTAAAGGTGATAACGGTTGTTCCTCGATCGTTTGTTCACTTCCCCACATGTTGAGTTGTTGTTTCATTTGGGTGTAGGCGTGTTCGAAGTCATAATTTTCCATAGAAAATAAGAATCGACTTGCATTCCCAAAGTGGTCGGTCATCGTCGTTGTTGGACGAGCCAAAGGGTTGTTGATCTCGTCGGAGCTAAAAAAGTCACACCCGCAAACACAGGAGAGAAGAAAAGCAGAAGGGAGAAGGGATTTTAGCAGATGACAGTAAAGAACATTCATAGTCTCAAAATTGCACAAAAGAAGAAGAGCGTATTATTCTGTTTGAAATAAATTCATTGTTAAGATAACATTGAATACGCAGAAATAGAAGGATGGTTTGTTTGCCTCTTTAGCGATCTTTGGTTTTTGACCCTCGCCAAAAAGTCAAAAACTACCTGTTAGACCGTTTTTGCACCCGTTTATTTTAGGAAGAATGGCTGTTTTTGCCTTCTAAAGAGAGAAAAGAAGAAAGATCATCTGTAAGTTCGATTCATAAATTCGATCTGTTCATTATCTCAACAAACAGAATCTCAACAGGGGGAAAGAGGGGAAGTATGCAATTTCCAAAGAACGAAAAGAGCGAGGATAGAACCTGTTGTTATCGTCTTTATGAGTACGAGCAGAACACCAATGGCCAGTTTCAAGAGATTTGGAGTAAAGAATACCAGAGCCTTCGAGAAATCGCTAACGAATTGAGACAACCAGAGGGGTCGGTGGGTGACGGAATAGTAAATTATTTGCTCAATCTCGAACGACCCGAGGCAATCGTTTTACGTAAAACCTCTATTGCTCAAGAGGAATGGGGAAGAAGGGAGAGCGCCCTCTGCGAAAAGATAAAGACAGATCTCTACGCTATCAAAGGAGATCCCCCTTCCGAGGGTAATGCCACGCTAGAGAACCTGCGAGATTATTTCAGAAATCTGGCCCATAGGGCGAATTCTTTTCTCGATTGTTATGGAGTAAATACACCAAAAATCGACTATAAAATTATAGAGATCGATTTGTAGAGGCAGCGATTTGTAGAGGCAGAGGGTAGGGGAAGTTGAGAATAAAAATTTAGGTAGACCATGCTAGAGTGGGCTTATGTTAGAGTAGACTATTGTGGGGAGGACTGAATTCAATAGAAAAGTCACGGGCCGATTTTTGCCTCCTCCCAGTCACCATAATTCTGGCCGGTATCTTTGACTTTCCAATCACTCCGGCCATTAGAACTTCTCCCCAAAACGACTCCTGCGGCAGTACTGGGACTGCTAAAGGCATGGTTCTCCGTGAAACAGTACTGTTCTTCGTTATGATGTTTCAGGACTTGATTGGTAAGAAGAGTTTGGCGAATATTTTCGTTAGAAGTATGAAGGGAGGGGGTCGATTTTTTTCGAACGAGCGAGCCCTTCAAGACCACGAATTCCCCGTTGACTAGTTTCGCAGTGGCGTCGGTATTAGGGCCGCTGAGGCTAAACAAAGGTGATTCAGGTCTGCTTGCTAAGGCATCTTCTGATGTGACGATCGGCTGGGGGTGGAGGAGGTAGATCCCAAGAGTAGGTAGTATCAACTGCATTTGTGCAAAAAAATACTTCATGTCGGCAAGATCAGATTCAGGAAGGGAGATATTCGACAGGTTGGGAAGTCTTTCGTTGATAAGTGTCATTCTCTTGGCCTCTTTGGCAACGTCGATCATTTGTGCCTCGAGATACCGGACATGTGCCTTGGTAAGGTTGTCGTCTTTTTGGGTGAAGAAGCAGACACGATCCCAGAAATCTGAGGTGCGGCAGTGTTTTTTAGGACGGTGGTGTTCTTTAAGACGGTCACTGATATTTTCTGCTTCCCCAATGTAAGCAGCAGAAGAGAGGGCCTGATCGTCTTGACCAGTGAGAATATAGAGGCCCGGCTTGGCCGCTTCGGAACGATCAAGGAGAGCTTTTAACTCGCTGCGAGGGCATGTCAGCGCGATACCGCTCCATTGTTGCAGCTCTGCAATCGTAAGGCCATTGGGACGACCCCCTGTCAGAAATAACTTTATTGTTCTTCCAGCCATAGATGTTCAATTACATTTATCCAAAAGGTTATATTTTCTGGCAGCTGTAGTATAGCTAATAAAGGATTGATTGCAGCAGAAGTTCGGTCGCAAACTTATGGTTGCTCTCTTCTTCCGGGCTCTATTTTTGTTTCAATACAACATCGGTAACGCCAGTCCTCCAATGAACATTGTCGGCGCTCCGGCCAACAACACCGGTACTCCGGCCAACAACACAGCACCCTCGGCAGGATTCGAACCTGCGACACCCGCTTTAGGAAAGCGGTGCTCTATCCCCTGAGCTACGAGGGCAAATTTCGGTGTCTCTCAAAAATGTCTTACCAGTAAATTCAGCCAATGTTCTAGCCACATAAGTCCTACTCTTGTCAACGATTATGCCGTTTGACCAAAGCTCTCGTCAAGTAGAAAAACCGCTGTTGCACCCACCTACAAACAAGGCAGTCCAACCTATGCATGAATAGACAGTAGAGCTGTGCGGTTATTCTAAATATTTGTGGGCAAGTACGGCGAAGCCCTATTAGCTGGTATGTTTGAGCTTTTTGTACTTAAAGCGAGGTGGTTCATCGGGATTGATACCCAGCCGCTGACAACGTTGTTTTTCGTAGGTGTCAAAGTTCCCTTCACACCAATGGAGATAGCCATCTCCTTCAAAAGCCAAAATATGGGTAGCGATCCGGTCGAGGAACCAACGATCATGGCTGGTAACAACGACGCAGCCGGCATAGTGGAGGATCGCTTCTTCCAAGGCACGTAATGTGTCGATATCAAGATCGTTTGTCGGTTCGTCCAGCAGTAAAACGTTCGAGCCTTGCCGGAGTAGTTTGGCGAGGTGGACCCGATTCCTCTCTCCACCCGAAAGGTCGCCGACTTTTTTCTCTTGGTCGGAACCTTTAAAATTAAAACGGGCGACATAAGCGCGAGAGTTCACTTCACGTTTCCCCAGCTGAATTGTGTCGTGTCCACCAGAGATTTCCTCATAGACAGAGTTATCTGCCTTGAGTGCATCGCGCGACTGATCAACGTAGCCAAGATCGACCGTCGGGCCAATTTTAAAATTCCCTTCGTCGGGTTGCTCCTGGCCGATTAACATACGAAAAAGGGTCGTTTTACCGGCGCCATTTGGACCAAGGATACCGACGATCCCACCAGCTGGAAGTGAGAAGTTGACATTTTCCATGAGGATATTGTCGCCGTAGCGTTTGTTCACCCCTTGAGCCTCGATAACCAGGTCGCCCAGGTTGCGGCTGACCGGAACTTGGATTTCTAATTCGTTGGTCTTTTCTTTCTCTGCTTCGCTGGCAAGAGAGTGATAAGCATTGATACGGGCTTTGTTTTTGGCTTGGCGGGCACGTGGTGCCATACGGATCCATTCCAGCTCTTTGGAGAGGGTTTTTTGGCGGGCTGAGGCAGTTTTTTCCTCAAGTTGTAGACGTTTTTCTTTTTGAATGAGCCAAGCCGAGTAATTTCCTTCAAAAGGGATCCCTTCTCCCCTGTCAAGTTCCAAAATCCATTGGGCAACGTTGTCCAGGAAGTACCGATCGTGCGTAATGGCAACGACGGTTCCGGGATATTCGGCGAGGTGACGCTCAAGCCAGGCGACTGATTCGGCATCAAGGTGGTTCGTCGGTTCGTCCAACAGAAGAAGGTCTGGTCGGCGCAGAAGAAGTTGGCAAAGGGCAACACGCCTCCGCTCGCCCCCCGATAGCTTGGTGACGTCGGACTCTCCGTCAGGAAGGTTCATTGCATCCATGGCAATTTCCATTTCACGATCGAGTTGCCATAGGTTGCCCGCCTCGATTTCATCTTGAAGACGTGCCATTTCGTCGCAGAGTTTCTGCATTTGGTCATCGTCCATCGGCTCGGCCAAGAGGGTACCGATTTCATTATATCGGTCTAAAACTTTGCGCCGATCGGCGACCGCTTCTTCGACGTTTCCGCGGACATCTTTTTCAGGGTTGAGAGTCGGCTCCTGAGAGAGGTAGCCTCGTGTGAAACCGTTGGTTAAGACTGCCTCTCCGTCAAAGTCAGTGATTTCGCCAGCCATGATCTTTAGCAAGGTACTTTTTCCTGCACCATTGTTTCCAAGGACTCCAATTTTGGCACCAGGATAGAAGGAGAGCCAAATGTCATTGAGGACGGCACGTTGCCCATATTTTTTGGTCAACTGTTCCATACGAAAAATAAACTGTTTACCCATGGAGGATTTGTTTCTTAACTAAAGGATGCAAAATTGGCAGGAGGGAAAAATTCCAACAAAAACTGATCGAAAGGTATCAATAGATGCAAAACGGCCATTGTTATTAAAAGAGACCATTGTAAAGGGGAGAGGGCTAGTTACGCAAGAATGTGATGTTGTTATCTATGACCGAAACTTGTGAATAATAGGATTTGGAAAAGAGTACTAACTGAGACGAAAAGGGAGGGAGACTTTTGGCTAATCCGCTTCAGGGAACTAAAACGGATATTGATTTTTACTACCCGTTTTTCATAATGGGAATAGATGGAGTTGTGTTGTTTTTTCTAGGTGAATCTTACTTCTCCAACTCTTTCCTCTTTTTTAAAAAGGTACATGAACGATGTCTGGTTTAAATATTCAGCCTCAGCTGACCTTGCTCGACACGGCCGTATCTGAGGAAAAAATTTCACTCTCTGCGGCGAATCATATCGTTGCCTGGCTTGATTCACCAGTTTATGCCGAATATCATCCAGCGATTCTTGAGCATATCGATGATGGAAAGTGGGAAACGCTCGATAACGTTTTCTGGACGGTGATCCCTTTTGGAACTGGGGGACGTCGTGGAAAAATGTACCCTATTGGGTGCAACGCGATTAACGATCGAACCATCGGTGAAAGTGCCCAAGGGTTAGCAAATTATATCTTGCAACAACGAGAGAAGGGACTTATTGAGGTAACCAAAGGCCAGCCCCTTTCTTGTGCGATCGCTTACGACACCCGGCATCGGTCGCTCCATTTTGCCCAGTTGTGTGCTTCGATTATGGTCGCTGCCGGTTTCCATGTTTATTTCCTCGAAGATTATCGTAGTACACCGGAGCTCTCTTTTTTAGTACGAGAGAAAAATTGTTCTTGTGGTATTATGGTGACTGCTAGCCATAATCCTCCGAGCGATAATGCGGTCAAGGTTTACTGGAACCATGGTGGGCAAGTTTTGCCCCCCCATGACAGAGGAATTATCGATTGTGTGAATCAAGTCGGTGAAATTGAAAAAGTTCCCTTCGAAACGGCGTTTGCCGACGGCAAAATTGACTACTGTCAAAAAGAGATCGATGCTCGCTATCTTGATGAGCTGGCACGTCTCTCTTTTCAGGGGCGACGTAACCTCAAAATTTTGTATTCACCATTGCATGGTGTTGGTAACTTTTCGGTTCCACCCCTTTTAAAGAAAGTCGGTTTTAATGAAGTCGAGTCGTTTGCCGATCAATCGACTCCAGACGGTGATTTTCCAAACGTCCCTAACCATGTGAGTAACCCTGAAAACGAAGAGATCTTTTACTGCCTTGTCGAGCACGCTCGGTCTCAAGGGGCAGAGTTGATTTTGGTTACAGATCCCGATTGTGATCGGTTAGGTGTTGCTGCTCCACTAACTTCTGATATCTCTGGCCGCTGGGAAAATTTAACCGGAAATCAAATTAGTGCCCTTCTTACCGATTATGTTCTCGAAAAGATGCAAGGGGGAGGAAAGCTTGCCCCCGAGAGTTATGTCGTTAAGACATTGGTGACGACCGAGCTCGTGCGACGTATAGCTGAAAGTTATAATGTTCGCGTTGAGGGGAATTTGTTGGTTGGCTTTAAGTGGATCGGCCAGATGATCGATAAAGCGGGGCCTGAGAATTTTGTCTTTGGTTCTGAAGAATCACATGGCTATCTGGCGGGAACCTATGCACGCGACAAAGATGGGGCGATTGCTGCAATGCTTATGGCAGAGCTTGTGGCAGACCTGAAAGCCAAAGGGCAAACGGTTCATGAAAAACTAGAGGCCCTTTTCTGGCAACATGGGTACCATGCCGAAAAGCTAATCAATATCCAAATGGAAGGGGCTCAGGGGATGGCCAATATGGAAAAGCTAATGGCAACTTTTCGAGAGTGCCCACCTAAAAGGTTGGCCGGTCTTTTGGTCACTTCGATTTATGATTATCAAAATCAGGTTATTAAAACAGCAGAGGGGACAGAACCACTGGATGGACCACAGGGAAATATGATGATTTTATACCTGCAAGAGGAGGGTAATTATTTGGCGCTGCGTCCCTCGGGAACCGAACCCAAAATCAAATTCTATCTTTTTGCATATACACCGCCCGAAGAGCTACACCTTTTTGAGCCGGTCGCCGAGGAAATGAACAACCGCCTTTGTGAAATGGAAAATGATCTTCGAGAATTTTCTAAACAATTCATTTTGTAAATTTTTAAACTTTGCGGTGAACTCCAGGTTTTTATTGGATGTCTCTAGAGG
>JALCBQ010000050.1 GCA_028066335.1 Pirellulaceae bacterium
CCGGACTCGGTGGGGGCATACTGTTTTGTACCGAGAAATTGGAATGGCCATCGATTGCTTGATTAAAATCTGTATATTCGCCTGGCAAACCATGCTGCTGGTTCCGCTGTTGGCTCCTTGGTAGAACTCCTTGCCGAAATATCCCCTGTTGTTGAGGATGCAACTGACCCGAAGTAAGCTCAATCTGTGTTTCTCTGTTTTGGTTATACTGTCCCTGCAGATTCTGGATATCTTTTCCCTGGAAGCTCTCTTCCTGGCCATATTGACTTTGCCCGGGGTAATATTGGTTTTGAGTCTGTCGTTGTAGAGGGGCTCCACCGTTCCAAGCGGTTTGTTGCTGACTTGCTTGTTGATTCCATGCCTGTTGTTGGCTCGCCTGTTGCCAGTTCGAAAATTCTTGTTTTCCCCAAACTACTGAAGAAAAAGTTCCTAAAACCGTAAATAAAAAGATGCTCAGTAGGGGTCTAGTTACCATTGGAAAATATTACCTTGCAAACATTCAAAGAGACGAATATCCAGTGGCAAAGAGATTAGTGAATATTCACCGGGCTAGCAAGGCCAATTAACAATACCTGGCAATACCCCAAATAAAAAACTACAGAATCGGCAGAAAAGGACAGGGGTATCTTAAAGAAAAGTGCCACAACTGCTCGGCGGCTCTTGTTGCGAGTTATTCTGTCGGGCACTTGATGACTCTTCTTCTACGTCGAAAGAAAGACCATTTTTGCGAAGATCAATAAACTTTCGAGCAAAATGATAGCCCAATATTTTGTACCCCTGGTTCATGTAAAATTTGTGAGCCTGGTCATTCCAAACATAGGCATCCAAAACCGACAGATTGATCTGCTGTTCTTCAGCGTAACGATGAATCCAGTCCATCATTTTTTTCCCAATGCCAGCAGAACGATACTCTTTGGTTACAATGACATTGTCTACATCAAGAAACTTTCCACACCAAAAACGATAACCGATCCAAACACCCGAGATGCCAACACATTTATTCGCAATAAAAGCACCAACACATCGAAAGTCTCTTTTGAGCATCTCAACGAGCCGCTCTCTCAGGACTTCTAATGGTATTTCAGGATTCAACTCGGCGATAATTGGTAGCTCGTCTTCAATTTCGGTATGACTAAGCCATCGAATCTCAATAGGATTTTCATCGGAAGACATTTTTTCAATCCAGAGGAAAGAGTCGGTCACTATGCACCAAATACACAAATTGCCCGACTGGCTTATTGCACTGAGTCTAATTGACAAAAAATATTGTTTGAATAGGCCAAAGTCGTTTAGCTGCGGTTCTCACGTGGCACAAACTCTCGACAGGTCGGGCCAGTATAGACTTGGCGTGGTCGGCAGATACGTTTTCCGGCCGAGGCATGCATCTCTTTCCAGTGAGCAATCCATCCTGGGAGACGGCCCATCGCAAACAAAACAGTAAACATCTGGACAGGAATACCGATTGCTCGATAAATCACACCAGAATAAAAGTCTACATTTGGATAGAGCTTTTTCTCAATGAAATACGAGTCATTGAGAGCGACATCTTCAAGCTCTTGAGCAACCTCAAAGAGTGGATCTTTAATTTCAAGTTTTGCTAACAGTTTGTCACAAGCTGCCTTGATAATCGTAGCTCGTGGGTCGTGGTTTTTGTAAACACGGTGGCCAAAGCCCATGAGTCGAAAGCCGCTGTCTCGATCTTTTGCGAGCTCGACATACTTCTTGACATTTCCACCATCAGCAATGATTCGCTCAAGCATATTGACACATGCCTCGTTGGCACCCCCGTGCAGTGGCCCCCAGAGAGCGCTAATACCAGCCGAAATCGAAGCAAAGAGGTTGGCATTCGACGAGCCGACCATTCGTACTGTCGAGGTACTACAATTTTGTTCGTGATCGGCATGGACGATCAATAACATGTTCAATGCCGAAACAAAATCAGCGTCGATTTCATACTCTTCCCCAGGGACAGAGAACATCATATTTAGGAAGTTTTCGCAGTAACTAAGCTTGTTCTGGGGATAAACAAACGGCTGGCCAATCGATTTTTTATAACTATAGGAGGCGATCGTGGGCAACTTGGCAATAAGGCGCAGCTCTGATTGCCGCACCTGTTCTGGATCACTCGGATTAAGTGAATCTTGATAGAAAGTCGAAAGGCCGCTAACGACAGAGGATAAGATCGCCATTGGATGGGCATCTCGTGGAAAACCATTGTAGAATGACCGCATATCTTCATGCAACATCGTGTGACGGCGAAGTGACATACGGAATTCATGCAGTTCCTGGTCGTTTGGTAATTTGCCATAAAGGAGCAAATAACTCACCTCGACAAAATCACAGTGGGCCGCTAGATCTTCAATTCGATAGCCACGATACCGAAGAATACCCTTTTCTCCATTTAGAAAGGTAATGTCACTCGTTGTCGACCCAGTATTGACATACCCTTCATCAACGGTGATATAACCTGTTTCGGCCCGCAGGCGAGAAATATCGATCCCTTTTTCTTCTTCACTACCCGTAATAACAGGGCATGTGATCTCTTTTCCACCCAACTCTAACTTAGCGGTCTGGTCCATTCCAGTTTCCCTTTCCGTCACCGAACTCATTTTCACTGCTCCCAATTTTTATTGTGTAGCACACTATGTAGACACACTACGGGAAAGCACTCGAATAATTCTGCCCACAGTTTACCGTTTCCAACAAGGTTCGGCAATCCACCCTAACTAATGGAGAAGGCTTTTCTCTTAACTCTTATTGTTTTAACCCCTTGCCACTACTACTATTACGTAACTCAAACAAGGATTGATATTTTAGGACATACTTTAAAAAGGATAGGCAGTTAGGGCAAACTCTTTATTTTTTTAAAAAGCTATATTCCCTATCCAGCAGAAATGAATCTTAAACTCTACCTTATAAAAAAGAGGTGAGAGTAAAAAAAGAGCCCATAACAGGGGGCTCTTTCTCGTATGCTTACTCAAGTTTTCTTTGAAATACCGAATATTTAACTGATATTTATTCGTCGTCAGCTTTAAACCAAGGGGTCAGGGTCGGAGTATAACCACAAAGCTCATTTTCATTAAAGTAGAGAGCAATCTCACGGGCAGCCGACTCAGGACTATCGGAAGCATGAACCAGATTCATTTGGCGACTGCTACTAAAATCGCCTCGAATAGTACCAGCTGCTGCTTTGAGACCATTGGTAGCCCCAAGCATTTCTCGAATAACACCAACAGCTTCGAGGCCCTCAATAATCATCGCAACGACAGGTGCGCCCGTAATAAACGACTCAAGAGCAGGATAAAAGGGCTTTTCAACATGTTCTGCGTAATGTTGCTTGGAAAGCTCAGGAGTTACGTTGAGCATTTTCATTGCGATAATATTGAAACCTTTTTCCTCAAAGCGGGAAATGATCGCCCCCATGAGACGACGTTGAACACAATCTGGTTTGAGCAAAATCAAAGAACGCTGCATAAATCTTCTTTCCTTTCACGATTTCGATCGTGCAAAAGTTATAAAGGATCAAGTTCTAACAATTGTTTTATAAATAGCATGTACAATTACATATCAAGGCGGAGATTGTACCCGAGAACAGGAGCCCCCTCAAGGAGAGAGCCGAATGAACGCGAGCTTTCACCTCGGCACACAAGCTAGCAAGTCGTTGGTGCCTGAATTTCACGTGGTCCAACCGACAAAACAGTATTCTCTTGAAGTGGATGGTCGGCAAAAACAGCCTGGACCTCCTCTAGCGTCACTCCCTGATATTTGGATAAGCTCTCCGGCAAAGGGACATAACATCCCCGCTGAAGCCAATTATTTCCTACTTGAAACATTCGGTTGCCTGATTTCTCCGCCTGAATCGCTAAGTGTGAACAATACTTGCTCTTAGCACGCTGAAGTTCCTCCTCCTGGAAACCGGTTGAAGCGACCTCATTTTGTATTTGAGCTAGACTCTCCCAATTTTTCTCCCCCTCCTCGGGACGACAGGACAAATAGGTGAAAAGAAGGCCTGTATCTTGGTATTCATAGGCACCCATAACAGCATACTCGGCAAGCCCCGTCTCAACGAGTTGCCAATAGAGGCGGCTCCCTGTTTCATCTCCTAACATCGTGCAAAGAAGTCTTGCTGCGTAACGGTCGTTATCGGAGGCTGCCGGACCATTACTTACTTGTAAAAGATACTGTTGAGTCGCCTCTTTCTTTACAATGCTAGCAAAACCACCACTACCTTGATGACGGGCAAGGTGACGAGAGGACTCCCGTGGCTTCCAGCTTTCTGTCTCTTTGGCCAGCTCTTCTAACAATCTTTTTTCATCGACATTCCCTGTTGCCACAAAGACGAGGTTCCCAGGATGGTACCGTTTTTGAAAATAATCACGCATTGCCTCAGGTGTTAAGGCTGTTACACTCTCAACTGTCCCCAACACAGACCGCCCCAAATAGTGGCCTTCAAAGTGTTTTTGCATACATTTTTCATAGGCACCAAAAGGTGGTTGATCTTCGTACTTTTTAATCTCCTCCAAAATGACCTGCTTTTCCATTTCAAAATCTTCACTTCTCAGAGCAGGACGCATAAAGTCGGTCAAAAGAGCGGTGACCTCCGACTGGTACTCAGCAATAATCGTCGCATAGTAGACAGTGTGCTCTTCACTTGTAAATGCGTTACACGAAGCACCATATCGATCAATTGCCGTATTGACCTCTTCAGCCGAACGATTCTCCGAGCCCTTAAAGAGCATATGCTCAAGATAATGACTTACACCCCAGTTGGCATCGTTTTCGTCTCGTGAGCCAGTATTTACAAAATAGCCAAGAGAAGTCGAGTAAGCATGTTTATTCTTCTCAACGAGGACTTCAAGGCCATTGTCGAGCCGGTAATTAGTAAAATCCAACATCTATTTTCCGTTTTATCTGTATATTGTTTTACTGGTTCATTTTTATCGAGTAATTTGACAAAAGGCCCATAAACATGGTGGTCCCTTAAAGAGAAACCTCGAGTTGCTGAGCCCCCAAAGTAACAACGTTAAATTTCTCAGGGGTATTGGAAAGGAGGTACTCGTTAACCTCCTGAACTCCAAGCTCCTCTATAATTTTGTAAATTTCCACAATCGACCTTAGTTTGCCAAGTTGAAACCACTGGCGAGCCAACGCTTGGCACCGAAAAAGACTGGATTCCTGTTGTCGAATGAGCCCACTTTTGAATCGGACCTTAAAGCGATCAAGTTCACCTTGGTTGATCCCATCTCTTAAGGTCGCCACTTCCTGAAAGATCGAATCAAGGGTCCGCTGCGCCCGATCAGTACTTGTACCGGCATAACACATAATACTCGCCTGATTTTTCAGAGCCTGTAAATTCGCAAAAACGGTATAACAGAGCCCCTGTTTTTCACGAATATTCGAAAACAGACGAGAACTCATCCCATCGCTAAGAACACCAAGAGCGGCCCGTTGACGATAATAATTGTCGTGCGAGAGAGGGACGGCATCATAGGATAAACCGATATGGGTTTGGCTCGTCTCTTCTTCTAAATGGTCATAAGAATAGTCAATAGGTTCCGCCAAAACAGGTGGCCGCTCTTTTACCTCCCAGTCAGAAAAATGGTCTTCAAAAAACTCTTTGAGTTTTGGCCAGTTATAATTTCCAGCAACGCTTAAAGTGGTTCCCTTCGGCTGATATCCCTTTTGATAGTAATCAACAATGTCATTATAGGAAATAGCCTGCAAAGTCTCTTTCGTTCCAGAGGTCGGTTGACCGAGTGCCCCCGGATATTGTTTACGTTGTAATTTTTCAAAAACTTTTTGTGCGGGGTCGTCCTCGACAGACAAAACTTCCTGGAGACTAACGAGGCGTGCCTCTTCAAGCTGTTCTTCTGGCAATAGCGGATTTCTCAGCAAGTCAGTGTAGAGGGCAAGTGCCGCTTCTAGGTTTGCCGAAAGGCCAACACCACCAAAAAATGAATACAAAGTACTCGTGGAGAAACTTCTATCGATCCCCAAAGCATCTAGATCATGGGTAAACTGGCGACTGTTTCGGTGACCACATCCTCTTTGAACCATCTCATTTGTCATACTCCCTAAACCTTGCAGAGTGATTGGGTCATAACAAGAACCACTCGGCAACAAAAAACAGAAAGCGACCGACTGTAGCCATGGCATCGGTTCGGCTAGAAGAGTCATTCCATTGGGTAAATGACAAGTATCAACAGGTCGCTGAGCAATGAGCGTAGTAGACAAATTCAAGCACCTTCAACAAAGGAAAAAACATTCCTGAACTACATTGGTAAGGCCGGTAGCAAAACAAGAAATGACGAACAACATTTACCGACCATTCCCACGAGATCTCCCATTGTTATTCTTTTTAAAGAGTCTGAACAGAGGGCATCTTCTCTTAAGAAGGCAATCCTGGGTGGGATTAGGAGATGGCCGATTTTGGAGAACCTTGACGAGGGTGATTAGAGTTTAGAGATGGTCGCTCAAGAAAAAACTCTTCGGTAACATCAAAACCAAGGCGACGATAGAGTGCCACTGCTCCCCGATTTTCGGCAGTCACTTCAAGATAAGCCTTGGAAAGCCCTGCCAAGGAAAAGCCACCCAAAGCATAACGAATCAACAGCTCTCCCAACCCTTTATTCCGATGTTCTGGTGAAATCGCGATGTTTTGAAAAGCACCTAGACCATCCTTTTCGAGTCCTTGGATCGTTCCACATGAGGAGTAACGCTGGCGTTTTGAATCAAAAGACTGCAACAACCACGTTGCCCCGGGCAAGAAACTTGCCCGTTGGCTAATTTCCCACATTAGTTGCCAACACCCCTCTTCTACCGCCAAGCAAGGAAAAACCTCTCGGTCAATCGAATCCCAAAAACCAAGATACTTGGCCCTTGCATGAGATCCCAATATCTCTTTCTGCAATGGCTAAAGGCGATACCCCAGAGGGACCGTTGGCAAAACAGGGAACTCTGGCACCACACATTCCATTCGAAATCGTCGATAGCCCCTTGTCATCTTGTCGCCTACCCTTTCACAAAGAGAAGACAGGAGGATACCAAGGAGCTTAACACTCTTCTTTACCTCCTGCTTTTAGGGAAACCAAAAAATTTATTTTGTCATCAAGAAAAAACAAACTTATCTCGTCAACCAGCCGATTATACGAAATATTAAAGCTAACGTAAACAATATTTTCCCCTTATCTCTTTTGGAAGGAAAACTCATGAAGGTTTTTCAACACTTTGGTCTAGTCGCTTTATTTGTGCTGGTGCCAAATTCTGTTCAGGCCCAGGTTCCAGTCGTTGATACTCCTCCACCAGGAGTTATCGAACTACTAGATGAATCTAGTTGTATCTATCCGACTTGTGGGCCGAAAACACTCCTCAGCTGGAGCTGCTGCCCACCAAGTTTCGAAGTCGATCTCTCTGAACCTCTTGTAACCGATCGGCCTGATTTCACCGAGGCTTCTTCGGTCGTCGGCTATGGCCGCACTCAGCTGGAAATGGGGTACTCGTATACCTACGACAACGCCGCCGGCACCTCGGTCGTTACCGAAACTTTTCCCGAAATTTTGCTAAGAACTGGTATCCTTCGGGAATGGCTAGAACTACGAGTCGGCTGGACGATCATCGATGAATCAACCCGAGTCGGTGGCCAGGGACGAACCTCCCAAATCGGCTCAGATGACCTCTATTTAGGCCTTAAAATTGCCTTAACCGAGCAATGTGACCTTTTGCCAGAAATGGCGATTATGCCTCAAATGACAGTCCCAACTGGATCAGGTGGACATTCAAACGACAAAATTCTCCCTGGCGTTAACTGGCTTTATAGCTGGGAGCTTTCCGATTGTCTTTCGATAGCAGGTAGCACTCAGGCCAACCGTGCTCGCGAAACAGGTGGCCACGCCTATACCGAATTTGCTCAATCAGCTGCTATCGGTTACTCGATCCACAATAACCTCAGCATCTATGGCGAATGGTATGGCCAAATGCCACACAGTGCCCTCTCAACTCAAACAAAACACTATTTCAATGGTGGTTTTGCCTACCTCGTTACCAACGACTTTCAGGTCGATTTCCGAGCCGGTCTTGGACTTAATTCGGCCGCTGATGACTATGTCGCCGGTGCCGGCTTTGCCTGGAGATTTTAGCCCGATTGGCTATAAATAGCACCCCCGATATGACGAGAAAAATAGCTCTGTTTTAACCAATTATAGGGCTATTTCTCTCATTTTTTACCTAAAAAGTGTCATTATGAGAGCGTTTTCGCAGAACTCCAAACGCTTTCACCGAGCCCTCGCATTTGCGCAGGGCTCTCTTTCTTCCTCTATTCTTCATTCACTGCATCCATCGTATTTCACCCAATCTAAATACCCCTTCAATCAGATTTTCTGAAAATTTGCCTGCTACCAAAACGCTCCTTATCTCGACCTCTGGGATCCCACAGGAAAAAAGCCCCCTTTATCGGGCAAAAACCTCTTGACATATTTTGATTAACCTAAAATAATTTTACAGCTATTCAAAATTCCTGTTTTTGCGACACGAATATCTGTAGGAGACTCTATATTTTGAAGATTTCATCATTACTTCTTTTCGTTTTATCGTTTGGTTCCATTACGGCACCTCTTTCCAATTTATCTGCCCAGGAAACTAAAAAGCTTATCGTCTGCTCGACGACTCAAACGGCCGACTTTGCCAGAAATATTGTCGGTGACGACATGGTTGTAAAATCGATTCTGCCAGAGGGAGCCGATCCACATACTTATGAAGTCCGTCCCGGTGATGCTCGCTTGGTCGCTTCAGCCGACCTCTGTATTGAAAATGGGTGGCACCTTGAAGGCAAAGATTGGATGAAACAGCTCTGCCTTGATAGTGGTAAAAAATGTGTGACAGCCGTAACTGGTATCGAACCACTTAAGCTCGTCGAAGAGGGAACAACCGTTTACGATCCCCATGCCTGGTTTACACCCAAAAATGGGGCCACATATGTTCGCAACATTACCAATGCAATCGTCGACATCGATCCTGCTAACCAGGAGAAGTACGAGTCGCGTGCCCGGCTCTACCTGATTCAACTTCGTGATCTCGACACCTGGATTCGTCAAGAGGTCAATAACATTCCGGCGAACAAACGTATCCTTATTACTAATCACGATGCATTCGGTTACTTTTGCCAGGAATATGGGTTTCAATCAGCCTCCCCCGTCGGCTGGTCGACTGGTGACGAGATCGGCGCCGGCATGTCAAATGCTAAACGAAAAGAGGTTATCGATTCGATCAAAGCCTATAACGTTAAAGCGATTTTCATGGAGACGAGTGTCAACCCCAAAACAATGCAAGAGCTTGCAACCGAGGCCGGTGTTAAAGTTGGTGGTTCACTCTACTCAGATTCGATGGGAGCCCCTGGATCTGCTGGTGAAAGTTACATCGGGATGATGCGTGAAAACGTCATAAAGATTGTCACAAGCTTGAAGTAGCTCCTCAGGTCTCTGCTGCATCTCTTCCCTACCATGGTCACTCACTATCTCTTTTTTAAAACATTTGCAGAACCTAGTTAGAACAGCCAGAATAAAGGGCAATAACCAGGATAATATGATCTGGGAAACAGGTCTTCTTTCCTTGCCCTGCTGGCAAGTTCTCTGAACCATCTTCATCGCTTTAAAAGAAGGGGGGCTACGTTAGAATAGCCCTCTCTTTGGAAACAAAGAGGGCAAACGTCACCTTACAACCTTTCAGGTTTAGTACCATGAGACCATTACTGGCATTGATTACTTCTATTTTGTCGATCGGGTTAGTCTATGGCTACCTTGAATTTGCGAAAAGGAATCGCCCTTCGGCAGGAATAGAGGTCGATTATGCCGCCAAGGGGGAGTTCAAAATCGACCTAACTGTTACGTGCCCCCTCGAACCCGATCCCTTTGCCCTTGACCTCGAAGAGGACAAGGCATTAACACTATCGTTTGAAGGGCGCGAAATTTTTAAAGGGACCGACCTCCCTCAGGGAGAGCCGGTGAATATCGAAAATTTTGGCCAACTTCAGGCAGGCCGGATCGTAACGATGAATGGCAAACAGGTCGAACAAGTCGGCAAGAATGAATTTTTTGTTAAGGTCGCTATCCCTTTTGCCTACCAGAACAAAGCTCAAGCTGTTCGAATTCGCATTACGCAAGACGGTTTGACGCTTGTCGAAAAAACATTGTGGTCAAATGCTCAAGGGACCGCAATCGAGGGGATCGTCATTGCTGAACTACCTGCCATCGTCACTCCTTCCCCTTCCAACAATCTTCATGAATACTAGCCCTCAAGCTTTCTCCCTGTTTTTGGGCAAAAGATTTAGGCGATTCAATAGCAAGAGGTCGCTTGATTAAGAGTTTATTTTGATATGCCTATAAATGATCCCTCAAAAAGCGGCCACCTTCTACAAAAGGAAGTCGCCATTGAAATCGAACATATCACCGTTAGTTACGGTCCTGTACCAGCTCTTCTAGACGTTTCATGCACGATTGCCAAGGGAGAGTTAACCGGTATTATTGGTCCCAACGGATCGGGTAAATCGACCTTGATGAAGACGATCCTCGGCTTTGTCAAACCAGACATTGGTCGGGTACAAATCTTTGGACTGGGTGCTGACAAAGCGAAGGGGAAGGTCGCCTATGTACCTCAGCGTGGCGCAGTCGACTGGGATTTTCCAATCACCGTTAGGGAAGTGACGTTGATGGGAAGATATGGAGGGGTCCCATGGTGGAAAAACCTCTCTTCTAGCGACTACGCCGCCGCTGATGAGGCACTGGAAAAAGTCCGTATGGCCGATTTTCGAGATCGTCAAATTGGGCAGCTATCAGGTGGTCAACAACAACGAGTTTTTATGGCCCGCGCGTTGGCACAAGGGGCCGATATATTGTTACTTGACGAACCATTTGCTGGTGTCGATGCAGCGACAGAGAGGGCTATTTTAGAGATACTTGAGCAGACAAAACAGGAGGGAAAGACCCTCGTCGTTGTTCATCATGACTTGGCAACAGCGGCCGAATACTTCGACACCCTGCTACTGCTAAAGCAACGTTGCTTTGCATTTGGCCCCCCTCGACAAGTACTGCAGCCCGACCTTCTCTGCGAAGTTTATGAGGGTGAACTTCGGGTCTTTGCCGACTTACTTTTTAGCGAGAGGAAGTCGTCGAATGTTTGACCTGATATACCAGTACATCGCTGATTTACAGCGAAGTGAACCCCATCTTCTGAAAGTCTATATTAGTGGGACTTTAATTTCGATCTCTTGCTCGACCATCGGCTGTTTTATCGTTTTGCGAAAAATGGTCTTTCTCGGTGATGCCGTTGCTCATGCGATGCTCGCCGGTGTTGTCGCGAGTTACCTGATTCTGAGTGTCGCATTCGGACGCGAAGCCGATGCAGCTGTCATGATTTTGGGAGCGATTATCGCTGCGGTCATTACCGTAAGTCTTGTAGGGATCGTCTCAAAAGTCTCTCGTATTAAAGAAGATACCGCTATCGGTATTTTGTATACTGGAATTTTTGGCATTGGTGGCCTCATGGCTTCGGCCTTTCACCAATATATCCATATTGACCTTCTCCACTATATCACGGGGACGGTCCTTTCAACATCCGAGAGCGACCTATGGACGGCGGCGATCGTTACCTCAGTCGTTTTGAGTGTGACAATTTTATTTTATCGTCATTTGCAAATTACCAGTTTTGACCCGATCATGGCTGCTTCGATCGGTATCCCGGTCGTTTTAGTCGACTATATGTTGCTAACGTGTACCTCACTCGTCGTTGTTAGTGGAGTGAGCACCGCTGGGATTATCATGGTTATTGGTATGCTTGTTACCCCGGCCGCTACCGCTTACCTTCTATTTGACCGGCTGAGTCGTATGCTCTTTGCGGCCAGCTTTTTTGGCCTTAGCAGCTTTTTTCTTGGTTATTACCTCGCCGACAAAGCTGCAGTAACCCCAGGCCCCTCAATCGTTGTGACTGGTATGGTGCAATTTATGGTCGTATTAGCGATCGCTCCCAAGTATGGTCTTATTGCAAACCAGCTTCGTCGCTACCGGACGATTCCACAAACTCTCCTCGAAGATATATTAGGAAGCATTTTTCGTAGCCCCGACCAAAAAGCGACGATCGGCCAGATTCAGGCCCATATTCCATCCCCTGCTGCCAAAATAAAAAATGCCCTTGGCCGGCTGGAGAGACAGGGGTTGCTCGACAATCACAAAAGTGAGTACTCGTTCACCGAGTCGGGACACAAAGAGGCACGACGACTCCTTCGCGCTCACCGCCTTTGGGAAACCTATTTGGAAAGATTGGGAACACCTCACGATCAACTTCATGAAAAAGCCCACCATCTTGAACATTTTCATGATGAGGCAACGGTCGATTACCTAGATGACAAGCTAGGCCATCCCATCCAGGACCCACACGGAAAAGAGATTCCCGAAGACTTTGTTCACCTTCAAGTTGGTGAGGTCGTCAAGGCCAGTCTTCTAAGAGAAAATTGGCAAGGCAAAATCGTCGAACTCCTTGAAACGGCTAAACTAGATAAGCCGTGCGCCATCGGCGAAGTTATTACTGCTCAGAAAAGGGCCGATCACGGTCGACAGTGGGTTTTCCAAACAAACGACCGGCAGATACTTCACCTCAACCACAATGAGGCCGACTCGATTCTTGTCGTCGTTTTGGGTCAACTTTCAGACTAGACTAAGGTGTACTCCAAACGGCTACTATCTTTGAAAGCCTTCAAAAGACTTCCCAGCAGTCGCTCGTATATTTATCTTACTGAAAAAGCATCATTGCTAAAGCACCGACAGAAATCCCAAGGGTAAAGGCGATCACAGCCGTTAAAAGAATCGTTGGCAACAGGGTAGAAGGTGTAGCATAAGAGGCTTTGCCATCTGATGCGTCGACTCCCTGAAGTTCCTGCTTAATATCTCCCGCCGATATCTCCGCCCTACTTCCCGACAAAACCTCTAACGAACTGTTTTGATCAGAACTCAGCTTCAGCTCTTCACGACTTGCCCCTTCTTCCGAAATTTGCAGGCTTGAGCTTTCTGAATCACGAGTTTCATACTCTGCCGATTTAACAGAGAGGGTTCCTTGTGATAGTTCTTCCGAAGCGTGAAAACCAGGTTTTTCCCACTCAGAATCTTCAGGCATTGTTTCGGGTAAATCTTCTTCTGGACCACTTCCGTCAAAATCGACAGGGAGTGGCGGTAAACTCCATGGCGAAGAACGGAGTTGCTGAAGTGGCAACAGATCCGACTGGCTCGTCCATGGCTCAAGTCGGTTAGCGACTTCTTCGGCCGAAACGATCCGTTTGTCGATACTTTTCTCCATCATATCGGCGATAATTTCGACAAACTCTTCACTTACTTCAGGAGCAAAACGGCGAGGATGCCATGGCGCCTGTTCACAATGGCGGCGTGCTTTATCTTTGGAAGATCCCCCGGGGAAAGGGACTTTTCCTGTGATCGCATAGTAAAGAGTACATCCCAGTGAATAGATATCACTCGCAGATGTTACCTTGTCGGGTGTTTTAATTTGTTCGGGCGAGAGGTAATCGGCCGTTCCTACAATCTTTCCGGCCCGTCGGTCTTCTTCTTGCTGATTATCGATAAAACCGGCCAAGCCCAAATCGGAAACTTTGGCAACCCCCTCGGGGGTGACCAGAATATTTCCTGGCTTGATATCTCGATGGATGAGACCCATCTGGTGTGCATGGGAAAGTCCCATAGCTGCCTGAAAAACAATATCAGCGGCCTGTTGCTCGGATAACGCTCCTTCAAATCGGACAAGACGGCGAAGATCAGTTCCAGGGATATACTCGGTAACAAGGTAATGAACGTTTCCATCTTGTCCAGCATCGAAGGCACGGACAAGGTTTTCATGGTCGAGTTGTGCCTGTGTTCGAATCTCTTGATGAAAATTCAAGATCGAATCAGGGTTTGACTTATTGAGTGGTAAAACCTTGAGAGCGACATCGCGTCTCATAATTTGATGTTGAGCCTTAAAGACCTGCCCCATACCTCCCTGTCCAATAAAGTCGGTTACAATATAGGGGCCAAGGTTCAGCTTTGTCCGCCCACTCTCAAGCTGCTCAGCCTGATATCGCGTTAACAATTTCATTTTGACAAGCTGGTCGGCCAGTTGTTTTTGGTCGTAGAGACCTGACTGAACAAGTGGACCATCGGACTCATCTTGCAGTGAAATGACTGCGCGATCGAGATCATCACTGGTAACAAGTCCACTTAAAAGGACAGATTCCTGTAAAGGTCGCTTTTTCTTTGCCACGCGATCGACAAATCCACAAACAGAAGAGAGAAAGAAGAGAAGAAAAACATTAAGCCTATTGAGGCCATCTGTCTCCAGTTTCAGTTTAATCACTTTTCCAAAAATTGGGAGTAAAAAACTGTGCTCGAGGAAATCTAGGGTAACATTTCTTGCCCCACTTAATGTGAGCCAGAGAACAAAGCGACCATTTTCATCAAATATTCAGACTTTTCCAACTTGCAGGAGGTGGAGCTGTGAAGGTTACCTCTGTTTTCAGTGTCGGGTGAATAATCGTTATCCTTCTGCAATGAAGAGCAATACCGGCCCCAAAGGGGGCTGGACTTCCATACTTTCGGTCGCCGACGACTGGCCACCTGCGATGAGCCATCTGAACTCGAATTTGATGTTTTCGTCCCGTTAGAAGGGTAACCTCAAGGAGTGTGTTCTTCTCGTTTACCGATTGAAGCTTTTGGAAAAATAGTCTGGCCTCTCTGGCCCCTGTTTTTTGTGGTGAGACGACCTCCATTTTGTGGCGATGGTCATTTTTCAGAACCCAGTCGACACATTCTCCTTGTTGAGGAATTCCGTTTCCCGAAACGACGACCCAATATTCTTTCTTTACCGTTTGCTCCATAAACTGTTTTGTTAAGCGTGCAGCCGCCTTGGAAGTTCTCGCCAAAACGATCGCCCCAGAGGCATGTGCATCTAGCCGACTGACGACCCCTAGGTAAACGTTCCCCGGTTTGTTATGCTTTTTCTTAAGATATTCTTTAGCAAGCGAAACCAACGAAGGCTCGCCACCTGGTGTGCCCATCGTCGCTAAAAGTGGTCTTTTATTGATGACCAAAAGGTGATTGTCTTCAAAAAGGATCGCAGGAGACAAAGAAGGCATCTTGAAAAAAACCGAAGGTGTGAGGCTAGAAAAAAAAGAGAGGCCCTTTAGAATAGAACCGTTCATTCATTCTAACCGAGATAAGTCTTTTTCCAATGCCCTCTTCCCCTCACCAACTTGTATTGGCTAGCAGTTCACCCCGTCGAAAAGAGTTACTAACCGAGGCAGGGTACTCATTTACAATTGTTTTGCCCGACGATTCTGTAGAAGACCCGATACACCGTGAAGAGTCAGTCCGTGAATATGTTGCCCGACTAGCTTTTCAGAAAGCAAAATCAGTCATTCCAAAAATCGAATCGGGGCTCGTACTAGCATGCGACACTCTCGCCTATTGCGAAGGAGAATTGTTAGGAAAACCGACCGATCAAGACGAGGCACGCCGAATGGTTACCCACTTGTCGGGTAAAGAGCACCAGGTCTATAGTGGATTATGCCTGTGGGATAAAACAACTGGCCAAAAGAATGTCGAAGTCGAAACCTCGATATTATCGATGAAGCCCCTAAGCCCAAAAGAGCTTGATGACTATCTGGCGACCGATCTGTGGGTCGGTAAAGCAGGCGCGTTTGGGTATCAAGATGGTCACCCTTGGCTGACACTCACCTCGGGTAGCCCAAGCAATGTTGTAGGCCTCCCCTTAGAGAGACTTAAAGCGATGCTTTCCTCATTTATCGAGGCAACTTTATAAGTACGACTCGCCTTTTATAGTATGTATTACTAAAAAAGAGAACGGTGTAGTGTTAAAAGACAGTTGGTTCCTGGCCGACCGTTTCCACTGTGAACATCCCTGTTTCAAGGTCAAAAGTCACTCTTCGGCCTTTGGTTCCCCCTGTGTCATCCCCTCCTAGCCGTATATTAGCGTTTGTCAGTTCCGCTTTAACGGCGTCGATATTTTTTTCGCCGATTTGGAGTGGTCCGGAGGTGTTAAACATCGCCGCACCTCCTGTAATCTTGGCCGTTAGATGCTCGAGCATAACTCCTTCCCGTGCGAGCAATTTTAACATGTGCTTGATCGCTGTGTCGGCATATTTTCCTGGTGTATCCGCTGAACCGGCAACTTGAGCAGGCAAAACAACATGGGCCATTGCACCAGTTTTATGTTGTCGTGAGTATAGAACAACACCAATACAAGAACCAAGTACCGAATGAAAAGTTGCTGGTGCTCTCGCACCAAAAACTTGTCCAATTCCTACTGTGATCTTATTGTCAACTTTGTTGTCAGTATTTGTCGTACTAAAAACCATACGTTTTACCTTTATCCCTTCTAGATGCGGTAATTACCATTGACTTAACAATCACTTAACTTTTCATCAAATTGAAGCGACTGCTCCATCTTTTGCCGTAAACAAAATGATGGGATAAAGAAGACATTCCAGTTGACTTCCTCGTTCTTTTGTAAAAACCGAGTCTGACAGATTAAGATCTTTTCAGTGTATGTGGCCTGCTCGATAATTGCCTGTTCAAGAACACTTGCGGCATAATCTTGCAAAAAGTAAGGAGGTGACGGCGTTAAGGTTTGCTCAACACATTTCGCAATAGCACCGATGTAGGCACAACCTAAGATATTCCCTGTCTCCAGGAGGGCCGACTTTTCCAGCTCGTTCCATTCGGTTCCTTCCTCTGGCAAGGGCTGTGAAAGGAGGATCGATGCCAACTGACGACCACTGTTGTCGTCAAAGGTTAATACGATCGTACCGCCCGACTCTTCATCAAGAGTCAGTACGACCATATTCAGTAGCTTCTCTTCAAGTTCACTACTAACAACCTCTTCCAGTGGCAATTCCCTCACTTCATCTAGGCTCAAGGTAACAAGACCTTTCGTCCAAAAACTCATAGCGGCAGAGGCATCGTGGGTCGCCGCCGAAAAAACTGAGTGTAGTAATTCTAAGTTGGAGCTCATCAAACGAATCCTTTTATACAGTAGCGGTTTCATGTTTTTTGTGAGAGGCCATTTCCAAAAGAGCTGAAACATCCAAGATAAGAGAGACACTCCCATTGCCAAGGATACTTGCTCCAGAAATTCCGCGAATGTTTTTGTAGTTCTCTGCCATCGACTTGATAACGACATCTTCTTCACCAAGAAGATGGTCAACGACCAGCCCGATTTCAGTTCCATCGTGCCCTAAAATAACAAGGGTACATTCTCCCGGTTTAGCGACACTTTGAGATTGCCGTTTACTCGGACGGTTCCATTTAAAGACATCACTTAATTTTAGCACTGAAAGAACACGGCCACGAATCGTCGCTGTCGTTTTTTCATGAACGGTATTGAGGCTTTCACTAGTGACGTGGACAATTTCGCTCACCGATTCGATCGGTAGTGCGAAAATATCGCCGTCGATTTCGGCCATGAGGCTTGGCAAAATTGCCATGGTCAAAGGGAGTTGAATGGTAATGACTGTCCCTTTGCCCAATTCGCTGTCGATTTCGACAACCCCATTAATGTTTTCAATACACGACCGAACGATATCCATCCCCATTCCTCGACCTGAAATGTCGGTCACCGACTGTGCGGTACTAAAACCTGGCTCCCAGACGAGTTGATGAATTTGGTGTAATGTCATCCTTTCTGCGTCTTGTGGAGAAATAATGTTTTTCTCGATTGACTTGGCGACAATTTTATCTTTATCAAGACCGCCACCATCGTCGGTTACCTGAATAATAATATTGTTTCCACGATGAAAAGCGTCTAAAGTAACCGTCCCTTGTCGAGGCTTACCAACCGCTTCTCGATCATCTGGACTCTCAATACCGTGGTCGGCCGAGTTTCGAACTATATGAATAAGAGGATCTCCTAATTCGTCAATCATTCGTTTGTCGAGTTCGGTCTTCTCTCCATTGATAACGAGTTGAATCTCTTTTTGATTGTTTCGCGAAATATCACGGATTACTCGCTTGAATCGAGAAAAGAGTGGTCCAATGGGCACCATTCGGGTATCCATAATACTCTTTTGAATGCCATCGGTAATGTGATCAAGTTGATGGACAGCGTCATTGAGTTCACCAACCTGCCTGTGGAATGAATAGAGCTGGTTGATTTCTTCCTTGAGCGATAAAAAATCTTGCTGAAGATTCTGCAAACTATCTTCGACAAGCCCAATATCAAAACTATCCATTTGATTTTGATCACCATGGGCAAGACGATCCAAAAGGCGATTCACCGTATTTTCGGCACTCACAAGTAGGTGTGGTGCCTGTTTTGCCTGAAGAGAACTCTTAAACCCATCGCCGATTTGAGCAAAGCGTGCCTTGTTAATAACAAGCTGACCAGCCAGGTTCATTAACTGGTCAAGTCGATCAATGTCGACCCGTAATGTTTCTGCCGCCTTGCCAAGGGTTGGAACATTTTTATCCTGTTTTTTCGCCGGTGCTTTTTCTGATTGTCTGACCTTAGTGGCTGGCGTAACTTGGGTAGCCGTTTGTCCCTGAGAAGAAGCACTCTCTTGAGGTCTCGCGACCGAGGTTTGGCTCTTTTTCTCCTCTTCACTTCCTTGAAAATGCTCCACCTTAATATTGTCAACTCCATTGACTCGAAGTTTGGCCTCAAGAGTTTGAGAGTCGACTATACCAGCGAGAGCAATATAGAAATGTTTCACTGTCTCGATATCTTCGACAGATTCAGCCGGAGGGTTTGTATATAAGACGGTGTAATCGCCTGCTGCCAACTTATTGAGTAACAGCTGACATTTAAGGCCAGCCAATGGTAGTTCTGGAATAAAACAGATTTCAAGAG
>JALCBQ010000051.1 GCA_028066335.1 Pirellulaceae bacterium
GGGTTGCTAAATCGATCCCTTCTGCAATTCGTTGCCTGGCCTTTTGTCGGCTAAGATGGAGGATTTGTGGTGAGCGGTTTTCTCCGCCGGTTGCTAGAAGGTCTAGTGGCTGTATGCCCTTTGTCACTGGTTGGATCGGGGAAATTTTATCCAGATAGGGGTTTCCAATATCTGGCATATGGATATCGAGCCTTGGTAAAGCTGGTCCGGTGCGAAGAGGCCTTTTCTCTGGCTGGGTAACTTGAGGGGGTGCGTCTATAGGAGGAGAGTTTCTCCTGTCACGAGGTTTTGGCAGAGCAGCCGATCGAAGAGCAACTCGCTGAGGGGGACGGCTATAGTCGAAGGTGGGGAGAGTTGTTTGGCGATGTTGGCCGAGTGCCTGAGAGATAGACTGACATGGAAAACCAGATACCAATAACGCCACCAAACAAAACAACGCAATCGATTGTTTCGCTAGAGGGATGTCATTTTTAGTGTGGTTAGAGGAGAGTCGCATTGTATCCATACGGTAGACAGGGGCCAAGGACAATCGAATCCGTGATTGACGGGGTGATTACCCTCATTGGATCGGTGAGTTCGACTGACAAAAACGAGCCAAGTTCGACCATTTTCAGGCAGGTTAAAAAACAAAAGGGTGATAATCTTTACAATCGGTACAACTGGACCTCTGAGGTCGAGTGGGGCTAAAAGACCTATTATTGCGACAGTTTCGATACAATCCAAAATCAACTCTTGTCGCCAGGAAACCGATAAACAGCAGAGGGTAGAAGTAACGTGCAGATACTCCCGTGTCACCAAGGGTTAACGGCGAATAAGGATAGAAGTGTGGAATTGTGGGTTATATTGGTTTTGGCCGTCGTTCAGGGAGTTACTGAGTTTTTACCGATCAGCTCTTCGGGCCACGTCGTCTTAGGGGGCGCCTTGTTGTCGGGAGGCAATGTTGACGACCTTGATATTGCTGATGTGAATATCGTTTTGCATGCGGGGACTCTTGGGGCAATCGTTATTGTCTATTTCAAAAAGATAAAAGAGATCGTCTGGAACAAGCCCAAAAATCTCTATTGGGTCGTTGTCGGTAGTGTACCGGCTGCAATTGTCGGTATTGGGCTAAAGGTCTCGGGTTACGATTCGATCCTGGAAAAGCCAATTTTGGCCGCTTTGATGTTAATCGTAACTGGAATCGTTCTACTGTCGGTACGGAAATATTCTTTTGAAACCAGGGAAGAGTCATTGCAGACTAAAGAGGCCGATCGCCCAAAGGGGGGGACACCCCACCTGTCTTACCAGGAATTAGGTTTGAAGGGGGCATTAACGATTGGATTCTTTCAAGCTTTTGCAATTTTGCCAGGCATTTCTCGCAGTGGAATAACCATCGTTGCCGGCCTTCGGCAAAAACTGGCACCAAGTGAGGCGGCGACCTACTCCTTTTTATTAGCAATCGTTGCAATTGGAGGGGCGAGTCTTCTTGAGATAAGAGAGATTGCAACGGAGGCAAGCTTGACGACTCCAATATCTTCCCTGGCAATTGGGGCGTTGGTCTCTTTGGTCGTCGGTTACTTTTCATTACTTTTGTTGTTGCGTTTTCTTGAAGGGGGTAAGCTTTGGATTTTTGTCTTTTGGTGTCTGCCCGTGGGGGGGATTTCTCTGGTATGGCAGTTACTATTGATGTAAATCTAGGTGGTAGCAAGAGATAAGATCGGTCTCCGTAAGGTGTGCCGACTCCTAATGTTGTGGAAGTCAGAAGTTGCCCCTTTCCTTTGAGAGTGGAGGGGTATAGAATGGGATACTTAAATAAGGATAAAAGGTAATTAAACCCTGTTTTTAGATGACCGTTTTTAGATCACCTGGGGGCGACTGGATTCGACCGGGTAACTAGAAGCAATATGTTGCGTACCGTGGTTGATCAGCAGGCCACGTAAAAAGCTGATTACAATTTTTAGATGCAGAAGATTCCTTCGCATTGGCTGCATAAGTAATTTAGTAGCCCCGAGCTTAGATTTTTTGTCGGAGAGAAACTAAGTTCGGTTGTAATTCCGACTAGTCGATCGTCATGTAGATACGCTATCGGCGAAATTTTGTTTCTGCTGGCAAAGAGAGGACCTCGTCACTTAGGGCCTCGCTTTGTAAGATTAAAAGAGTGACTACGTACGTAGAGACAGTTGTGGAAGTACCGCGGGACGCGGGTTCAATCCCCGCCGCCTCCACCTTTGAGCCGGGTAGCACGCCCGTTTTGACTTAGACAAGGCCTGCTGGTCACCACCAGCGGGCCTTGTTGTTTTACACGTATCGTTGTTTTACACATGTTGCAAAGATTAGCTGCTTCCAGAAATGGGCGTTTCTAAATTTGGTGCTGAAACTGAATATTTTGGTACCAAACCTCAAAACTAAAGGATTAATTCTGGAGTCAACGATTTGAGAGGAGTGGTGGGCAGTTCCGAGAGGTGGTATTGAAGTAGTTTTTGCTACTGGTGATGATTCAAACGGTACTTTTGCTAAACTTTATATGGCTTAGGGAAATCCCACTGAACTGGGCATTCTAAAATTTAAGATGAGAGAACAGGAGAAACCATGGCAGAGAATAAGACCAAACCGACATCGGCATCTGTTAATGACTTTATAGCCGCGATTGAGAACAATCGTCGCCGTGCCGATGCTTTGACCGCTTTAGAAATGTATAAGGAGATAACAGGCTTGCCTCCTGTCATGTGGGGGCCGACAATTATTGGTTTTGGGTCCTACCATTATGAGTATGAAACAGGTCATCAGGGTGATGTACCAGTAGCATGTTTTTCACCACGCAAAACATCTATGGTGTTTTATGTCGGGGACAATTTCAGAGGTGCAAAGGGACTTTACGCCAAATTAGGTAAGCATAGAAAATCGGTCGCCTGCCTGTATATCAACAAATTGGACGATGTTGATTTGGAAGTGCTAAGAGATATTATTACTCGTCAAATGGAGAAGACGTTAAATTCTTAATCGCCTCATTACACTCATGAATCTGAACGGGACTCAAAAAAGATATCGTAAAGGTGCTAAGTAAAACGCATCTAGCACCAAAACAGCGATAAAAAAACGTTCGAGCGATTTCTGGGAAACGATTAAATGGATTCTTGTAGTAAAAATCTGGATTATCAATCTGCTCTATCCAGAGCCCAAGGATGTCTTCTTGGTCAGCTTGCCGGTGATGCACTGGGAAGTCTCGTCGAGTTTCAGTCCCCTGCTCGGATTCGGCGCAGCTACCCTGCTGGTGTTCTGGAGCTGGCAGAGGGATTACTCAGAAACGTCGACTAAGGAAAAGTTATGGACGATTTACAAATGCAGCTTTTGATTGATCTGCATAGATCAAATTTTAGACAAGGTCCTGGAGGCGAGGTTGAGACAGGGAAAGCTTTGCTTCTGGCCGGGCTCGACAAATCGCGCCCTTTGAAAATTGTGGATGTCGGTTGTGGCACAGGCGCTTCGGCCATACAGATTGCCAAGGAACTGGAAGCCGAAATTACTGCCGTGGACTTCCTTCCAGAGTTTCTTGAAGACCTCCGATCACGGGCGCAAGAGCAGGGCGTAGAAGACAAAATCACAACCTTAAGGTGCTCTATGGAGGCGATGCCTTTTTCCAATGAGGAGTTTGATGTTATCTGGTCGGAAGGTGCGATTTATAACATCGGTTTTGAAGCGGGAGTGTCAGCTTGGAAAAGGTTTCTGAAGCCGGGAGGGAAACTCATCGTTTCGGAAATCACATGGTTGACTGCTGACCGCCCCCCCGAGCTTCAAGCCTACTGGGATGGAGAGTACCCGGAGATCGATGTTGCCTCGGCAAAGATCGAAACGATTGAACGACATGGTTACATTCTTGAGGGCTATTTTTATTTGCCCATGAACTGCTGGATTGATAATTATTACCGGCCTCTGCAGAACGGTTTTGGTGCTTTTCTTAAGCGGAATGGTAACAGTGAGCAGGCAAGGAAAACTATCGAATGTGAAAGGATTGAAATCGCCCTCTATGAAAAATATCGAGATTATTACAGCTATGGCGTTTATATCGCTAAAAAAATCTGAAAGTGGTCTATGTGGAATAATTAGAGATGATTTTTTTAAAAAGCAGTGCCGGCTAGAAGGGCAGCGACGACTAAAAGTGGGGCAGGGACTTTCCTGGTCGCTAAAATGACAACTGTTATTAATGTTGCTAGCAGGTTTGCTATTTCAATACCGTTTAATTGAAGAAGGATGATAGCTGCCGCTGTTATCATACCACCGGCGACTGCGTTGATCCCTTTTAGTGAGATTTTAATGGCTTGGATTTTTTTAACATTCTCCCAAACGGGATAAATAAAGTAGATGAGTAGAAGACCGGGGAGAAAAATAGCAATTCCACTTACGAGTGCGCCGACTATTTGATAAATGGTCGAGCCATCGCGTGTTGCCATCCCACCTGCATAGGCGGCAAAACTGAACATAGGGCCGGGCAGCCCTTGAACCAATCCATAACCCGTTAGAAATTCCGCATTGGTCATCTCGTTGTTGACTTCTACCAACTCGCCGTACATAACGGGAACGACGACCTGTCCTCCACCGAATACCAAGTACCCGTATCGATAGAAGCTCTCAAAAAGGTGGAAGATTTTCAAATCTGTTCCAAGTGACAAGAAAAAGGCACCGGCTGCAAACAGAATAAAAAAGAGGAGGTATCGCCATGGAGGGGTTATCGAGACTTTGTTCCAAATATCAGACTTTCTTGAGGTGAGAATGGTGGTTAGTCCTCCGGCGGCCAAGACGATCGGGAAAATCAATGGGAACCGGAAAGCGTAGGTAACGATTGTGCTAAAAACCAGTAGCGAAAAAGTCAGTTTGTCGAGGACGACTTTTTTACTGATTTTCCAGGCTGCAAGGACGATAAACCCAACGGCCATTGGCCCGATGAATCGAAGGATATCAGAGGAGACCTCAGTTTTTGAGAGAATTGTGTAGAGGAATGAGAGAGTCGTCATTACGAGAAGGACAGGGGCTGCCCACACGAACATGGTCAGCAGCGCTAATAATGGCCCCCCCTTTTTATGGCCAATTGCCACGATCGTTTGGGTACTTGTAGGCCCTGGAAGAATGCTACATAGGGCAAGAAGTTCGACAAGTTCTTCTTCGGTAAGATAGTTTCGCCTGGTTACCAACTGATCGATAAAAACGCCAATATGTGCTTCGGGGCCACCATAAGCGCCGAGTGAGCAGGTGAGCACATCTTTTAGAAATGTTGTGTAGTCTGAAACTTTGTCAGGAGAATGATTTTCAATATCACGCAACTGGTTATTCATGACAAGGTAGGTTTTATCGGGAGGGATGGGATTGGTAATAAAAGGTTTAAGACAATTTTCACCGTTTGGCATGGAGATGTCTAGGAGTGGTGCCCTTTTAGAATGGATGGAGAGCAAAGGAAAAGAGCTACCAAAGAGGGAACTATAACGAGCGGTTATGTTTAGCCCCCCTCTATTTTTAGAGCATGTTTGTTTTTAAAGAGTCGGTGTTATTTTATGAAGAAATGGTTATTAAGGACTTATAAAGTTTCTACCTGGGAGGTGAGTTTATTGTATTGCCCCTTCGAGAGAAAAATCCGGTGATGGGTCGGATTGGTCGATTTTTTCAAGACAAGGCGTCCTCCCGATTGGACAACAAGATTCTCTTTTTGATCGTAGCCCCACCCTAAAATTGTTCTGTGGTCTAAGTCGACATCAAGGTAGTAGCGGGTGTTTTTGTCTTGTTTTTTCATGACTGTATGTTCTCTTTCTGTTCGTTGAAATAAGCGAACTGAGTGACAATTTTACCTGTTGAAATTTTAGAAGGGTTTTGGCAGAAGATCAAGGATTCAAGAAGGGTATAGAGGAGAGAAGAAGTATTGTACAGGGGCGTTTGGTAAGAATGGTTTCCCATAAATTAGCCCGTTTTTCGCAAGCTTATAGGGCAACGATAGAATGGCCAGACTAAAAGCAGGCTGACCATTGAGAAGGTTCTTGGACGAGAGCTGGGTTTCCTGACGATTGGCTATCGGGGAGAGAATTAGAGATCAATTTTTCGAAGATGCCGATGAACTCGGAAATTTTTTAAAAAGAGGGTGGTTTTATTTTTTTACTACCTTCTCTTTACTTACCATTTCAAATGGTATCGCCAGAAGTAGTGAGAGCCAACAGGCTGGATGATCAAGGTGGGTGTACATATCTCATGAATCGCCTATTTTATCGGTAGAGAAAAAGGCAACTTCAAAATCGGTAATGATATAGAGAGAAACGGGGTAAAAAGTGGGACGTTTTTGGAGAAAACGGGGCTATTTTGGGCAATTATCGCCCTATTTTTCTACCTACATCAGGGGGTGCTGGGTTTTCGGAACTAGCTTTCTTGCGTACCATGAAGATCGCTTTCAAAAGCATTTTATATAGGAGTTGTAAGTATCGACATCAAGATGGGGTAAGAAGGAAAGAGAATGGACTATTTGTGTAAAAGGCAAAGAGCCTTCAGAAAGGGGAGAGAGCCTAACAAAAATCTAATGGAGAGGTGTTAGACTTTAGAATTATGTTAAGTTGAAGCAATCTTTTTTAGACAGGTTTAATAATGGCGGCTTTGAAAATATTGGTCATTGAAGATGAAGAAGCGATTCAGGAACTCATCAGGTATAATTTGTCTAAGGAAGGGTATACCGTAGTTGTTGCTAACAATGGCGAAGAAGGAATTCGCTTAGCAAAGCAGGAAGCCCCAGGATTGATACTATTGGACCTGATGTTGCCCGGAATAGATGGTTTGGAAGTTTGCAAGAGTTTAAAGCAAGAGATTCAGACTGCTCATATCCCTGTTGTTATGTTAACAGCAAAAGGGGAGGAATCTGATATTGTTATTGGCCTGGAAATGGGGGCCGATGACTACGTAACCAAGCCATTTAGTCCACGCGTTTTGTTAGCTAGGATCAAGCGGATTATCAGGCGTCCTGCAGGAAACGCTGACCCTCAAGAGACAGTACAATATGGTGAGATTGTTCTTATGCCCGGACCTCATCGTGTCCTTGTTCAAGGTAAAAGTATTGAATTGACCGCCTCCGAGTTTAACTTGTTACACATTTTTATGAATCGACCAGGATGGGTCTTTACCCGATCGCGGATTGTTGATCTATTGCGAGGTGATAATTATCCAGTTACCGAGCGTTCTGTTGATGTTGTAATTGTTGGTCTTCGGCGAAAGCTTGGTAACTGTGGCGACTGTATAAAAACGGTTCGAGGTGTCGGTTATCGTTTGGGAGAATAGCGTGAAACGCAGGAATATCACTTGGCATCTTTACCCCTCTTATTTGTTGATTACAATCGTTTCTCTCTTTTCGGTGGGATGGTACTCTTCTTCAACTTTTGAGGATTTTTATCACAAACAGGCGACAAAAGATTTAACCATTCGGGCCAAGCTTCTTCGTGAAAGATTATTTGTTGTAGAAGATACAGGCAAAATTGATTCTCTCGTTAAGGATATTGGATCGGGTACAAACACCCGTTACACCGTCATTGATAATTCGGGAATCGTTCTAGGTGATTCTCAAGAAGACCCGGAAAAAATGGAGAATCACGCTGACCGGCCAGAAGTTCAAAAAGGTTTAAGTGGAGAGGTCGGAACGGCAGTCCGGTTTAGCCAGACTCTGAAAAAAGAGATGTTGTATGTCGGAATTCCGATTTACTCTGATTCACTCAATGGTGTCATTCGCGCCTCTATCCCTCAAACAGAGATTCGTCAAGTTCTAGAGACAATTATTTATAGGGTTATCACTGCTGGTCTTGTGATTGCAATATTGGCAGGAGGCCTTGGCTGGTTAGTCTCACAAAAGTTGGCAAAACCGTTACAGGAGATGCGGGACATGGCCGAGCGATTTGCCAGTGGTGATCTCGACATTCGTTTGGCAATTCCCAAGAACGAGGAAATGGGTGACCTTGCCGAATCTATGAATCTCATGGCAAAACAGCTCAGTGAAAGAATTGAGGCAAACCTTCGTCAAAAAAGGGAGATCGAGGCGATTCTTTCGAGCATGGCTGAAAGTCTTCTGGCGATCAATGCAAAAGAGGAAGTGATCAAGGTGAATATGGCGGCGGAAAAACTTTTAGGTATCAAAGGAGAAAAAGTTTTAGGGAAAAGCCTTGCTGAAGTTGTTAGGAATACTGAGCTTCAAGAGTTGGCACGTGAGAGCTTGACGCATGACATTCCTATTGAAAAAGAGATAGAGTTATACGGTCAAACAGAACAACAATGGAAGGTTAGTGGTTCGCCTCTCATAGATGCCCATGGAGAGAATATCGGTGCAATGTTGGTTTTAAACGATGTGACTCGTCTCCGTCGTTTAGAAAGGTTACGTCGTGACTTTGTCGCTAATGTTTCTCATGAATTAAAAACCCCAATCACTTCGCTTAAGGGATTTATTGAGACGTTGCTGGAAGGCGCCATTGAAAACCGAGAAGATGCAACACGCTTTCTTCATATTATGGCCAAACAGGCCGAACGGCTAAGTGCAATCATAGAAGACCTTCTTGCGCTTTCGCGAATTGAACAAGAGGCTGAGGCCGGAGAAATTGACCTCTTTGACGAACCAGTTCTCCCTGTTATTAAGGCAGCAGTTGAACTATGCCGATTGAAACTTCAGGAAAAAAACCTTGAATTAGAGCTTCAATGTTCTGAAGATATTCGTGCTCGCATCAATTCTTCGATGTTGGAACAGGCTTTGGTGAATCTTATTGATAATGCGATTAAATATAGCCCAATTCATGGTCGAGTTACGGTGAGCGGGACCGTCGAAAATGGAGAAGTTCTTCTATCTGTTCGTGATGAAGGGTGTGGCATTGAGGCAAGCCATTTTACGAGGTTGTTCGAAAGGTTTTATTGTGTTGATAAAGCACGAAGTCGAAAGCTCGGAGGGACTGGACTAGGGTTGGCGATCGTTAAGCACATTGCACAGGCGCACGGTGGAGCTGTAACTGTAACGAGTGAACTTGAGCAAGGAAGCTGCTTTACTTTCTCCTTGCCCAGTATTTCCGAGTAAAGCGCTATCTCGGATAATATCTTGACCTTTCTGGTCGTCGTTTTCATTTCATCTTAGGTTTTGTAGAGTTTATTTGTTCATTATTTGCAATCGTTTAAAAAAACTGTTGAGAGATACAGGCGACTTGGCTTTTCTACGACAAAGAAATTTACAGAATAATGAAAATCTAACGATCGGCAAACGGAGGCCACATTGCTCTGTTTTAGATTGTTGCTTAACGATCAGTCGATTAAGGCAAATGGGAGCTTAAGGCTGTTTCTGCACCTCTCGAATAGGGTTATCCCTTTCCGAGTAAGTTGTGTGGAGGCTGGATTTCTCGAATTATTTTGCCTCATTTCAGCGTATTTTGAAAAACAGGGTAAGTTCGACAAAAGTCTTGTTTAGGTTTCTAACAACTTGCTAGCAAAAACCTAACAAATGCAAATTATGTTTCTTGTTTTAATGAAAGAGAGAAAAGAAGAGATGAAACAAAATCAAGGTGCACTTTCTAAGCTAGGTAGCTTGGCTATTCTTATGGGGGTTCTTTTTTCAGGGTGTGGTACCAACGAAGTCGGTGGAGATGGTCTAAGTGGTGCTGTCAAAGTTGATGGTTCAAGTACCGTTTTTCCTATCACAGAAGCTATAGCAGAAGAGTTTGGAAAGAGTGAGCCCAGAGTAAGGGTGACAGTTGGAGTTTCGGGAACAGGTGGTGGCTTTAAGAAGTTTTGCATTGGGGAAGTCGATATCAACGATGCCTCAAGGACGATAAAGCCTTCCGAAGAGGAGAAAGCTACCGAGAATAATATCTCATATGTCGAGCTTCCTGTCGCCTTTGATGGGATTTCTGTCATTGTGAATCCTAAAAATGACTTTGTAGATTACCTCACCACGGATGAATTAAAGAAGATTTGGGAGCCAGGTAGTACTGTACAAAAGTGGAGCGATATTCGTAGTGATTGGCCTGCTACTGCAATTAAACTCTACGCTCCCGGCGTCGACTCTGGAACATTTGATTATTTCACTGATGAAATTAACGGAGAGTCGCAAGCTTGCCGTTCAGACTTTACTGCTAGCGAAGACGATAACGTTTTGGTTCAAGGAATTTCTGGTGATGTAAATGCATTAGGTTTTTTCGGTTACGCTTACTACGCGGAAAATAAGTCGAAGCTCAAAATTGTTCCAATCGACAATGGTAGTGGTCCAGTAGCGCCGACACAAAAAACGATTAACAATGGGGCATACGCTCCACTTTCTCGACCAGTATTTATCTATGTTAGTACCGAATCAGCCAAACGACCTGAGGTCAATGCCTTTATCGAGTTTTACTTGGACAATGTGGGCTCAATCGCTAATGAGGTCGGATATGTCGGTCTGCCAGAAGAAGTTTATACCTTGGCTAAAAAGAGGTTTCAAGGCAAAGTAACTGGTTCGGCTTTTAACGATCCGAAAAATGCCGGTCTTGATATCACCGAATTGTTGAAATAGTTCCGCACAGGGATATTCAGGAATTTTTTATGCAACTAACAACACATAGCAAAAGAAGCAAGGAGGGTTTTATACGAACCCTTCTTTATTTATGCACCTTGATCTCAGTAGGAACAACTCTGGGAATTGTGTGGATACTTGCTACGGAATCGTATAGTTTTTTTCAAGATGTTTCGATTACTGAATTTCTTGGAGGGACGAAGTGGTCTCCACTACTGCGCCCTCAATCATTTGGTGTATTGCCATTAGTATGTGGGACGCTACACATTGTTTTGGGGGCGAGCCTTTTTGCAATACCTGTAGGGCTTCTTAGTGCGATTTATCTCCGTGAATATGCTTCGGCGAGGACCCAGAGTATACTCAAGCCGGTGTTAGAATTACTGGCTGGTATTCCGACGGTGGTCTATGGATATTTTGCCTTGACCTATATGACTCCTCTAATAAAAGAAATCATTCCAGGTGTCCAAATATTTAATTCTGCAAGCGCTTCACTTGTTGTTGGAATTATGATATTGCCTATGGTTTGTTCTCTTTGTGATGATGCACTAAGGTCAATTCCCGAAGGTCTACGTGAAGGGGGCTTTGCAATGGGGGCGACCTCGCTCGAAGTTACAACCCAGATTGCCCTTCCAGCAGCAGCCTCGGGCGTTTTTGCTTCGTTTGTTCTTGCGATTTCCCGTGCAATTGGGGAGACGATGGTCGTAACTTTGGCGGCAGGGGCAACACCAAACCTCACCGCCGACCCAAGAGAGAGCATCCAAACGATTACCGCCTATATCGTTCAGGTAAGTTTGGGAGATGCACCGGCAGGAACAACGAGTTATAAAACACTTTTTGCTGTTGCCGCCCTTCTCTTTGTTATTACTTTGGTAATTAACCTTCTAGCAAACCTTATGCTTCGTCGATACAAGGCGGTTTACGAATGAATTTTCAAAAGATAGGTCAGGTAGATTCAAACTTGCCAACACGGCGTTTTAAGGAAAGCATCTTTCGGCGACTATGTCAATTGATGGTTTTTTTGGCGGTGGGGGTTTTGGTGTTACTTCTTTATCATGTGACTCACACAGGGATCAAGTGGGTTGATAGCGATTTTTTGAATAGTTTCCCTTCTCGTTTTCCTGAAAAAGCTGGGATTAAATCGGCTCTTTGGGGTAGCGTGTGGCTCATGGGGTTTACCGCACTCTTCACTGTTCCTCTCGGGATTGCAACGGCACTTTATCTAGAAGAGTATGGGAAAAAAAATTGGTTTAACACCTTTATTGAAGTAAACATTGCTAATTTGGCAGGAGTTCCTTCGATTGTTTATGGTTTATTGGGGATGGTGCTCTTTGTTCGTGGAATTGGATTGGGACGATCGGTTTTAGCGGGAAGTCTCACGATGACTCTCCTCATTTTGCCAGTTGTGATCGTTGTTTCAAGAGAGGCAATTCGTGCCGTTCCACAAGGGATTCGTAACTCTTCTTTTGCCGTAGGGGCAACGAAGTGGCAAACAGTATGGCATCACGTTTTACCGGTGAGTTTGCCTGGTATTTTAACAGGACTAATATTGGCATTGTCACGGGCGATAGGTGAGACTGCCCCACTCATTATGATTGGTGCTTTGACCTATGTTGCTTTTGTTCCAGAAGGTCCCATGGATGGATTTACCGCCTTACCAATTCAAATTTTTAACTGGGCATCTCGTCCGCAAAGTGATTTTCACTCACTTGCAGCAGCGGGGATTCTGGTACTTTTAACTGTATTACTCCTTATGAATGGGGTTGCTATATGGATTCGTCAACGCTTTCAATAGAAAAAGAAACTTCTAAAAAAATGAGTCTGACAACAAAGTTTGACAAACAAAACATGAAGAGAGCGGTAGATAACAAGGTCACAAAAACAGTGATCGAAGCGAAAAACCTGAGTGTCTTTTATGGCATGAATCAAGCTCTTTTTGATGTCTCCATGACGATTCAAGGCAAGCAGGTCACTGCCCTTATTGGTCCATCTGGTTGCGGGAAATCGACATTTCTTCGGACACTTAACCGAATGAATGACCTCATTCGATCGGTTCACGTTGAAGGGACGATCCTTATTGATGGACAAAATATTTACGATTCTAAAGTCGACGTTGTCTCGCTAAGAAAAGGTGTTGGTATGGTTTTTCAAAAATCCAACCCTTTCCCAAAGTCGATTTATGAAAATGTTGCATTTGGGCCAAGAATTCACGGCGAGAGGAACCGCGGCAACCTTGATGGTTTGGTCGAGCAGAGTCTGCGTCAGGCTGGGCTTTGGGAAGAAGTAAAAGATCGCCTTACGGCGAACGCTCTTTCACTTTCAGGAGGTCAGCAACAGCGCCTTTGTATTGCAAGAGCGATTGCAGTTGGTCCCGAGATTTTACTTATGGATGAGCCTGCCTCGGCACTTGATCCAAAATCAACGGCACGAATAGAAGATCTTATTGGTGAACTACGTAAAGACTTTACCATTGTCATCGTAACACATAATATGCAACAAGCGGCACGGGTTTCTGACCATACTGCTTTTTTCTACGAAGGTAACCTTATTGAGTTTAACCGCACTCAACACATATTTACCAATCCTACTGAAGAAAAAACAGAAGATTACGTTACAGGAAGGTTCGGTTAACCAATGACACAACACCTTCAAAGAGAACTCGCAAAGCTAAAAAGGAAAATTCTTTCGCTATGTGCAATGGCCGAAGAGAGCCTTCAAATGGCGGTAAAAGCTCTGGAAACTCGGGATTCTAAACTTGCAAAAGAAGTCATCGAACGAGACTATTCAATTGACCAAGAAGAGGTTGAGGTCGAGGAAGAGTGCCTGAAATTGCTAGCTCTGCATCAACCAGTCGCTATCGATCTTCGGTTTATCGTTGCTGTTTTAAAAATTAATAGCGACCTGGAACGAATAGGAGATCTTTCGGCGCATATTGCAGAAAGGGCCTTGGTGCTTCAAAAAAGCACCTATATTCCAAGCCCTATTAATCTAGCTGAAATGGCAGATAAAGTGAAGGTAATGTTAGAGGCGAGCTTGGACAGTCTGGTAAATATGGACACTGATTTGGCGCGAAAAGTTCTGACTATGGATGATCATGTTGATGAGACCTATCGGCGGATGTATGAGGCCGTTATTAAAAAAATCCAAGAAAACTCCGAAGAGGTCGTTGTTTACTTAAACTTGCTTTCGGTTTCCCGCCAGCTAGAACGTATCGCTGACCATGTGACAAATATTTGTGAAGATATTATTTATATGGCCGATGGTGAGATTATTCGGCATCAACGTCCAAACGCAGTCGTTCTCTAAAAGATGGCACGTTAACGAACTGAGTGGTGTTGTTTTGCTGGATGTTGGTGAAAATGATTGCCACCAAGGGTAACCCCATATTTTTCAGCGAGTGTGGTTGCTTCGTAACCAAAGTAGTGTTGAGCCGCATCAGGGTTCGAGAGGACCTCTGCTGGAGTCCCGTGACACAGGACTTTGCCCGATTTAATGACATAGACTTGATCAGTGATTTGTAAAGTCTCGCGATATTGGTGGTCGGTAATAAGAATCGAGATATTTTCCTGCTTTAGCTGAGCGATGATCTTTTGAATACTTTGGACGGTAACGGGGTCAACACCAGCGAATGGTTCATCGAGAAGGATTATCTCGGGTTCCGAGATAAGACATCGTGCAATCTCAAGTCGACGCCGCTCGCCACCGGAGAGGGTCTGTGCTTTTTCATTACGAATGTGGGTGATCCTAAATTGCTCTAACAATGTTTCTGCACGTTGTTTATGACCTTTCTTGGGAAGGCCAAGAAGCTCCATAACACCGATGAGGTTTTGTTCAACGGTCAGCTTGCGAAAGATACTTGACTCTTGAGCCAAGTAGCCCATACCACCATCCCGTGCCCGCTGAAACATGGGCCAATCGGTAACGTCTTGGCCACTAAGAAATATTTCACCTGAGTCTGGGGCGATCATCCCACAAGTCATCCGAAATGAAGTCGTCTTTCCCGCGCCGTTGGGACCCAAGAGCCCAACGACTTCACCCGGTTCAACAGAGAAACTGACCCCATCGACAACACACCGGCGTCCAAAGGTTTTGACCAGGTTTTTAGCCTCTAAAATTGGCATGGCTTTATGCTTAAGGTGAGGGCGTTATAGAGAGTTTTAATGGCTAGTTTACCGAATCATCCGAATCTGCTTAGGGTTTGGCCAATAAGGGATAGGCGAATTCCAAGGATGTGGCCAGTAAACGAGAATTGCTTTTCCGAGAAGAAATTTTCTACGGACATAGTGGCTGCTTTCGTAGTCACTCAATGAATGCCAGGCACGGGCATCCGAACTAGCGGGGCTGTTGTCTCCACATGGAAAAAATTCGTCAGGTCCGACGTTGTATTCCCTACTTTGAAGGGAGGAAAAAATTGAGGCGTTTTTCCAGTTTTTATAATCATGTAGTTGGGTATATATTTCGTCAGCACTCCATGAGTTGCCGCCGTAATCAACATCGTCTTGTCGTTGATTGGGCTCATAGTAATAGCCATCCAAGACACCGGTGGCGTTGAAGAGGGTATGGTTGACTGTACCGACGGGGGCAACGTAGTAGTTGTCACGATGTACTTTGAGGTTATCAACTTTTAAGGTTGCTCCTTGGGCACCGATGCCGACAGGAGCAAGATCACCGGCATCACCTGGAGTCCACTTTGGCCGAATATTCTGACGGCTAAGAAAGGTTGTTGGATGGTCGAAAGAGACATGTGTTCCATCAATCCAGAGAAAGAGTTGATCATCGATGTTGGCAAATTGAAAATGAGTGGCATCTCCTATACTGAGTGTCGTCTGGCTTGCAAGTTCTTTATGTCCACCTTCAAAAGTTGTTTGGCCACTATTGATTGATAGGAGAATCTTTCCGGTGGCAAGGTCGACCTGGCACTGGTAATGGTCTCCTCCCTCAACAAGATCAAGATAGAGGTACCCAGACAGCTTCTCAGGAGTAACTGAACATTCAAGGGCTAGATCACCGACCCAGTGAAAAGCTCTCTGGCTCATTGCGTCGAGTTGATTGACGACATCTCGATGAAATTGGTACTTGAAATCGTCTGCACTCTCGTATTTATTTTCTTCAGGAGAGTAGCTCCAGTCGTTTTTAATTTCTCCATGTTGGCTAAAATTGTAACTTACCCCTGCATTGTAGGCGTAAAAATCCCGTATTAGACCACCCTGGCGATCCTCCATATCTGGGGGCAGGGTGCCATTACGAAGCCAAGCCCAATCTTCTGGTTTAGGAAGAATGTGCCTGTAGCGGATCCAATCCGTTGTGTCAGACATTGTAATCGCAAAGCTTTTCTTTGATGAATCCTGTTGCCATTTGCTTTGATTGGGAGAAAGGAGATGCCCAGCAGGTGAGTGGGGTTGCCAGCGTTGGGGCCAGCCGGCCTGATTAAGCGTATCGGATTGATGGTTGTTGTCGTGAACTAATTGAAGCAATGGAATGACTTTATGGGGTGGTTTTCGGGCAATTTGAAATCTGGCAGAGCCGTCTTTCTGAGAATTGTCTTTTGTATAAATATCACCACGAAAAATTTTGACTGTTTCGTTCGGTAAACCAATAAGTCGTTTGATGTAATTATCACGAAGATTGCCAGGGTACTTGAAAACAATAACGTCCCACCGCTTGGGATCGCTAAACTGGTAGGCAAACTTATTAACAATAATTCGATCGCCCGAGAAAGAGTGATGATTTGTTTCTTCATCCCAATTAAGTCTCATGGGAAAGTTACAGTTTGGGCATGTCCCTTGAATGATATAGTTACCTGTAGGCGTATTCGCCGACTCTCGCTCGCTACTGGCTCCCGTTTGAAACTGGTGTCCACACTCAGGGCAGAAAAGATCTTTGTGGTAACCTCGTAAATTTGGGGCCATTGAACCGGTCGGTATGATAAAAGGCTCTGCCTCAAGAGTCCGAAAGAGTGAAATTAAAATCAAAACGATAATAATCGACTCTTTGATTTCTCGTAAAGGGTTTTGCTGAGCCTTAGACGTGATCGTCGTCGTTTGATAGGTTGTCGAGTTTGCCATTCGGTTTATATGTGGGGCTAAAGGCGAATAAAGAAAGGTTGTAGGGCCTGCAATCCATTCGGCTATTCGTCGAATTCATAAGAAAATTGGACGGTTTTTATTATAGTGGAATTGATTTTACGATTAAACGTGAGTTTTGGCTTTTTCTTTCTATTTGTTTTCCTTACTTTTGGCGAAAACAGAGAACAGATTTCCAAAAAACGAGCCGTATAAGGTCACCTTGGTAACACTCACGGCTCGTTAAAATCAGGTTTTTGAAACAAGTCCCAAGCACATATATCGTAATTAAGGACTTACTCTTTGATAATGTCTTTGACAGTCCCGTTTGACGGAATCATTGGCAAGACATGTTCATGATAAGGGACTTTAACTTCAAGGACATAGGGACCGTCGTAAGCGATCATCTCTTTTAATGCAGCCTCAAGTTCACTTTTTTTCTCAACCGTTGCCGCACCACAACCATAACTTTTAGCGATACCAACGTAGTCAGGATAATACCGTTTTGCAAAATTGCCATCTCCGTCGCCACTCGCCTCTGCATCGTCAATTGGCCCAAGGTACGTGTGCGCCCGAATCCCGTCCATAAAACGATCTTCCCATTGGGTAACCATGCCGAGATGTTGGTTGTTTAGCAACAAGACTTTGACAGGAAGTTTTTCACAGAAACAGGTTGCGAGCTCCTGGATATTCATTTGGAACGAACCGTCGCCGTCAATATCAATAACAAGAGCATCTGGGTCGGCCATCTGAGCGCCCATTGCTGCAGGTAGTCCAAAGCCCATCGTACCGAGCCCTGAACTAGAGAGCCAGCGTCTTGGATGACGAAAATCGAAAAACTGAGCTGACCACATTTGATGTTGCCCAACACCAACAGAAACTATAGTTTTTCGATCTTTTGTTAGTTTGGAGAGGGTTGAAATCGCATGTTGCTGAAGTATCCCGTCAAACTCTTCGTCATACTTTAATGGATCTGCTTTCTTCCAGGCTTGGCATTGATGTTTCCAAGCTGTGATATCTTCGGGTCTTTCAATTTGTTTGTTAATTTCGCTGAGGGCAAATTTTGCATCACTACAGATTGGAAGATGGGCAACTTTGTTTTTGTTGAGTTCGGAGGCGTCAATATCGATATGGACGATTTCAGCATTTTTGGCAAACTCTGAAATTTTTCCAGTAACGCGGTCGTCAAAACGGACTCCGATAGCTAGAAGTAAATCACAATCATAAATAGCATAGTTCGAGTAGACTGTGCCATGCATCCCAAGCATTCCGAGTGATTCAGGGGCATCGGTTGGGTAGGCACCAAGACCCATAATTGTCATAGTGATTGGAATTTTGGTTTTTTGGACAAGCTCATGGAGTTCAGGACTGGCTTCAGAGGCAATCACTCCACCACCAACATAGATAACAGGCCGTTTTGCACGGCGAATAGCAGCAACAACTTCGCGAATCTGATCTGGGTGAGCATGTTTAGGTGTTGCGTCGTAACCAGGCAATTGGATTTCCTCGCTCCAGTCAGGCTCAAGAGAGGAGAGCTGAATGTTTTTTGGCAGGTCGATAAGGACAGGGCCAGGGCGCCCTGTAGTGGCAACATGAAATGCTTCTTTCATAATCCGTGGAATATCAGCGATATTCGTAACTAAGGCATGATGTTTTGTAATGCCTCGACAAGTCTCGACAATTGGAGTCTCTTGAAACGCATCCGTTCCAATGACAGTGCTTGGGACCTGGCCCGTAATAGCAATAATTGGAATACTATCAAGTTTGGCATCAGCGAGTCCAGTGACAAGGTTTGTTGCCCCGGGCCCACTTGTTGCCATACAAACCCCGGGCTTTCCAGTGACCCTAGCATAGCCTTGGGCTGCAAAAGTACCACCTTGTTCATGGCGAGGAAGGACGGTACGGAGCTGATTTTTGTAACGACGTAAAGCCTGGAGCAGTGGCATACTTGCGCCACCAGCGTAGGCAAAAAGAAACTTAACATCGTGATCTACGAGTGATTGA
>JALCBQ010000052.1 GCA_028066335.1 Pirellulaceae bacterium
TTTCTTAAGTTGTTTGTGTAAAATGACTTAGGGGTCATTGGGGTGAAGTGTCGTGAAATTATGATCTACTACTGGTCAGGTAAGTGAGTTGAGGTAGAATGGGTCGGGCACTGTCCATTGTTGGTTTAAAGTGGTAGCGGTGTATCTTCTTTTTGGTTGTTGCAAGTCTTTACATATAAATAGTTTAGGATCTTTTTAGAGGTTTGGTATTTAATGTTTGTTGAGCTATTTCAAGAGGTCGGCCTTGGAATTCGTAGAACATCCGGTTTGGTGGGACTCTTTTTGGGGTTAATCTTTTGTGCCCCTGTGATTGCGCAAGTTGAGGATTTCCAAGGGTTTGGCGGAATTGATGGAGGGTTTCAGTTTGGAGACCCGATAGGAGGTGGCCAGGAGGAGGTTACTTATACGGCAAGCTTTGAGGTTCAGAAAGGGACGAATCGGGGGCAGATACATATAACAGCAATCCTTGCCGATGGGTGGCACACCTACCCGACGATCCAGCCTGAAGGGGCGATTGAGGAACCGACACTCTTCTCGGTCAGTAAGTTGCAAGATGATTCAGGGAAAGAACTTGCGCCGAATTTTAAGCTCTTGTCTGACTTTCAGCCTGACCGTCTTCCTGAACAAAAAACATACGCCTGGTCCGATACTCCCTCGCATGTTTTTTACTATGAGGTGACGTGGACGGCTGAGATAGAGCTTCTTGAAAAGAAGGAAGATTACTCTCATACAACCCTGGTCGTGGATTACACTTCACAAGTTTGTGATGAAGGGACATGTTTGCCTAGGGAGGGAACGATAACTGCTGAATTTGAAGGGACTTATGAAGGGGAGAGAGAGCTAGAGATGCAGGCTCCTGCAGGTGCAGGCTTCTTTACCCTTTCTTTTCTTATTCTTTTGTTAAGTGCCTTTGGTGGTGGATTTTTGCTGAACTTCATGCCGTGTGTTTTACCTGTTATTGGGCTTAAGGTCATGGCTTTTGTCGAGCAGGCAAAAGATGACCGGCGACAGGTCTTTTTACTCAATGGTTCTTATGTTGCCGGTCTGATGACGGTCTTTATGCTTATTGCCGTTGCTATTATCTCTTTTGGGCAAGCGTGGGGAGCACAGTTTAGTAACCCGATTTTTGTCGTTTCGCTCACGGCGCTCTTGTTTGCAATGGCCCTTAGCTTTTTTGGGATTTGGGAAATTCCGATTCCCGGGTTTGCCATGAGTAGCTCGTTGAACGCCTCGGCTCAAAAAGAGGGGCTTGTTGGTGCTTATCTGAAAGGGGTATTGACGACTGTTTTAGCGACCCCTTGCTCCGGGCCACTTGTCGGAACTGTCATTGGAGTCGTTATCGCTTTGAATCCTTTGCAAGGGTTTCTTATCTTTTTTATGTTAGGTTTAGGGATGGGTATACCATACATCCTTATTGGTATTTGGCCAAAGTTACTCGCCTTTTTGCCAAAACCGGGAGCCTGGATGGAGACGTTTAAACAATTTATGGGCTTTATTTTACTTGGTACGATCGCTTTTTTCTTCACCATGCTAAGTGTTGCCTATTATGTTCCCCTTTTAGTATTTCTGTTTTCACTGTGGGGAGCTTTATGGTGGATTGGAAAGACCCCATTTACCGCCGAACGGTCAAAGCAACTACAGGCTTGGGGAATCGGAACTCTCTTTGCTGTTGGTATGGGGCTTTTTTCTTTTTCCTATCTTTTGCCTCGTGCGGTCGCCAACGATAAAGAGGTTCATAGCCATTCCAAGATTGAAATTTTTGACAATCTTCTTGAAGAAGGAACGATTTCTGACGAAGATTACGACCGTTATGTCGACCCAATTCTTGCCGAGTTAGAGGGCTTGCCATGGATGCCCTACAGCGAAAGCCGCCTGGAGCGGTCGATCGCCAAAGGGGAAACGATTATGGTCGATTTCACTGCAGACTGGTGTGGCAATTGCCATGCTCTTGAAGCCTTTGTCCTAGAGACGAAGACGATTCGTGACATTGTCAAGAAGAACGGTGTTCGATGTATTAAGGTCGATTTTACGGAGCAGCCACAAGATATCAAAGATTACCTTAATGAACTAGAAAGTGGTGCCGTGCCGACCCTTGCCATTTATCCAGCCGGCAAACCCGAAGATGTTCTTGTTTTCAAAGATGGTTATTTGATCTCAACGATCAAAGATGCCCTGAATAAAGCTGGGCCATCCAAGGGTTTTCAAGGTGACAAGGTAGAGGGGCAAGACGACTAAAGGTATGGTCTGCGATTGCTTGGTCTTCATCATATGAAGATAGTGTGTTTTCCTCAAAAGAAAAGCCTCTCCTTTCTAGGAGAGGCTTTTTTATTACTTGCAAAAAAACGTTTAAGTTTATGAATTGTATAGACCTTTTTATTAAAAGAAGGTCACTCTTTTCCCGACCCGATTGTGTCGAGTAAAAAGGCTTCGTATTTCCGATATTTTCCTAGCGATTGTACGTCACCACCAAGGCCATGGCCACCTGTGGGATCAAGGAAAAGGTCGACAAGATCCTCTTTGCCCGCTTTTAACAAAGCCTGGTAGACGTGGACTGTATCTTGGTAAAGGACGTTACTATCGGCCATGCCATGAACGAGAAGGAGTCGCCCTTTCAGGTTTTTCGCTAGGGGGACAAGGGAGAATTGTTTTTGATCGGTCTTCCCTTTTTGTGACGGTCCAACGTTGCCCGTTGTGTACCAAGAATTGTAATTTTCCCATTCGGTCGGACCAGCACCAGCAATGCCGACAGTAAAAGTTTCGGGGGCGGTATACATACACATTTGGGTTTGGAAACCACCAAAACTCCAGCCATGGATGGCGACTCTTTTGGCATCGACTCCCTGGTTTTCAATAAGGTAGGCAACACCATCGACGAGGTCTTCGACCTGAGGACGGCCAATCTGTTTGTAGTTTGCTTTCTCAAAAACGCCTGCAAAACCGGACATTCCACGTGGATCAATAGTGCAGGTCACATAACCGTGCTTTTTCGCCATATAGCGTGCAAAACCATAGCTGTTTGTGCGATAGCTACCGTCGGTGGTCTCTTTACCTTTGGTGAGTGGTCCACCATAAACGTAAATAAGTAAAGGGTACTTCTTGTTGGCCGACCAGTCGTCGGGCAAGAAGTAGTGACCGTGGATCTCGTGGCCGTGTCGATTCTCGTAGGAGAAGTAGGTCGGTTTTTCAGTAACTAAATCCCGTGCCTCCTGAGGGTGGTCGTCAGCAAGAACGACCGAGGTTTTGTTATCGACAGCAACAAATTGAGCGAGCTGCCCAAAGGTGTTGAGTGTACCGACCATTTTTTGGCCGTCATTGCTAATAGCAACACCTGTGTAATGGCCGGGTTCTAGGTTGAGTTGTGACATTTTACCCGTTGCATTATTGACAGTGTAGACCTCCTCTCGCCAAGGATTTTCCTTGGTAGCAGTTACCAAGGTGAGTTTGCGGTCATCTGAGATTCGTTGAGGATAAACTTCATAGCTGCCCCGTGTGACTTGTTCAAACTGTTCATAGAGTGGATCGAGTTTGTAGAGTTGTCGATAGCCACTTTGTTCTGACAGCATCCCAATATGACGACTGTCGGCCAAAAATTTAGGATGGATCAGTCCGGGGGTATCGGGGCCTGCAACGTGAAGAAATTTATGAGCTACCTTGGCCTTGTTTTTTTCTTCTTTCTTGTCATCTTTACCCTCTTTCATTTCGGCGAGATAGATCGTTACCTGGGAAGAGTTTTGGTCAAAGTAGGCAAAGGTTACTTTTTCACTGTCAGGTGACCAGTCCAGTTCAGAAATACGATCCCGTGGCATGTTTGAGGTTACAGAAAAAACTTCGTCAATTTTGTCGTTTTCTTCGATGCTCTCATTCGGTTGATAGAGATAGACACGAAAAATTTGGGTCCGTTGTATGTCGTCGGCCATCGTTCGATTGACTTGGCGTGTTTTCGAAAACCTGTCACCAAACTGCATGAACTCGACTGTTCTCCCAACCTCGTCGTTTTCGACAACTTCGGCAGTCAAAAACGCAAGTCGTTTTCCATCGGGGCTTAGGGCAACTTCGGAAAGGCTTTCCTCTGTTGAAAGAGGGGTGTCGACTTGTTCGACATAACTTTCGCCAAAACGATACTTAAAGAGTCGTCCACTTTGACTTGTAAAAAAGTTTCGGCCTCCGAGGCCACCCGACTGGAAGTAGAGGAATCCGCTACCATCAGGGAGGTAGCTAACGAGTTGTTCGTTATCTTGTGATCGAGTAAGGCGGTCAATTTTTTGATCGCTCACGGTTAACCGGTAGAGGTCACCTTCTGAAGCAAAGAGAAGTTCGTCACTCTCTGGACTCCATAGAAAATCTGAAATACCCGAGTATCGAGGAGCATCTGTTCGGTCGGCGTCTTTCTTGATTTCCTCTTTGTCATCATCTTTCTGTGTTTCCCTCTTTTTAGCGGCCTCTTTGCGATCTTCGAGAGTCTCTCGGGTGGAACGTTGAAACAGGGCCATTCGCTCGGGAGTTGTTACTCGAACGGCTTCTCCTTGACGATCGACTGAGGAAAAATCGTAAAGGTACAAATCGGTACCGTGTCGTCGCTCGTCGTTGGGACGGTAGAGGTAGGCGACGTACCTACTATCGGGTGAGAATTTGGCAGTTCGAACGTTTGCCGCGGCGAGGGGTCGCTTCTCACCAAAAAGTTGTTCAAGGGTTAGCTCGTCGTCACCAGCGGTCGGCATTGCCGCCTTGGAAGTCATTGAAAATGCGAGAGCAAAGAGGAGAGCAAAGACGGCCCAAATAGACCAGCGGTATGATTTCATTGGTATCACCTTTTTTGTCAAGGTTGAAAAACAAGAAGAATGTGAAAAGGGAGACCAGCACAAAGTCGGGCGAGGCCTACTGTCATCTTTCCCATTTTAGTCAAGCAAGAGGTGAGATTCAACCAAAAGTTATCTTCCAACACGAATGCAACTGACCAAAGAGAACTAGTGGCTATAGGTATAAAGAAGGCCATGTTGAACAAACAAAAGACGACTTCCGATCGCCTCAGGGGCAAGAGATGTCATTGAACGGACTGTTTCTGTGTAGGCGGCTAATTGTGGGGCGTAATACTCTCCTTTTTCTTTGGCCGCCTGTTCAAAAGGTGACGAAAGAGATGCCCCCTCCGATGGTTGTGCCGTTTCGTTGAGTTGATCTGTTTTGTAATCGAGAATGTCTGCGGCAAGATATTCTTCTGTCTCTCTTTCCTTGTCGGTTAAAAGGAATAACACAAGGCGGTCGATCGAACCCGAAACGAGTTGATAGTTTTGACGACAAGCAAACCGGTATTCGTTGGCGACCTGTAAGGAGAGAGTGCCTTCTGCTTTGGCTTGGTGAATACGGTCTACGATCGGTTTTGAAAAAGGGAGACCCGTTTCAAGATAATCCTCACGTGAGAGTATCGATTTCAAAGACGACGACATAACAATTTGTTCAAAAGTGGTCAGCCATTCTTCAAGTATCCCTGGCTGATCGCCAAAAATTTCAAGGCCCAGAAGGCGCAGCTCTTCTTTCGAAGGGATCCCTTCTTCAAGCCAGCTAATTTGTTCGAACCATTTATGAAAGGTCTCACCCCGCCTTTGTGCTGTTGAGGTTTGTGAGCGACAAATCTGCTCGATCGTTCGTTGATTTCCGCCGGCAAGTTCCGAAGGCTGGATCGTTTCCCATCCTCGTCTTCTTCCAAGGGTCCCTTTTGGTAAAAGGGGCGTCCGTGGAGCAAGGTTCATCGGCTCTGCGGTTGTAGCCTTAGATATCATTGGGGGGCTCTCTTCGTACCAGGTTGGGTGACCGATTTGATACGGGATACTATTTTCCATGAAGGGACTCCCGTCGGTGAGTGTCGCTCTTAGAAGTCGAGAATAGTCAAAAGTTTTTGTTTCGCCCAGGCTCTTTTCCTGGGGCGGCATGATAAGGTAAAGGGCCTGGGCGGCGCGGGTCATAGCGACATAGAGGGTACAGAGCGATTCATTAACATTTTCAGCCTGAGTACGAGCGAATGCCTCTTGCCATTTTGGAGGAAGGAAAGCCTGGGTTGTTTGAGAAGCATATCGGATGACCGATTCGATCGGTGCTGCGGGGTGCGATCTCATAAGGGTATATTTGTTTCGTTGAGGCATTCCAGCCAGAGGTGCTGTCAGTTCGGGCAAAACAACAGCATCGAATTCGAGCCCTTTTGATTTATGGATCGTCATTACCCGAATACGATCATCGGTCGGGTCAGGTACCCGTTGATTTTGAATGTAGTTGCAAAAATCATCACCACGGAGCGTTGCATTTTTTTGATAGGTATGGGCAAATGCCAGAAGTTGCCTCAGGCGGCTTAGGTCCCGTTTGCCACAATTGGGGGCGAGCTTTTCAATCCAGCTTGTTAACATGCCGCCGTAACCTTTTTGTAGTAACTCTTTTCTTAGTTGTGCGGCAATTTGGCGGTTCTTTGTTTTATCTTGGTAATCGGTTAGGCCTAACTCATTTTGAAGGGGCGAACGAAAAAGATGGTAACAAGTCGCCAAGTCACCAGGATGGTCGGCAAAGTGACAAAGGGAGAGAAGAATTTCGACTGCCGGTGAATCGGTGAGGGGGTTTCCTCCTTCTTCACTCGCACGGATTCCACGTCGTTGTAACTCATAGATGATCTCCTTGATAGCCGAGTTGGTTCGGACAAGGATACCGATCGTTTTATGAGGAGCATTTTGGTGAATTTGCTCGACTCGGTCGGCTGTCGCCTCCCAGAGAGACTGCTTGGTATTTTGGGCTGAAATATCAGAGTTGGGTTTGTCTGCCGTTTCGATCTGGACAAAACCGGCAAGGTTCTCTTTAGCCGATTTATGGTGGGTAAACTTTTTTTGCCACTGTTTATAAATCTGATGATAATCACCAGTTAGAGAGAATTGATCAAGGTGGTTCAGGTTTTCAAATACTTGGTTCACGACGTCCATAATGACAGGTGAAGAGCGATAGCTACAGGTGAGTTCTTTACTATCTAGAGAGGTTAGCTCTTCTTCTAGCTGATCAAAAATCTCGGCGACCCCACCACGCCAGCCATAAATTGCCTGCTTGGTATCGCCGACACAGAAAAAGCTTTGTTGAGTCGTTCCACTGACGATCTCCTGAGCCATCGGTCGCAAGATCGACCATTGTGCTGTTGAGGTATCTTGGAATTCATCGAGAAGAAGGTGCTCAAGTGGTGCACCGCTGCGGTATGTCGACGATGGCAGACGTTGTTGGTGACTTGCCTCAGCAAGAAGATAGGTCACTTCGGTAAAGGTCAGACCTTTGATTTCCGCTTTCTGTTTTTGGTAGAGGGCATTGTATTGATCGAGAAATGAATAGGTCGCTACCGTCTGTTCATAAAGCCGGTTTAGAAAATTGGCTCGCGCCTGTTTGATTAGGGGGACATAAATTTCAATAAGGTCGTCGGAGAGATCTTTGTTGTAGTATGTCGTTTCGCCTGCGGCAACTTTTTTCCCAATCCCTTTTTCAAGAAGAAGGTCCCACTGACCTGTTCGGACGGCTACTTGTGCCTCTTCGTGACCTTCCAAGATTTTTTTGTGCTTGGGTATTTCTTCGAGAGGGAATTGCAAAAAACGTTTGGTCGCATTGAGAAGTTCATCCGATGAGAGCCCTTTGGGACGTGGAAAAGGATGCCATGTTTTTTCATCGGTAATAAGATAAAGTTCGTGAAGGCTTTTAACAAGGAGAAGTAGCTCACCCGTTAATTCTCGACTCGCCTCTCCTTTGAAAAGGAGGTGAAATAAAGTTGGTAGCCGCTCTTCTTCCTGGCGTAGTAATTCGAGTAGGGCCCGAGTATGAAGCTGGCTCAGTTCGATTTCATCGATAATTTTCCAGTTCGGCGAGAGGCCAAGTTCCAGACAGAAGTTGCGGGCCGACTTTGAAAAATGAGCGTCAAGAGTGCTAATCTGGAGTCCATGCAAGTGAGTGAATAGTTTCTCCAGAAGTGGAAGAAGCCTCTCTTGAGAAGGGGTGTTGGACAAGTGGATTTTCAGGTCGGAATGGGCATTAAGATCGAGTGCCGCCTCAGCGAGCCGAAGGAGGACACGTTGGGAGATCTCTCCTGCCGCCTTTCGGGTAAAGGTGCTTGCTAAAATCGTACTCGGATCGACACCCTCGAAAAGAAGGCTCAGGTAACGGTTGGTCAACTGAAAGGTTTTTCCTGTACCAGCAGAGGCCCGAATCATCAAATGAGGATGATCGGTCGAGTTTTGTGGATTGTCAGAGAGGGTAGACATTCAGGTTTGTTAGTACTTTTGTTAGAGATTGTTTATCTCGAAAGGGGTATTAATTGAAAGGGGTGTTACTGGGGTTGGTAGCTCGGCCGAATAGCGTGGTCGTGGCAGAGTGTGGCAAGATCAGGGAAACGAGTCCGAAGAGTCGCCGAAGTTTCGTTTGGTGGCCAAAAAATTTCGTTGCGAATGTCTGTGATCACTTCTGTAGCGACTGTATCAGCTTCGTCAAAACGGTCTTCGCCCCACGGGATCGGTTTACGTCGGACGAAAGTTTGCGCCGGGTAGAAACCTGTTTCATCGGTTTTTTTGGGGAGGTTAACATACCCTAGTTCGAGATTTTCGGTAATTCCCAAACTTCGCACAAGGTGTCGATAGAGAGGGAGCTGAAGGTCGATCCATTGGCCTTCGTCGCCACGCCCTTTTCGGTGGGCCGCCTCAGGGGTTTTTCCTGTGTCGCTTGACTTATAGTCGATGACTCTCCATTGATTTTTTTCGGGGTGGTAGTCAATTCGATCAATTCGGCCAACAATCGTCATGGGAGATTGTCCTTCTGGCAAAGCGAAGAGAGTCTCCGCCTCTTTTTCGACAAACTCTATTTGCCAACCCTCTTGTTGTTGTCTTGCTTGCCATTTCGCAAAAGCTTCGAGACGTTTTTCAATTTGGTACATTTGAATTTTTACAGCGGGTGCTGAGCGGAAATAATATTTGTCGTATCGTCGATGAAGGACCGACACGAGAAAGTCGGTAATCTGTTCTGCTTTTGCTGAGGTCACAAAATCGCTTTGACCGAAGTCATTGAGACAATCGTGAAGCAGGTTTCCAAAGTCGCCTGCACTGAGTTCTTGATTGGTGTCATTAATAGAGCGAAGTCGGAGGATATCTTGAAGATAAAATCGATATGGGCAGGCGAGGTAATTGCGGAAACTCGTTACTCTCATTTTATCGACAGGTTGTTCGAGAGGGTGTGGCGCAGGAACCCATAAGTCTGAATCGTGTTTTGTTGAAAGGAAGAGAGGGGCAGCGAAACGAGTCGTTGGCTCTTGACTCGGAGTTAAGAGGCTCTTTGCCCGTTGTGGCAATTTTTTTTGTTCGACAGAGAAGGCAAACCGACTCGGCATGAGGGGATCACCCTCTTGATTCCTTTCGCTGTAGAAGAAGGCGAGCTTTTGTGTGCAATTTTGCAAGACGGCTATGATGTAGGCATCACGGGCTTGGCGACGGGGGTTATCAAGAAGGCCAAGACGTTGCCGAAGAGAGTCTGGCAGAAGAAGGTCTGAAACGGTCAATGAAGGGATCGTCCCTTCACTGAAGCTTGTAACAAGAACGACAGGTGCGTCGTCGAGGGGGAATTCGAGCCAACCGACGAGCTCGACCGCTTGGGGATCGGCCGGTGGGGAGAGGCGCTGGCCTTTAAGCTCGGCCAGTAAAAAAGAGATCGCCTGGGCACCAGTTACCTTTGGAGTAAGTTCATCAGGGATAGTCTGTAACTCGTCAAGAATTGTTTGGACTTGTTGGCAAAAGTAGATCATTTGGCGTTGTTGGGGATCACCTTTTTGAAAAGGGTGTTCTCGATAGAGCCGAATGAGTAAGTCGGTAATCGCCTTTTGCCAAAGAGGGAGGGGTTGCTTCTTGCTATAAAAAGGTTCGAAGATTTCATGGACAAGAAAAAAAATAGCCTCAAGGCAATGTTGGCAGTCTGAGAGTCGAGTTGCCCTGTGGTTTCTAGAATCTACCCTAAAAGCGATCTGCCGAGTTTGAAAATGATCAAGCTCGGTAAGCCAATCTGATCCTTTGAATATGTCGGGCAGATGACGTTGTAGATAATCGAACCAGTGAGGGTGTCTTAGCAAGGCCGCAAGGTGCTGGAACTGGTCGGTTGCTAAATAGTTTCGGCAGGCATCTAGCCACCGATAGAGAGATGTTTCCTCCAGTGAAGTACCGTTGACGTTTCGGGTCGTTACCTTGAGCTGGTTGAGCTGAAATTCGATTTGGGGGGCTAGGTCTTCATTCGGTAGAGCTATGCTGATCTCTTCTGCAGGGGTTTTGCCCCCGAGACTATGGAGAAATTCGACAACTCTTTCGGCCTGATTTTCGTCGGTCGGTGCGTCGTGGAGTTGTTCGGGAGACAGGTTCAGCGGACGATTTTGCCATTGATTCGGAAGGACAGCACCGAGTGAATCAAATCGATCGTGCCACTCCTTCTCGGCGGCGAGAAGGAATGAAATCGTATGGGGGAGTCGTTGCGTCGAAATTTGATTTTGTAAAAGAGAGAGCAGCCGCCTTACCGATCCATTGAGGTCGACGAGCCCCACGAGGTAAAGGTCGTGTTCCATTGCGAGTTCTTCAGGATGCTCAAGGGCGTAGAGCCTTGCCGATTGTTTGTCCCACCAGCCGAGCCGATCAAGAAGGTCATGATAGTGACGTTGAATTGTTGCGAGAGTTTGCCATCGCTCCTTTTCCGGGAAGTCGTCCCATTCGTTGACCTTTTGCGAAATTCTCCAAAAATCGAGATCGTCGGCAGTGATCTCTTGATAGCTGTCAAAAAGCCATCTTGCTAACTCGGACCGGTCAAAGGGTTCAGACGCAGAGCTGGATAAAGCCTCTTCTTCGGCAGAGGGTGTCGCCTTGGGAGGAGCCTCTTTTGCTGAAGGGATAAGAGGAGCAAGTTGATCGGGGGTGAGTTGGCCGATCGCCTTTTCCCAGGCAAACTTTTGTAGAAGTTCGCTGGCAAAGGGACGTTTTGGAGTATAAAAATTCTCGAAAAACTGACCAATAGTTACAAGTTGTGGTGGTCGAAAAAACCAGTGGTTCCGTTGGGATTTTTCTATAAGGATTTCGAGGAGACGTTGTCGGGCACGTGAGCCTGGCACCAAAACAAGGACCTTTTCAAGGTCGAGTCTGTTTGTCGTTTGATAACGGGAAATGAGTACTTCGGCGGCCGAGGCGAGGATTGGCGTATGAGTGCCAAGAAAAACCCTCTCTCCAAAGTCGGTGACAGAGGGGTGTCGAGGGGGAGGGGAACTCTGATTAGACTGCTTTTCCATAGGGGTTTTGGGGGAGGGCTTAAAAAAGGGGGCTTGGGTAAGGTAGCCATAGCCGAATTTGGACCATCAATTTACCCGCTCGTTTGGCTTAATTATACGAAAATTTAGTTCTAGGAGGAGATAATTCAGTAACCGTTTTTAAAAAGAGAGAGTTAAAGAGGGGCTAAACTTCAGGGCAAGTCGTCGTTAGCCCATGAATCTGGCAGGATGAAGGAGCCAGAAAACGAAGAAAGGGGAGGTGAGAAGGTTAGGAGAGAAAAGGTGTGGATTAGTCAACTTTAGACTAAAATGAAAACTTTGCCATTTTTTCCTTTTTTCTTGTCAAGATATTGCCCAAGTGGGTAACTATCGGACAAACACCTTTTGTGGAGCTTACCTGCTATCACTTCGTCGGAATCGTCACCTGAGAAACCTCCTGTTGATTGGGGGAAAGAGCTTGCCGAGCATGAACGTTGGCTAAGGACGGTCGTCTATGCTCGAACCCAGGAGGGGTGTGCAGTCGATGAAGTGATGCAAGAAGTCGCCTTAGCGGCGATTAGTCAGAAATCTCCACTCCAGGACCGATCAAAGGTCGCCCCCTGGCTCTATCAGGTCGCTGTTCGCCAGTCGTTATTGTATCGACGGGCTTGTGGCCGCCGAAAAAAACGGCAGGATCACTACGCAAAGCAGCGTGAAGCAGGAGGGAATATATGTGGCTCTACCGTAGTTGACGGCCCTTTGGGAGATCCTTTGGATTGGTTGTTGAAGGACGAGACACGGCGACTTATCCGGCAGGCTTTGGATGAATTAACTCCAAAAGATGCCGAATTATTGTTGTTAAAATATACCGAGAATTGGAGTTATCGGTTGATTGCAGGCCATCTTGGCATTTCAGAAAGTGTCGTCGAAACGAGGTTGTTTCGGGCAAGGAAAAAGATGCGTACCAAGTTAGTGGCGCTTAGTGTTATTGAGGTTTCAAAATGAAAAATTTACCACCAGCCCGTAAAAGTCTCTCCCATTTTGAGAATGAGGGAGAATGGCTAGATGACCAAAGGTTACAACGTTTAGTAGATGGTGAATTACGTGGTGAAGATTTTCGGAAAGCGGTCCAGTTATTGGAGGCCGAGCCACAAGGGTGGCGACGTTGCGCCCTTGCTTTTTTAGAAGAGCAAGCATGGCGCAATGAATCTTTGCTTGTCGCTATGGAATTTACTTTGGCCTCTGAATTAACAGATCGAAAACGAGCAGAAGAACGACTGGTAGAAGAAGAGGGTACGAGTGAAGGAGTGGGCTTGGATTCTCTGCCAAAAATTAACGGCCACGGCACTGTCAAAGAGCAGAGCATTCACGAAGAACCATCTGACGATCGACTACAAAGAAACGGGTCGCAACCCAATGTGCTGAATAACCACAGCCATGCTCAGAAGCAGAGCTATTGGCAGAGTCGGGCCGTTACGATGGGCGCTCTTGCTGCTTGTTTTATCACCTTTTTTGGATTTGGTGCCTTATGGCAACAACAAAGAAGTTCGGTCCCCAAAGCTCATGTCACACAAAATCAAAATCAAAACGATAAAGAACTTTTTGCGCAGAGTCAGTCTGACAGTGATCAAAACAGAGAGACATCAAGAGAGTCCGTCAATGCAATGCCAGTAGGAAATTTGTATATGGGTGAAGTAAAGACAGGCGATGGTCGTCAAGAGATTATCGATCAGGAGTTGTCGGTCCCCATTTACCACGCCTCAGAGGTCGATTCGGCCTGGATGCTTCAGCAAGAGATTTCGCCGATATCTCCAGAAGTGATTGAAAGTTTTCAACGTCTTGGTTTACAGGTTGAGCGTCGTCGTGAGGTTCTGACACTTCCATTGGAAGATGGACGTCAGGTTTTAGTGCCGGTTGAGCGGGTTCAGTTCGTCCCGGCTGATATGTATTCCCGTTTTCAATAAACTGACGAGATGCTAACTTTTGCCATGTTTGTTGTTGAGATATTAGTTTTCATTGTTTTATGATAAAAGATCAGGATGCAAAGTGGCCCCGCGCTATAAAAGGTTCGTAACTTTTATAAGTTTCGGGTTCCATCGCAAGGATGTTTGTTTTTAATTTTAAAAAAGGATGTGTATGATGAAACGAAAGAGAATTGCCTGGTTGTTGACATTATTTGTAACAGCAGGGAGTGGTTCGGTGGCCTTTGCCTCCTTACAGGAAAGGACCGATCAAAGGAGTGACAGGGTAGCTAGTGACAAGGTAGTTAGTGACAGGGTAGTTGTTGCCCAAAAGGTGCTTCAAAAAAAGGAAAGCGACGTTGCAAAAACAGCCTTCGCTGTCGTTCAAACGAAGTCTGCTAAAGCTAAAATGGCTAAAGGTACCACAGAAGATATTGAGATGGCTACCGAGGTAGTTACCCTTGAGGCCCTTCCCCTTCAGGCAAATCAGGAACTTCAAAAGAAGAGGGTAGAGAGGATAGAAGGTGAACTACAAAAACTTAAAGTACAACAAAGGGCGATGGCTGAATTGTTTCGCGAAGCTTTGCGCGATCAAGAAGCCAAAGCCAAAGGCCGAGAGGCGGAATTGAAAACACAAGTGAATGCTCTGCAGAAGAGGGTAGAGAGGATAGAAGGTGAACTACAAAAACTTAAAGTACAACAAAGGGCGATGGCTGAATTGTTTCGCGAAGCTTTGCGCGATCAAGAAGTCAAAGCCGAAGGCCGAGAGGCGGAATTGAAAACACAAGTGAATGCTCTGCAAAAAGGTTTAGAATCTAGACAGCAAAAAATTCATGCAGAACAGCCGCGGCAATTGGAGCAACAGCGAAAGTTGGAGCAACAACGAAGAGCGATTGAATTAGAACTCAAAGAGCTTCACGAGAAATATCTCAAAGTGCAAAACCGTGCCTGGGTCGGTGTTGAAACGAAAGCGATTGATCCGGTAATCGCTTCTCAGTTAAAGCTAGGTGGTGGTGTCGTTGTCCGTAGCGTTGCTAAAGATTCACCAGCTCATCAGGCGAAGGTTCAGCCGCACGACATTATTTTGAAGTTTGGTGATCATGTCGTTTCCAAACCGGATGATGTGAAGAAGATCGTCTCGACCACGATCGGAAAAAAAGTCCCTGTTGAACTTCTGCGTAAAGGGGACACGATCGTTCTAGAGGTTGAGCCAGAGCTGATGGTCACGGCAGAAAATGTTCATCTTTTTACTGGAAATGTCGGAACAGTCGTTCCCGAGCAACTTTCCGATATGTCTCTTTGGCTCTCAAGAGCAAAAAAGGGAGGCGAGGAAATGGCTTTTGTCGCCCCGGGTGTCGTCGTTGGACAGCAGAAAGGTAAGGTTATTGAAGGCAAAGTTATTGCAGGGAATCCCCTACCTTTAACAGGCACATATCCCCTGCCCTCAACCCCCAAGGCCCATACGATCTTTACCCAATCAGGAAATCCAGAGACTGCTGCCAATGTTACCACTTCCAGTGTAGGAGGCCTTGTCTCCGGGGTTCCGGTTTCTCGTTTTGTCCAGAGTGGTGCACGATATTTTACCATGCCGTCAAAAGATACTGATTATTATGAGCTTCGAATCACGAAGAAAAATAATGAAAAGGCGGTATATTTTTTGAAAACAAAAGAAGGGACTTACGAATTCGAAGAAGGTCAACTCGATAAAGTTCCTCGTCAGTATCATAACTTCATTCCCAAAAAATTCCCTGTCAGGGAAGAGCCTGAGCTCCGGGCAATTTTTCTTGGGACGAACAGTCAAAATCAAAATCTCTTTTCAAATCAAGCTGATAACGGTACTCTTGGCGGAGCCCAAGTTGCTCACCAGGATTCGATGCGCTATGGTAATTCAAGAAAGAGGAATGGCAATTCATTGCATAGCGGAGCCCAAGTTGCTTACCAGGATTCGATGCGCTATGGTAATTCAAGAAAGAGGAATGACAATTCATTGCATAATCGCCAGATTACAATCCTAGCGGCCAAAGAGGCGGCCGACGCCTACCAGAAACTTGAAGTAGCTAACAAGTTAAGTGCAGAGCATTCAGGGAAAAATGGTAACGAAAATATAAACGCACGTGGTGGAGGTCAGTATTTCCTTCGCCTTGAAGAGACGAAAGAGGTCGAACAGAGAAAGCTAGAATCGGAAGATCGTCTTCTGCAACAGTCTATTGCTCAAGACACTCTTTCAAAAGTTCTTGCTAAAGATCATGCTAAAGCTGTAAAGCAGGCTGCCCAGGCAAAAGCTGCTCAGGTTGCTGACCAAGGGAAGTTCTGGACCGAAATTGAGCTTGCTAAAGACAAAGGTCTTAATCTTAAGGTCGAGCTCAAAAAGAACGACCAGCCTGAGAATGCCAAGAAGGCTGAAGCGACCTCCAAGGGGACTACAGGGATGAATTCCAGGGGGACTGCAGGGATGAATTCTTTTGCCATCAAGCTACCGGCCAACAGGAATGAGGTTGAGGTTAACGAGCTACGTCAGAAAGTCAAAGAGCTAGAGTTACTCGTTAAGGAGTTAATGAAAAAGCTTGAGGAAAAAAAATAGTCGATTTGTTTTTTTAAACCGACTATTTTGTCCACTCGTTAAAAAGAGGAGGCCTGACTAACAAGCCAGGCCTCTTTTTTATACAGGTCGATATTTTTGTCGCTTGGCGACTACAAACTGTTTGTTTAACGTCTCTCCTGCGTTACAGACGACGAAAGGGCATCTAGATAGGCCTGTTCACCTTCGACAGCAGTATAGCCGGTAGCAAAACTATCGCCGATAACAATTCGATCGGAGAGGTCACCCGCTCCGAGGCGGGCAAGCTGGACCGCTAACATCTTTCCACGTTCGTAGTCAAGTTTATCATTTTTGCCGTGCTCGCTTTGTTCGACCAATATGGGAAAAGGGACATGTTCGATCCTAAGGGCGACCTGCTCGAGATGATGGATCGCTTCAGGAGTGAGTTCGGCTGTTTCACCGACAAATTCATGATCATGAAAAATAAAGTCGGCCGCTTCGGCGTTGGTTTGTTGTGTTTCCCAGAAAGCATCGGTAACAGCCCCTACAGGGAATGGCCGATCGTAATCGGGAGAGATTTCATTACGGGACGATTGGCACCCCGTCGCCAGTGTGAGGGTTACGAGCAAAAGGGAGGTCGAAAATAGTTGAGCAGGCAAAGTGACATTCATGATTTTATATTCGATGAAATAGTTGTTGAAGTGACAGTTAAGGGAACAGAATAAATGAGGCAGTTGCCTTTTTATTTCCCGTGCCCAAAGGGGCCACCAATGACAGGGGTTCCACCAGAACGATAACGGTTTTGCAACCGTGGATAAACGGTACTACGATAGTTTCGAGTCGGGATTCCTTCCAAGCGATTCTGGAGGAAAAATTCTGAGTTATTTGGTTCTGTAACGTCAAAACCTGGAAGAGGAGGGACCCCTTCTGGTTCCATCGGCTGGACGAGCTCTGGAGTGATAATAATAACTAGTTCAGTCTCGTCACGAGTGACATCTCTTTTTCCAAAAATCTGGGTTAAAATAGGAAGATCACTCACGGTCGTCGCTTTCATGTTGTCTTCGAGAAGACCGGCAATCGCCAGGGTCTGTCCTTCTCGCATTTCAACAGTTGTTGAGACAGCCCGAACATCAAAACCTGGTGTTCCAGCTACGGCGTTGTCTCTATTAATTTGGCTAAATTCGGGCGAAACCTCCAATCGAATACGATCTTTGTCGATAACCGTAGGCATAAAGTTTACAAGGACACCGAAAGGCTTAAAGTCGGTTGTAATAGCGTTATTGCCAATATTCCCGACCGCGGTCGGTATGGCAATTTCACCACCAGCCAGGAATGAGGCCTCCTTGCCACTCATCGTGACTAAAGTCGGTTCGGCAAGGACCCGAACAACCCCTTGTTGTTGTAGATAACGTAGGCCAAGGTTAATATCGTCTCCATCAAACCGTCCAACCAAGGCAGGGGCACTACCAGCTGCAAGGTTAAGCATCGATTCGACAAACATCGCGCTACCACTTTTGCTGGAAAAGTTGATTTCGGCATCGACGTCGAGACCAAAACCACGGGCAGCTGATCGATTGAGTTCAGCAATCTTTACCCGAAGAGCGACTTGCTGGACACCGGGAATGTTTAACATGTTGATAATTCGAGGGCCAATACGAGTTGGAGTTCCATTATCTGAGGTGACCATCACTGAGGCTGCAGTACCATCGTCGAATGAGAATTCATTTTCTTGATTTCCAGCTTGCTGGGCATTATCACGAATGATCGACATGATTTTTGTCGCTTCATCAATGTCACGTGCCTGTCCTTGAACGATGAGTTTGTTTGCAACCGGAATAAGGCGGACTTTGCTATTTGGAAAGAGTTTGGCCAGAATTTCTTCAAGCATGAGGTACTGAACCTCACGTTGTTTTTGAAGTTGAAGGTCAGGGGTTACTTCGACGAGATAAGTAATGGGCCTTTCTCTTCCTTCAATCCAAAAAGTTACACTTGTGGCCCCTTCCTGTTTTCCAATGACTGAAATCTCGTTTGGTGAAAACTGAGCAATTTCACAGATCATCGGATCGACGACAGCGGTCCGATAAACTTTGCCTTCGGTGCGTAGCAATTTGCTTCGTCGTATTTGAACGGTGATTTGGCCAGATTGCTCGATCACTTCAAAGGGTGACGATTGTTGAACGACAGGAGGTTGAGAAAGATTGCCCGGGATTGTTTTAGGTTGCGTGGTGATCGGTTGTGATGTCTGAATGAATGGGTTGGTTTTGTCATTTCTGGTTGAGTTTGCCCATGTTTGAACACGTTGCGGAACGGATGGCTTCGTTTGAGTAGATTTTAGAGGCTTGTGCTGAATTTTGGGTTGCACCTTTGGCGTTGGTTGGGTTGCCTGCGTTGGATAGAGAGCGTATGGATCATTACTCTTTTCGTGATTTTTTGAGACTGCTATCGAGGGACTTGTCGGTAACTGTTGAGGGCGGTTTGCCTTTTGGACATCTAAATTGAGGTCGCTTAGGTGAGTAACCTTAGGAG
>JALCBQ010000053.1:0-964 GCA_028066335.1 Pirellulaceae bacterium
GGCCATACCCTTCCATACCCGTTTTTTCCAAATAAGTTCACTTTTTGCAGTCTAATATTGCAAAACTCTCCCTCAAAGACTTTTTTTAAATTTATCCTAGATTTAATCTGCCTTGCCCCCTTGAACCAATTTACAATGCCTCTTCCAGGGCCGACCTCTGTGATTGCTCGCCAGAAATCGCTACTCCGCCAGTTGCCAAACTTTTCTTCGATTCTTGCCTTGTCTGCCAAACAATGCCTGCAACAATCCTCGACGGTAAAAAAATATCTCTTGAAATTCAACAAGAACTCGCAAAAGAGGCCGCTCTCTTTACACAAGAGAGCCAAACAATACCGACACTAGCAGCAATCCTGGTCGGCAACGACCCTGCCAGCGAGATCTACATCCGGAACAAGGAGAACGCCTGTCGGCGCACCGGCCTAAATAGCCAAATCTTTAAGCTCCCTCAAGAAACGTCCAAAGACGAGCTACTTACACTGATCGACCGCCTCAACGACGACAAAAGGATTCATGGAATCTTGGTCCAGCTACCACTTCCCAAAGCTTTGCAAAAAGAAGAGCCAGCGATCTTAGACCGTATTGCCCCTCTCAAAGATGTCGACGCATTCCACCCGGAGAACGTTGGGCTCTTGTCACAAGGGCGGCCACGCTTTCTTCCCTGTACACCACATGGTGTCTTACAAATCTTGCATCATTACAATCTAGAAACAGCGGGAAAACATGCCGTTGTCATTGGACGAAGTGATATTGTTGGTAAACCGATGGCAATGCTACTCGATCAACGGAGCACCCATCTTGGTGCAAAAAACGCCAATGCTACGGTAACTCTATGCCATAGTCGGACCAAAGACCTCCCTGAAATTACACGACAAGCAGATATTCTTATCGCTGCCATTGGAAAGGCAAATTTCGTTAATGAGAAGATGGTCAAACCAGAGGCTATTGTTATCGACGTTGGCATTAA
>JALCBQ010000053.1:974-18181 GCA_028066335.1 Pirellulaceae bacterium
AAGGGATCTGTGGCGACGTCGATTTTGAAGCGGTCAAACAGACGGCCTCGGCAATTACACCTGTACCAGGTGGTGTCGGCCGACTGACCGTTACCATGTTACTCCATAACACATTGCAGGCCGCCAAGCTGCAAATGGACAACAAAACCTTGACCGACTCTTCCAAATAGACAGCCAAAACCCATGCCCACAACAGGAAGCAATCGAGAGCTTGTAAGGCTAGAAAAGGCCATCACCAAAACCACTACTTGGTGGTTTTTCAGTCGTCCTCTTTTTTTCTGAAGTTTCGGTCGGCACTTCTGCACCAGCAGAGGGTTCTGAAACCTTTTCCCCTTCATTCGACGAATTTTCAGAAGCCCCCTCCCCTGCCGGTACCGTCGGTGAGACATGCGGTTTTTTCACAATATCCCCCTTGGGAAAATCAGTTCGCAGATTTGCACTGCCTTGCTCTTGATTACCAGAAACCTCTTCATGGCGACTGCCTGCAACAAGCTCTTTTTCTTCGGCAGACTTTGTTCCAGCAGCTTCTTTTTTCACAACTTCCTTTGCAGCTGGCTTGTCGGCAGGGACGAAATCGTGATCGTCTTCATAAATATCGTCGTAACGAGAGACGTAATTGGGCTGCTTAGACCGCTGTTCTTCATCACAAAATTCTTCAATAACCCTTTTTTGGATCGCTTCGCGACACTCAGAATTGATCGGATGAGCGATGTCGGCATAGAGCTTAGCCCGACCATCGGATCGCTCTCCACCTTCATTGCGGAACCGAAAACGTTCTCCACACTGATTGCAATAATTTGCTCGCAAATGATTTTTTGCCCCACATTTAGAACAATGTGACGTCAATTTTCGACTAGGCATTGCCACAAAGGGACCGTTGGAACCGTCGATGATTTTTAAATCGCGCACGACGAAACAGTTGTCAAATGTAACGGAACAAAACGCTCGGAGTCGATCGTCTGTATCCCCTACAAGCTTGATCCGAACCTCGGTAATCTCCACGGTGAAACTCCTTAACAATGAGAATCGTCTGCTTCATGCGACGCATTTCTTACTTGACAGCGTCGTCGTACAAAAGACAATCCCGACATTACGTGCACGCAACCGCGCGGCCACTTGTCGAGCGTGCCGACTACTTCGACAAATGCCAAAATAGCTTGTACCACTGCCACTCATTTGGTGCCCCACACAACCCAAATGATCAAAGTATTTGGTAAGTCGCTGAACCCAGGGCGTTAGTTGACTCGCGGCGGCTTGGAGTTGATTCCTCAACAAGCGGCCTCTCGGTTTCCCCGTATCAGCGGAAAGTCGCGCAACGAGCGATCTTCCCAAAACAGGATTTTTCGAAACGGTACATCGACCGTAAACCTCGGCCGTACTGAGGCCGACCGGCGGTTTTACAACAACAACGGGCAAAGCAAAGCCTCGTGATAGTGGCTCCACTTTTTCTCCACGCCCCGAACATAATGCCCACGAAGAGCCTAAAAAAAACGGAATGTCACTACCAAATTTTCCGGCAAAACGACTAAGTTTTTTACGAGACCAGCAGAGCCCCCAACAACGATTTGCCAACAACAAAGCGGCGGCGACATCACTTGACGCCCCACCAAGTCCTGCAGCGGCCGGTATCCGTTTATGCAACACGACCCGCGCCCCCTGATTGGGACTATGCCTGTCAAGGCGGTATTCAGAGCCCTGCATGTTCTGAGCTTCTCGCTGAAACTCTTGCAAGACCCGAAAAACCAAGTTTTCGTTATCTGGCGGCAATGTACCGAACAAGGCGTTGCCCGAAAAATTGTTGCCTATATTATCAAAGTCGTTCTCTGTTAAAGAGCCCTCTACCGAAGGAGCCCACTCTCCCAAAGAGGCCAAATCTAAGGAGAGATGACCAGAAGCACTCTCTACAGAAGGACCTTCTTGCTTTTGGAAAGCGCGCTTTCGAAAAAACGGCTCGTATCCCTTTACCCAAGAACAGCTAAAAGAGAGTTCTTGAGTCGGTAAGGGTTGAAAATAAATCGTGTCATATATACCGACCGCAGCCATAAGGGTTTCAATTTCATGAAACCCATCTTCTCGGCGGCCTAGAACTTCAAGGTGCAAATTTAACTTGGCAGGTGTATGCAAAAAAGCGACACCCCGCGTTAATTTTTGAGATCCGTCGTATAAACGGATATCGACATCCTGAAATCCTACCATACGTTGCCACACTCAAGGCTGGTACACGGTCTGTTTTTCATTTTTTGGGACAATTTAAAAAATCGCCTACTAGCGGGATATTAACGATTCTATATTTTTTGAAAAAGGAGTCAATACAGTTAGAGACCTTCTTGATATTTTCCTGAAAATCAAAACTTTCCCCTTTTTCCCTAAAAAGCCCTCCAGGCTCCCACAAAAGTGATCTTTGTCTTTCGAAATGGGACCAGATTTCCCCAAAGGTCTCTCTCGATTCCTTAAAATTGCAGGTATTCACAGACACCGTTCTTTCGTAAGATAATAGCCATTCACTTGCCCCTCTGTCCTGGCGACTCACCTTATGTCTTCAATGACCGACAACGAACCTACTCCCAAACATTCTCTCATCTATATTCTTTTGACAGGCGTTCTTATGGGGGGGGCAGATGCGATACCCGGGGTCTCAGGTGGTACCGTTGCCTTTGTCAGCGGGCTCTACGAAAGGCTTATTAAGGCAATCAGCCGATTTGACCTTTTTTCTCTTCGCCTTCTTTTGCGAAAAAAACCACGCCGCTTTCTTCAGAGAACCGATCTTCTTTTTTTATTGATGCTAGGTAGTGGAATCGCTTGTGGCCTTGTCGTTGTAGGATCGATTGCAAATGTTCTCTTAACCAACCCGACAACGCGCCCCCTTCTTCTAGCTGCTTTTTTTGGTGCAATCTGCGCAAGCTCATGGCTTGTCCTAAAAGAGACCCCCCTTGCAGATCGTCGTGCAGTTTTCCCGGACAAACTTGGGCATGGGTTATTATTTTTAGGGGGGCTTCTCTTTGCTTACTTTCTCACAGGATTAGCGCCGCAAGCTGCCATCCCTTCATATGGTTATCTTTTTGGTTGTGGTTTTATCGCCATTTGTGCCATGATTTTGCCCGGCCTTAGTGGTGCCTACCTGCTTTTGGCTCTTGGGGTCTATGGCTACCTGACTGACATCTTAAAGGGGCTCCCCCGTGGCGAAGTCACACTTACCGAAGCCTTGCCCGTTATCTTTGTTTTTGGCACTGGCTGCCTTGTAGGACTCCTTCTTTTCAGCCACACTTTGAAATGGCTACTCAAAAGGGCTCGTGCTGGCACCCTCGCTCTATTATGTGGCCTTATGCTCGGGGCACTGCGAATGATCTGGCCACTACAACGTGACTTAAAGCCCGAAGTCGAGGAGCTCAAACATAAACTCTTTGAAAATCAATGGCCCGATTTTTCGATAACGACATTTCTCTGTTTCTTTATCGTTATCGGTACCTGTGCTGCTCTTTTATGGCTAGAAAAAAAGGTAATCCATGTACGATCTTCTTAGCAAACCTAACAGTGAAACCTTCGCCAAACAACAAAAAACAGCCCTTTTGCAAAAGGGCTGTTTTTTGTTGGGTGTTTTTATAGCTGGATGAGCCTGCCAACAGACTATCATTGTTCGAGTGACTATTCGTTGAAACCACCGAGTGCAAGGGCGATATTTTGACCACCAAACCCAAAACTATTGCTGAGGGCATAGTCGAACTTTGTTGGACGAGCCTCGTTCGGCACGTAGTCGAGGTCAAGGAAAGGATCTGGGTTTTCGTAATTGATAGTTGGTGGCAACACCTGGTCCCGCAACGCCAGTAGACAAACGATCAGTTCGGTTGCACCAGCCGCTGCAATAAGGTGTCCCATCATACTCTTGGTACTACTAACGGGGACCAAAGGGGCTCGTTCGCCAAAGATTTTTTTACAAGCGATTGTTTCGACCTTGTCATTGACCGTTGTACTCGTTCCGTGGGCGTTGACATAGCCGATCTGGTCGGCCGAGAGATTTGCATCATCAATTGCCATCCCCATACAACCGATCGCCCCACGTCCCTCAGGATGAATATCGGTAATTCGATAGGCATCGGCCGTTGAACCATAGCCCAAAACTTCACCATAGATGTGGGCTCCTCGCTTCTTGGCATGTTCGAGCTCTTCCAGGACGACCATCGCAGCCCCTTCGCCGAGAACAAAACCGTCTCGATTACGGTCAAAAGGACGTGAAGCTTTTGTCGGTTCTTCATTGCTTGTCGAAAGGGCAGTCAATAGATTAAAACCGGTCACACCAAAAGGATGGATCATACTATGGGCTCCACCGGACAACATGACATCGGCCTCACCATGCCTGATCATTTCGGTCGCCTCTCCGATCGCTTGACTACTTGCCGCACAAGCGGTAAGGCAATTCATGTTCGGCCCCTGAGCATTAAAAAGGGTCGCAAGATAGCCCGCAGGCATATTAGGCTCTTGCTCAAGTTCTTCTTGAGGGTTTAGCTCGGTCAGCCCAGACTTGACAAAGGCAGCAAGGTCCAGCTCGTCGGTAACGAGCGCCGCCTCCATCATTCTCGAGAAAGAGTGAAAATCTTGGCTTCCTTCGCCACATCCCAAGTAGACACCAAAACGGAGTGGATCTGAAATCGCGTCCAAAACTCCCGATTCACCGACGGCCTGTTTAGCCGCACCGACTGCAAAGCGGGTATGCCGCCCCCGTTTTTCCCATTTGGCAAGATCTTCTCCAACCTGCTCAACGGACCAGTTTTTCACCTCGGCAGAAATTTTTGTTGGGAAGCGGCTTGCGTCAAACAGTGTCGTGTAATCGACCCCTGACCCCCCTTCGAGAAGGCCCTTCCAAAGAGTCTCTACGTCGTGCCCCATAGGGTTTACAACGCCAACACCCGTTACTACAACCCGTCGTCTCATCCCATTGCCTCTGCAATTTTTCGGTTTTCATGAATTGGCAAGAAGGAGCCCCTGCTCAGACAGGACTCTACAGCTTTGCTCTACAAAGGTGAATTATAAGCCATAAGGGGCCAGGGGGTAAGGCCCTTCTCTTGAGAGTCGATCACTATAAGAGGGATACTTTCTCACGACCAAAGTCAATAAAAAAGGTTACTTTGCCGAAAGATTCTTTTCCGCATCTACCATATGAGGAGGCGGTTCGACCCGATTGCCATCGATATCAATACCAATATCGTAAATTGCGAGATTCCTCAAAAGTCGTAAAAAATCGGCGGGGAAAAAAAGTGCCTCGCCAGCGACCTCTTCAGCAAGGTGAACAAAAAAGATTTCAACCTCAGCTTGCAGATCGTCTCCAACATGGCTGGTCCCTGTCATAACGGCACCATCTTTATCAATTCGGTCGAGCTCGACTCGGTAAATTAGTGAATCGCCAGGAAATGCAGGGCGATGAAACTCCGATTTGGCGAGCTTTGCCAAAATGACCCGTTCCTTGAACTGGCTATATTCGCCAAGCAAAAGACCACCCGTCTGCGCCAGCCCTTCGACAATAAGCGAATTGGGCATCATCGGAAATCCGGGGACGTAGTCGACCAGATGTGGCTCAGAAAAGCTAACGTTTTTTATCGCTGTGGCACTTTTCCCGTGAATAAATTCGGTGTACCGATCAATCCAAAACCAACGCATCTCTCTTCTTCTATAAACCTCTTCTTTGCAAGCAAAAACTTGTGAGCCCCACTAATATGCTCGAGGAAACAAAAAGGGCACCTGCTGACCGAGTCTCGAGTAAACAGGTGCCTTTTACTTTGATCTCTTTACAACGATCGCTTTAGAACATTACGACGATCGACCTCTAGTTATTTAAACTTTACTCGCAACAAAACGGCAAAGATCATTCGTGGTCAACATGTTCCCAAACTCGGCAACAGATGGATTCTCTTCGAACTTGGCAAGGTCAGCAAAGGGCATTCTCTCCTTAAGAAGTGCAAGGCCAGCAGCGTTGACTTTGCCCTCTTCAACATACTCGGCATTACTGAGAACATCTTCGGGAAAGAGCTCGCCTCGTGGAATCTCAATTTCAAAGGTCTTTTCAAGGCGGAAAACAATATCGAGAAAATCGATCGATTCCGCGCCAAGGTCTCCAACTAATGTCGCCTCAGGAGTTACTTCGTCGTCGTCAACACCCAGCGCATCTACCAAAGCAGCTTGTACCTTTTCGAAAATTTCTTCTTGATCTGCCATTTTTCGTCTATTTCTCCAACGAACAAAATATAAAAAATTGTGTCTGTTTCCTAAGTTATCGGCACTTGCCCAACTAATGTACAAGATGATCTTTAGCCGGTAAAGCTGGCCTCTGTCGGTGAACTTACAGGTTGATAAAGTGAGGCAAAAATTTGTCGGTATTCTTGCCTTACACGTGGCTCCATCTCACTTCGGCTGGGGTACCACGTACGAATCGAGCCGATTTCAAGGACCAGACGGGCACTTACAGCGACCTTCTCATCGATCGTCCCCTGTACCTTTAAAGAGACCTCTTTTTCACCAGCTTTGATGACTTCAGCCGTAATGAGAAGCTCATTGCCAGGTGCAACAAAGTCGGCGTATTTAACGTTTCGAGCCTTTTTAAGCAAGATAAGGCTATGAGAAAAATCGGTCATCTCGTGAACCAGCCAACTACTCGCCTGATGCATCGCCTCAAGCATAATTACCCCGGGCATTACCGGAAATCGGGGGAAATGGTCTTGAAGATAATCCTCCGATAAGGTCAAACACTTCTTCGCGACGATTTTCTTGCCACTTTGAAGGTCGATAATTTTATCGAGTTGAGGAAACGAAAAGGCCATAGCAGGTATAGTTGTCTACCGGTGATCACAAAATGGAAAGGTTGATAGTATAATTGCCTACCTATTTTGCCACAACCGAGAAACGAATAATTATTGTTCAAATTCGCCATGTTTTACCCCCTGTTTTCTTACTCACTTTGCCCTATTAAGTCCCGTAAGTTAACAAATGATTACTCGTTTAAGTCGGCCGAATACTCGAGCCAATCCAGGAGGGCAATGCTCATTTTGGGCAACGCCACTGGTGCCCGCTCGTACAAAAATGCCGTCGACTCAATCAGTTTTTTCCCCTTTTCTACAGTTCTTTCGTCCTTTAACCGTTTTCCGAGGGTTACCAAATTACAAGCCGTTACCGAGCTCCCTGCTGGCAAGGCTCCATCAATAGGGTCTTTTATTTTTGCAAAGAGCTCCTCGTGACCACTCGAAGAAAAATAGTAGCTGCCGTCGGTTGGGTCTTCGAACCGGTCGGCCTGAACATAGGCAAGATCGGCCGCTGTTTTTAGCCACCTTTCTTCACCAGTCGCTTCGTGTAAAGCCAAAAGAGCTGCAACGACAAAGGCATAATCGTTTAAAAACCCCTCTCCACTACCCTCTTTTTCATGGTAAATTCGACACAACAACCCCTTACTATTTCTCATTTTAGAAAGAATGAATTCGGCCCCTTTCTCTGCTGCATTGAGATAATCCTCCCGTTCAAAAGCGACACCAGCCTTCGCCAGCCCCTCAATCATAAGACCATTCCAGCTGGCAATTATCTTTGTATCGAGAGCGGGTTTCTCACGCCGGGCCCTTGCCTCGTAGAGCTTCTGCCTAGAAGAGGCGAGCAACTGTTTAGATTCCTTGAGATCATCTTCTACCGACAAATTTTGTAACCTTGGAACATAGTATTTCCCTTCAAAGTTGGGCAGCTCTTCCAAACCATATCGTTGAGAAAACGCGTGAAACTCCTCCTCTGACAAGATTTCTTTCACCTCTTCCTTTTCCCATCGATAAAAAGTCCCCTCCTCACCTTCTGAGTCAGCGTCATAGGCAGCATAAAATCCACCTGAGGGATTTTGCATTTCTCGCAAAATAAAATCGGCGAGTTCTTCACCAACTACCTTGTAATTCTCGTCACCTGAAAATTCATAAGCTTTGGCATAAACAGATAGCAACTGACCGTTGTCGTAAAGCATCTTCTCAAAATGTGGGATATGCCAAAATCGGTCGACGCTGTACCGATGAAAACCACCCCCCAGGTGATCCCTGATTCCACCTTTGGCCATTGAGTCCAACGTAACCTTAATGTATGACTCAACTTGTGTGATTATCTTTTTCTCGGAGCCGGCCTCATTTTCCAGAAAATCCCGATATCGAATTAAAAAGGCCAGGTTAGACGGCTCCGGGAACTTTGGAATCTCAGGGTTGCCAGGATGAAATCCAAAGCCACCATGATCGGGATCAAATTTCTTCTCTAACCCACCTAACACCTTTGCTGGCAGTGCCTTAGAGATATCAATCGCTTGAACCTTTGTCAGGTTTTCAAGCTCCTCCTGAACAGCGCCGGCAAGGAGAGAGGCATCTTTTTCGATCGACTCTGCCTCATCTGTCCAGAACTTCTGAAAATGGTTTATCAATGTCAAAAAACCGGTCATGCCAGCTCGATCACCGTCTCTGGCCGGAATATAGGATCCGCCGTAAAATGGCTTGCCGTCAGGGGTTAAGAAGACTGACATCGGCCAACCACCACTATTTTTACCATAAACGATTCGGTTGTAAATCTGAACCGATCGCATATACAGGTCGTCGACATCGGGTCTCTCTTCTCGATCAACCTTGATACAGACATAATGTTCATTGAGGTAAGCCGCAATTTCCTCATCGACAAAGACCTCTTTTTCCATGACGTGGCACCAATGGCAACTTGAATAACCGACCGATAGAAATATTAACTTCTTTTCTGCCTTGGCTTTACGAAAAGCCTCCTCACTCCAGGGATACCAATCGATCGGGTTATGGGCGTGTTGCAAAAGGTAAAGGCTCGTCTCGCTGGCGAGTCGGTTTTTCATTTCAGGCATCTCTTTTTTTGCTCCTTTGTTGTCGATTTTTCGATCTTGTTTGCCTCTCTTGAGGCTCCCTTCATCTTGCTGGAAAACACCCCTGTCACGGAAACTGCTCCCCCTGATATCAGTAGAAAAATTTTGAAAAACAGCCCCTTTTTTACTCATTTTTGCTCCGTGCCAGCCCAAAATTGCTCCGTACCAGTCGACAACGAGCCCATTTTCACCTCTCTTGACTTCATTTTTCTTATCGTTCTCATCGATACCCCGGAAAAGGGGCATTTCAGAGGCGATCGTAATGATGAAGAAAACAGGTAAGATAAGCAGGGGGGCAAGCCAGAAGAGAACCGATTTTTTTGGCATAACAAAAGTGACCACAAAACCAAAAGAACGAGAACAACAAACGACCACAGTCTGGCAACCTTATAAACAGTTTCGTTAGTATAACCTTTTTACGTTACAAACAACTCTCCCTTATTCAAAAAAGAACGCTCTTTGGTGGCAGATTCCCTTTTATCAAATCGCAAGAAAATAGGATCGGCCCCTTGCGAAACTTTGGTGGGGACCTATAATGGGACACCTATTAAAAACTTCCGTGCGGGCGTAGCTCAGTGGCTAGAGCATCACGTTGCCAACGTGAAAGTCGTGGGTTCGAATCCCATCGCCCGCTCTTTGATGACGTCGTGTGCTATAAAAGTTGTATGCCGCAAATAAGTAAAGTGGCAACAAGCAAAAGCAGCGACGCTTTTTTGTGCGCTTATTTATGCGCTGATTTCTTTTATCTTTTTCCCGTTGATTCGCCTTTAAGTACCACCCCCCATTCACTCACATACTGTATTCATAATTCATATACTGTCACTTCTTCTTTCGGAAAGAGAGGGATTTCTCGATAAAACGGCTCCTATTCTCATAACGGACTTCTTTGAAGGTTCTAGACCATCGGCTCAACCATCAAAGGTCACTATTCTCCCCTTAAATCTTCTAAGTTCTATTCATATAAAAAGGGTCGCCTCCGACGTGGAGACGACCCTTTTTAATTGGACTTGGAGGAAAGAATAAAAGCTTTCCACAGTTTGGACGTTGGCTCAGTTGCCTCTGCCAGGCCCTCTACCGCCACCTCTGCGACCACGTGCAGGTGGTGTGTAGTCGTCTTTTCCATGTTCTTCAACCTCAAGGCGCGAAGCGGTAACCTTGTCATTTGGAAGCACCCCGACCTCTACATAAGTTCCATTTCGGCGACCAACATAGACTCGCTGGGTCGCTTTGATGAAATCTTCTTCTGTAGCTTTGTAAGGATTCTCCAAATACGTCTGTGGATTCCGGTCGACGAGTGGGAACCAGGTCGACTGGACCTGAAACTGAATACGGTGTCCTTTTTTGAAGGTGTGAAAAGTATCTTGCAGTTTCAAGGGGACGAGGGTCGGACGGTTAGGAACAAACGGCTTTGGCTCGGAGGGGCTCTCGCGGAAACGTCCACGAATCACTTCGCTTCGGACCATCATATGATAGTTACCCATCTTACGATTTGGCTCCATGTAAGGATGATTCGGAGCATCGGGAGGGTAGATATCAACAAGTTTGACAATCCAGTCCGAGGCAGTCCCCGAGGTCGAAACTCGCAGGTTTGCCATAAGTGGCCCGGCTAGGGTGACATCTTCCTCAAGAACATCTGTTGTGAAGGTCAAAACATCAGGTCGCCGCGCGGCAAACCGTTGATCGTCAGTCATATAAGGACGGGGCATGCCTGTGCTGACCGTTTCGGTAAACGGGACCGGTTTGGCAGGATCAGAGACATACTCTTCGAACCGCATAGATGATGGGCGAGGCCTGTCACTTGGGGGGCCTTCTTCTCCACCACCGGCGCCTCTTCTACCTTCAGGTGGTGCAAACGAGAGTTTGCCCCCTTTATGAAAATAGAGTTTTCGTTGTTCGGTCTCTTTAGGTGGCCACGTGTCAAAGGTGTGCCAATCGTTGGCACCTGTAGCAAATGCAAATGCTTCTGGATGGTTCGGATTCGGTGCCCCTTTAAGGTGATGATTGAAAAAAGGTGCCTCGATATACTTGCCATAGAACCTTGATGTGTTTTGCTCAAAGTGGACATTCCCCAGTGAGTCGCCATTTCCACGGGACCAGCCACCATGAGCCCAAGGTCCCATGACAAGCGTGTTCGTAACATTTGGATTCTTCTTTTCGACACTCTGGTAAATGCTAAGTGGGCCGTAGAGATCTTCGGCATCGAACCAACCACCGACAGTCATGACCGCTGGTGCAACATTGTTCAAGTGGGGCAGGATATTTCGCTTTTGCCAGAACTCGTCGTAGCTATGGTGCTCCATCAACTCGTTCCAGAACTTAATACGTCCCTTTAAATATTTGGTGTCGGCATTTGAGACAGGGCCAAGATCCAAAAAGAACTGATAGCCGTCGGGTGTGCCATGGTTAAGAAACCGTGGAGCTCGGCCCGTGGTAGGTTCAGGCCGTTCTTGCCCAAAACTGGAAAGAAAATTGAAGCTGTGTGGCAAAAAGAGGGCACCATGATGATGAAAATCGTCGTACCACCAGTCGGCAATCGGTGCCTGTGGTGACGAGGCTTTGAGAGTCGGATGGGCATTGATCATACTCGCAGCCGAATAAAAGCCAGGATACGAAATTCCAAAAATACCGGCCCGTTGGTTGTAATTTTTCAGGTTTTTGGAAAGATACTCGAGGGTATCGTAGGTGTCGGTCGACTCGTCAATATCGTTCTTCGACTTTTTGTCCGGAACATGAGGAGTCATATTGACAAAGGTCCCCTCGGACATATAGCACCCACGGACATCTTGATAAACAAAGATATAACCAGCATCTTGGAGGAGTGGGCTAGGACCGAGCGATCGCTTATAGGCCCCTTCTTCATAAGGCCCGATCGAGTAACAGGTCCGCTGCATAAGAACAGGGAGTTTCTCATCGGTTAAATTTTTTGGGGTATAGACGATCGTGTGTAGTTTGACTCCGTCGCGCATGGGGATCGAATGGACTGTCTTGTCAAACTTTTCAGCGATCGGATTAGCAGCCGGATTGGCGCCACCCGGGCGACCACGTTGGCCATGGGCCAGGTCGAGCGATTGCCCCAACAGGGTGACTACGGCCAAAACCGCAAAAAGAATACGAACGTTTCTAAACATCAAGTAGGTTCCTTTTTGAAAAAAAATAGGGGTGAAATTCAACAGCAAGTCAATCTACGCTAAACCTACCAAACCACCTACCAATTGCAATTTGTTATTAGGGAAATATCCCTATTTTTCCTCTTTTTACCGATCTCGACAATCTTGGGAGACTTTTCGGCCCTCTCCTGCCCCCCTGTTGAGTAGATGCACTCTCTATTTGTGCCATTTCGCCCTCTTTGCCCGCCCTTAAAAACTTCTACTTTTGGGAGACTCGGTACTTTACGATCGACTTGGTCAGACCTATACTATCGAATTGATTTTAGAGGGCAGAAACTGTGCCCAACCTTTTGGCAAAAATATTGATTGCCAAAGTGCCCCTCCTTCCTGGACGATCGAACCTGGCTGACGTAAATCTATAAACCTAAAAGAGGTAAGGGACAAGTCTATGCCAGACACCGATCCTTACGAACACTTAGGTCTGAATTTAGCGGAGCTTTGAAAAAGACCAAAATCGCCTATAGCTCCGTCCGCAATAAGGTCCATTTCCTTTCTCTAAATAGCAGAAGAAAAAAGACAGAACATGACAGTAGAAGATCTGACCGAAAACGAAACGACCGAAGAGAAACAAAAACTTCAGCTCACCGTCGACGTAAAAAGTCCTAGCGCCTGCCAACGACACGTTGCGGTTACAATCTCGCGAGATGACGTTGAACGTTATCTTAGTGAAGCTTACGACGAAATGCTCCCAAAAGCCGAAGTCCCCGGTTTCCGTGTAGGGCATGCTCCTCGAAAAATCGTCGAAGCCCGATTTAAAAAAGAAGTTCGCGATCAAATCAAGGGCTCCCTCCTTATGGATGCGATCGAACAAGTCAACGAAGACGAAGATTTCTCGGCAATTAGCGAACCCGATTTTGACTTTTCAGCCGTCGAAGTTCCCGAAGAGGGAGACATGACCTTCGAATTCAATATCGAAGTCCGCCCCGATTTTGAAATGCCGGCCTGGCAGGGACTCAAAATTGAGAAGTCGGTCCGCGACTTTACCGAAGATGACATTCAGTCACAACTCGATCAACTCCTTGAAAAACATGCCAAACCCGAAAATTACGACGGGCCAGCAGCCGCAAACGACTACCTCACCCTTGATATTGTCTCTTCTCATGATGGGCAAGAGCTTAATTCAGCGACCGATTGTGAACTACGCCTAAGAGAGAACCTTAGCTTCCACGATGCAAAAGTTGAAGACTTTGCCACCCTCCTTACCGGCACTAAAGTCGGCGACTCAAAAACGGCAAAGGCGACAATCAGCAAAGAAGCTTCTAACAAAGAACTTCGTGAGAAAGAAGTCGAAATCACCTTTACCCTCAAAGGGCTTAAAAAACACACCCTTCCCGAGATCAACGCCGAACTTCTCGCACAATTCGGTAGTCACCTCACCGATGAAGATAGCCTCAAAGAGGCACTTCGTAGCGAACTGGAGAACCAGCTCTCTTACCATCAACAACGTCAGGTTCGAAAACAGATTACTGATTTGTTAACCGAATCGGCCAACTGGGAACTCCCCCCAGAGATGCTCAAACGTCAGGCCAATCGGGAGCTTGAACGGGCAACGATGGAGCTACGGTCGAGTGGTTTCACCAATGAGCAGATTGCCGCCTATGAAAACGAGTTCCGCCAAAACAGCATGGCTTCAGCCGCTACGGCACTCAAAGAGCACTTCATCTTGGAACGAATCGCTGAAGAAAAAGAGATCGATGCTCAAGAGCAAGACTATGACCTCGAAGTAAGTAAGATTGCCATGCAAGGGGGGCAGTCCCCTCGTCAGGTCAAAGCTCAGATCGAAAAGCGAGGGCTCATGGATAGCCTTCGCAACCAAATTGTCGAATCCAAAGTGATCGATCTTATCACGGCCGAAGCAGCCATTGAAGAGATCGATTACGACCTTCCCAAAGCGGACACCGCAGCGGCAAATTTTGCTCTAAGCGGAAAGGGGGAGGTCGACATTCCAGAAATCCAGGAGTAGCCGACTTCCCAACAAACCCTCTACTCTCTACCAGATTTTGCTATTTTGGCGAAATCTCTCGTCAACAACATTTTAAAAAATAAAAAAGACCGGCTACCTTGCCGGTCTTTTTTGTTCACTGCTCTCTTCTTTCCCCCCTCTCTTCGAGTGCCTAATTCACTCTTGCCATTCTGTCTGAACTCCCCCTTTTATCCACTACACTATACGTAGCCACCCTTTTCGGTTTCTCCTCTCTTTTTTTCACCGATTTTCCCTGACTTTGAGAATTTCCTGTCACCCGTCTTTTCCGAAAGAGACAAAAAATCTATAATGTTCCTTTCGGCATGTCGCTCTAGTTCGAAAGAGCCTGCTCGCCTCTCTGTTTCGTCTATTTCTATCCGCTTATATATCGTCTGAAACCTATGTCATTACCTCAACAACCACATCTCGGCAACGGCATTTTGAATGTCCCTTCCTCCCACGAGCTCTATGCCCAAAGCGATTACCAACGACAACGTCAAATGACGTTGGGTGATCTCCTTCTTGAAAACCGGATCGTCTTTCTTCAGGGAGAGATTTACGACGGTAACGCCAACGAGCTCGTTATGAAGCTTCTTTACCTGCAAAGTGAAAACCGCTCCAAACAGATCGATTTTTATATTAACTCACCCGGTGGTTCGGTTACCTCAACCTTGGCGATTTACGACACCATGCGAATTCTGACTTGTCCAGTGGCGACCTACTGTGTCGGACAAGCTTGCAGCGGTGCGGCTATTCTGCTTGCTGGGGGCGAGGCAGGCAAGCGATATTGCCTCTCTCGCTCACGTGTGATGGTTCATCAACCACACGGTGGTGTTAGTGGCCAAGTCAGTGATATTAAAATCCAGGCCGATGAAATCCTCCGCAATCGGCAAGAGCTCAATGAGATTTTGGCAGCTCACACAGGCCAGCCAATCGAAAAAATCGCAGAAGATACCGACCGAGATTTTTTCCTCACGGCGACCGAGTCTAAAGAGTACGGGCTTGTCGATGATATTCTCACCCGTCCAGAAGAAGAAAAGAGTGACGACGAGTAAACCATTTGCTAGAAACCTATGTAGCCTTCCCGATTCCGTTATTTGAATAATATTCCAAACATACCGATATATAACAGGTGGAGAGATACCGATGCCATTGATCCCTTACGTCGTTGAAAAGAGTGGGCGTGAAGAACGTGTCTTTGATATTTATAGTCGCTTACTGAAAGACCGGATTATCTTCTTAACGTCTCAGGTCGCCGATGAGATGGCGAACTCGATCGTTGCACAAATGCTCTTTCTCTACGCCGAAGACCCCAAAGCCGATATCAATCTTTATATTAATTCGCCAGGTGGATCGGTCACTGCCGGAATGGCTATCTACGACACCATGCAGTTTATTAGCTGCGATGTGGCAACCTACTGCATTGGGCAGGCTGCCTCGATGGGTGCCCTCCTTCTTACTGCCGGAGCGCAGGGCAAGCGGTATGCGTTGCCCAACGCACGGGTTATGATCCATCAGCCACTTGCCGGCATGCAAGGGACAGCCGAAGATATTTTAATCCATGCAACCGAGTTTCAAAAAACCAAAGAGAAACTCAACGAAATTTTGGCCCACCATACCGGCCAACCTCTCGGAAAAATCGCAGAAGATACCGACCGAGACAACTTTCTCTCGGCAGCCGAGGCAGCCGAGTACAAGCTCGTCGATAAAGTGATCGAATCAGCGACCGAACAATAGTATCCACTCTCTCGAAATAGCCCTAAAAGTGGCGTTCTTATACCTTTCAAGAGAAGAGCCTTCGGTCTCTTCTCTTTTTTTGTTTTACCGCTGCAAACCTACCCTGTTTTTATAAAAATGCCTCTAAAAAATTCTTCCCAAATTGAACTCGCCCCAAAACGAGAAATTTTGTACCCTTAGAGCCCAAAATACTTTCTCGACCCGCGACACCTTTTGGTCGCCCACTGTGGAACCGTTGTTCAATGATCGCTTGGCACCTTTTATTTAAACGTTCTGACCCCCTCTCAACCCCGTTGTTGGGCCTCCTGACGCTAGCCCTCCTTATTGGTAGTGGTTGTGGCCGTGTCCGCCCCCGCGAGACCTACCTTGAGCTACTTGATTCAGAAAAAAGGGCGCTCGAAGACCAGGCCTACGAACTCAAAAACGAAAATCAGTATCTCCACGATCTACTCGATTCAGCACAGCGTGAAAACGAAGCTCTAAGAAAATCGCTCTCGACCGAACCATCAGAAACAGGTACCGACGAGATCGATCTGATTATCCCTGATTTAGACATAGGCGACACAATCGACAAAGATCATAACGAAGTCCATACTGAGTTCCCCGACCACTACGTCGACAACAACTCTTCGACCAACCACCATATTAACGGTGGTAAGGCCCACCTTATTAGCACCCGTTCTGAAAACGATCTACCAGCCGACCAAACGGTCACCTCGATCTGGCTCAATCCCTTGTTAACAGGTGGCGACGACCGTGACAACCGCCCCGGTGACGAAGGGATCGTCGTCGTTTTCGAACCAAGAAATCAAACTGGCCAATACGTCCCCCTGGCCGGTCCCGTTTCAGTTGTTCTTCTCGATCCACAAAAAGAGGGACCGACCGCCCGAATTGCTCGCTGGGATTTCACCGCTGAAGAGACGAGAGCGGTCCTTGGGCAATCGGCCTTAGGTCGTGGAATTCATCTGGCAATTCCGTGGGTCAGTAGTCGGCCAGAGAACGAAAAACTTCAACTTTATGTCCGCTATCAAACGACCGAAGGGGTAAATTTAGAGGCGAATCGAGAAGTCTATATCGACCTCCCTGGCAAGACATTTGCCACCTGGACACCTATGATCCGTAAAAATGAGGAGAGACAACAGCCCAAAAGTCGGCTCGCCCAAGCGACCTCTCTTGAAAAAATTTCTAACCAGCTCCACAATGGTGGCCCCAATGATGGCCCTCCTCAACAAGAAATAAATAATCAAAATAGAGGGAACCAGAGTGGAAACACCGGCCTAAACAACCCTGTCAAGGTACCAACATGGTCACCTTTTAGGTAAAACTTCTGTAAGAGAACGGCTTTACCACCCCCTGCAACCTTCAGGAAATAAGAAAGAAGGGTACCTGCCGTCAGACGGTCTTCAGTGGTATTGCATCGATTTTTGCGGCGACGATAAAATCGTTCCGACTCAGGCCACCG
>JALCBQ010000054.1 GCA_028066335.1 Pirellulaceae bacterium
AGATCCCTTAAAGATTTTAGGACGACAATCGTATCTGATTCTCTTCCAGATACCCGACCAACTCCCTCTCGATCGCCGTTGTCGCCGATCGTTCGTACCGCTGCTGCAAGAATCGGTTCTGTCCGATCACTTCGTCGATGATCGGTTTTTGTTCATGCTTGGGCAACTTGAGGAAGGGCTCGAGGATTTTGGCCTGTAGATCGTTTTGAACAAGTGACAAAACAAGTGACCGAATTGGGTTTCTATTGAATTTATATCGCTGGTCTAAGCGAGGCATTCGCTATGTGCTTGAACATTCCAATCTTTTCAATCGAAACACATCGTCCACCTAATCTTTCTCTCTTCGTGCTTCTCCTTTGACAAAGAACGCCTGAGACTCTGACCAAAGCATATAATCTGAAAAAATATCGATCGCCTCTTGGCGACACTGCGCCGCGAGGACGTCGACCTCACTGTCGGTTAACTTTTTATTAAGGGAACTTCCCTCTCCACTATCTAAATTCGGAGAATGCCATCCAAGGTCATAAAGCATGTTCACGATGGGGTTAAAGCCATGCCTTTGATTGTCTTGGTCTTTTTTTGATCGAAAAATATTGACGACTGCCAAACAAAATCCACCTGCAAACATCCAAATAATGATCCCAATGGCAAGAACAAGAAATCCAATGCCTAACACGATGAAAATGAAAAGAAGAGAAAACTGAACTACCGGTTTATAAAAGATATAACCATAACCCAACATGGCGGCGAAAGAGATTACACCGCTATAAAACATGAAAGAAGAGTAGGTAGAGGCAGAGCTACTCGAAACCCAAGATGAACAATGGGTACAACGAGGTTCTGGTACACAAACCGAAGCTTCACGTATTCCTAGCCATAGAAAACCGTTTCTCTGAACAACCTTATTATAAGTTCGATAGCCTCTATACTGATGAATAACTCCCTCTGACCCTCCACATTGTCGGCAAATTCGATAGTACAACCAGTCATTCTCTTTCCATGGATACTTTGGCTTGTACGGCCCTTTTTCTAGAAGTCCCTTAAACGATGGGCCTACCGTTCGTGGTGAAACCTCATTTTTAACATTCAGACCCTCTGTGACCACATTAGATTTCTGGTTGGCTGAACCCGTTTCTCGAACATCTTCCTCTTCTTTAACAGGTAAATCAACAAGGGCACCTTGCACACCCTCTTCAACAACGTTGAGATAGAGAGTCTTACTATCTGTACTGTGAAAATTTATCGGAAAAGGAAACCGAAATGGCTCTGAACATTTTGGGCAGACTCCACGAAACCCACCACTGCTCATTGAAGCCAGAAGCCTCTCTTCGCAACGGGGGCAATAGATCGTGTAACATGACGACTCTTGTGAATTCATTTTTCATGGTTCCTCAAATCTCTCCCCATTGTATCAAACGAGCCAATTATTCCAAGTTAGCTAGACAATTAAAAAGGTCCTTCCAGAAGATCGCCTGTCTCTGATAAAAACAGGAACGTTTACAGAAATCCCCCTACTCAGATCATCTCCTTTAAATAGACATTTCTGCCTGCCATAAACTTCCTATAGCATCCTCTGGGCAATTGAGTTTATCAAGGATAAATACCTCCTTACGAATAGCCCCTTGGCATTTTGTGTTGAAATACTTTCATGCAGCCAGTAAGATTAGGGAATCTGTTTAAAACCATAATAAAGGACCGTCGATGCGAACAATTCTTCACAAATACTCTGCTTGTATAAAATCTTTTTTTGGACTCCTTGTTCTCATTGCTTGCTTTCTAGGCATAGACATTCTTAAAAATCCAAATTTGTCTGCTCAAAGATCTATAAAAGAGGATGTGAAAAGGGGGGAAGAGGATCTGATCTTTGATGGAATGAAAATTGCCAAAGAACGAATCGCCGAGGCAAAAAGAAACCGTTCTGATCAACTCGACTTGGCAAATCTAGGGCTAAGTGAACTACCTGAAGAGCTTTTTAAATTAACAGACCTAAATGGCTTAAACCTTTCTTTTAATCAACTAGCAGATCTGCCACCCGAGATTGGCCAACTAACGAATCTCCAAATGTTGCGGGTCACCGATAATCGCCTTAAGACTCTGTCTGGTGAAATTGGAAAGCTGAGGTCGCTTTGGCATCTATCTGTAAATAATAATAGGCTTACTACACTTCCGATGGAACTTAGAAATTTAGATCGATTAGACACGCTCAATCTGCGATCTAATAAATTTGTAACGTTACCTGAACCAATAACAAAGCTAAGTTCTCTTAGCTCTCTTAACATTTCTGGAAACAGATTGAAAACGATCCCATTGTCGGTCACTTCTATGGAGAATCTTGATTACATCGACATTAGCCAGAATCAACTCACAGAGCTTCCCAAGAGTATCTGTATGCTCAATGGGCTGACTTATTTATATGCATCAGACAATCAAATAAAATCAATACCACCCGAAATTGGTAACCTTGGCAGTCTTGCACGACTGTTCCTTGACAACAACCTTATTGAGTCGCTCCCCAAGGAGATTGCCTCCTGTGGCAATGGAGTGCTCGACCTTCATCTTTCGGGGAATCGATTTCGCGAGTTTCCCCTGGAAGCTTTAGGATCAGGGATATCGATCCTGAATTTGAGTGACAATCAAATATCACAATTGCCAGAATTATTTGATAGGGAGGAAAGGCCTGATTCTTTCTTCCTTGCAAATAACTATATCAGTGAAATACCCCAGTCGTGGTCTCATATAAAGTTCCAAGGATTGAACTTCAGGAAAAATCGTTTCAACCAATTTCCAAAAGTTCTGCTAACGATGGATAGCCTTTTTTTGCTCGATTTATCGGGGAATCAAATTACTGAAATTCCCAGCGAAATTGACAAATTAAAAAATCTAAAAATATTGGGCCTGGAATCAAACCAGATTAAAGAACTACCCTCTAGCTTTTCAAAGTTAACACAACTGGAGTTTCTGTTTATCAGTGACAATCATCTTCAATCATTCCCCAAAAGACTAAAAAATCTCAATAAGCTAACAGTTATTCAAGCGGTTGGTAACCCAATACGATCTATTGATCCTGAACTCATTGCCGGGGAAAACATCTTATATATGGAGATCGACCCATTGTTCCTTGAATCTCCTAACCCACTTGAAATGAAGGTCGTTGCAACACAGTCACTAATCCCTGATCACTTCAAACACGATATTCTTTGTACGGAATCAGCCTACTTTACCTCATTTGATTTAGTAAAGAAATCAAATGAAGAGCGAATTCTTACCAGTCAAGATATCAATCTCATTCGTCGAATACAAGCAGATGTAGGAGATTCGCAAAGGGTCAGAAAAGTTGATCCGTTAGGAGTCGTCACCCTCCCGATGTTGCGGAAATATTATAAAGATTTGCAATGAAATTTTTACCGAATAACATTAAAAAAGCATGTCGAATAGCTTATTAGGATTAAAGGCATAGACGAATGTCGTATGATTTTTCAAACATAAACGAACAACATCTAGGTTTTTTGGAGCAAAATGTTTTTTTGGAAAATCGGTTTTAGATGCTTACCGAGCATACTTTAACCTAGAAACGGTAGTGATTTCTGCCTTTGCTCTATGTCTTGTTCTATGGGCACCAGGCCGGAGGATCTAGTACTCTTATCTAGTTGGAAGAAAGGAGACTACAAAGCCCAGAGGAGCGACAGCTCCAAAGCGAGCCAGCGTTGGAGGTACTCTCTGAATGGACTACGACTTGGTATACATGGTGCTTCAGAAAACAAACAGGATCCTATTAGGGTTGACCTTTCCAGTATTGATTGATCCACCATTTTAAAATTACTATTGTCTCCTATACCATAATAATCCAATCGAAATAAAACCTATTAGTATTGATAAATTTCAAGACCTTGAAAAACTAGCTATTAAATGTGGCGAGTACGGTTTGCCTAAGAGGATCGTGTTTGTGGCAGAAATTATATTCATAGTTCCTCAATCTGAAACAAGACATGACCTTGGCATGGCTGGTACCCAGATTTAACTAATCTCAAATTTGATAAATGAAAAGTTTACCTGATTCAGTAACTATCCCAAAACGATCTGACTGTGGGGCAGGTAATACAGCAATGGGCCGTTCATCGTCTATTGAAAATTCTGCAATAAGAGTATTTCCCATATTAGCGGGAGAAAACACCTGACACTGACTATCTCCAGAAACAATCACATAATTCCCATAATTTATGCAACCTACCGGACATTTGATATTTAAAGAAATCTCCTTTGAAGATAACCCGTTGGCTACATCACTACAAAACAGTGAACTCCCCACTGCATATGTCACCAAACAATCTTTTCCATTTTCACCTGATGAAATCGAAGTGATTAAATCTCCCATTTCAATTTTATGTTGGACCTTATTCTTCTCAATAATCCAAAGTTCATTTTCGAGTCCAAGATAACTGGTTTTATTTCGAGTGTGTAAAGAATAGAAGTCAGGCTGAAGAACCCATTTTTGAGGATACTCAAGCACCATCGATCCCAGTTCCTTGCCATTTTCTCCAAGAGTAATTAGGCTTAGATAACCATTTCGCAACTCTAGTAAATTAGTTCCAATACTACTAGTTGAAGCAGCCAATAATTCCGTCGACATACCTGAAACAGGACCAACGATGGCGTACTGAGAGAATGCATCCGTCACCGGAAAGATTCGCTGGGTGAATAAATCATGTCCAAGGGCATGTAGCAAGAGGCCTGTCCCACCTACGATATTATAACCACTGAGTAAAATTTTAGACTCTGCAACACTATATGGGAGGCGCCATATAAGTGCAGACCTATCGTTATCACCTTCCCAATCACTTCGTATTAAATTAAGCTGATATGAATCTGCGCTAATTGCATAAATAGTGTCATTATAACAAATGGCTGTCTTGAATTTACCAGAGGTGTCTAGTTGAATCGTTTTTACAAGTTCTACATTTGCTTTTTTGTGTATTTGCTTTTCTGCCGGTTTAGTTTGAGCACGGTCATTTTTGAAAAAGCGGTCACAGTCTCGTCGTAGTAATCGATCTGATGGCACAAGTGCCCCTAGGGAATTGAGCAGCCTCCGCTTTTCCCCCTCGTCTGATTCTGGTATCCAGCGTGATAACAAAGAGAGAGAGCAGTCGGTGGCAATCTTTTTCACTGACTGATCTGGGTATCGCTTTGCAAGTTCACCTAGTAGGTGAGCGACTACTAGCCGTTTTCTCAAAGGCTCTCTGTTTGCACGAAACCGCTTAACCCATTCTAACACTTTTTCGTGTTTTCCCTGCTTCGCATATTTGTCAAACAGACGACGAATACAAAGATTTGCCTGGCTTGACTGTGGCCAAGACGACGCTAATACTCGGGATGCCGCTTCATCGTCCTCTAACTTTTTTTCAAGTAAATCGGCGGCTGCAAAGAAATCATGTTTTTCTCGATACTTTCCCACTTCTTTACGATATGCAATATGCGCTTTTTTTGTCTGGCCTAAAATACGATAAATATCACCTGCTTTTTCATATTCACCTAATTCCTCATAAAGAGCGACACACTCAGTCCAGAGAGATCCTTTTTGATAACAATTAGCTGCTTCTAAAGGACGATTTAATTTGACTTTGTATAGTATGGCTGCTTCTCGCCAATGCTCGCCTAGCATTAAAGCGTTGGCTGCTGAGTTATAATCACCTAGCAATTCAGCGTAGATATAGGCTGCTCTTCGATGTCGACCGAGATTGATTTCTCTGGACGCAAGATCTCGATAACGTGTGGTCAATTTATATTGGTCATCCCTTGAAAGGTCCCAGTAATCAACAGCCTGCCCTCCATTAAGGTGCTCCCAAGTGTAGTTCACATTGCTCTGCGAAAGCTGATCTGAGGGAGGAGCAATTCCACGGCCTGCACCGCCAGAGACTGGCAAGGCAAACTTTAGACCTTCATCCGGATCAGACATCAGTAAGTGCAGCAATCGGGAGATCTCCCTGTTTCTTGATAGCTCTAAATTATTATGAGTTTCTATTAGATTGATAGCCCAATTTTCTACACTATTAATCCACGTGTGTTCGGTGGAAGTAGAAGGAACTTTTGTAGTCAACCAATAAATCATTTTAGCGGTAAGGTTTTTACCGGCATTAACAGTATTGTTAATCACCCCCTGGCTCGGTTCTTTTGGACCCTTCGGCAATTTTTTGAGAGAAGTTGAGCGTTCTCCAATATCTTCTTTACCGGGTAATAGGAGGTCAGTAATTTCAAGCGATATCTCGGGAGAAAGGGACATAATTTTATGTGGAAATACAATACCCGGATCGGCAAAACTCCAGTCTTGTGCGGTACTATAGGGGGCGACTAGTAAATCATGAATTTGAAGAATATCCTCTCCTTCAAACACAATTAATCCAATGCCAGGATGCCAAACGTAAATATTGTCAGAAATAAGGAGATCTTTTAACTCAGCATCGTTAACTTGTGGTGACAAACTCGCCTCACAAGGGAGATAGAGCTGAGATGCTTGAGAACGGAAGGCCGGGTGCCAAGTAGTGAAATTTTCGGGCAATTTTTGATTTGCAATAACTAAAATACCAGAGACTGATTGGTCATTTTGTGAGGTCGGCATCGGTAATATACGTAGTGACGTATGTACACAATTCCATTGCGCAATTTGTTCAACCCAGCCTTGTACACTTTCTCCTGCAATATACCAAGCTTCTGGTTTTAAATGTTGGCAATCCTGGTGTTTTAGTTGTAAATCAATAGTTATCATTGTATTTGGTTTGTAAATCTCTGAATGACATCAATGAAAATTTCTTCCGAATCAGTAACTGAGTTATCGTCGATAAAGTATTCGTGGCCAAAGAATTTGCCTTCTGATGTCCACCCTGAAAGATGGTTTTCATGCAAGACGATACTGATTTCAGGAATCAGTTCATCCGAGCTCCTTAGATGAAGCAATCCTCTACTGTCAAGAAATGCTTGGCTACCATCCTCCCAATTTGCAACTCGCAGTGTATAGCCAAAAGATTTATCCGTTTGGAGCTGTTTAAACGTATTCTTTTTTACTATGGTTTCTGATGTGGCGACCTGGGCTTCTGAAAATCCAATTCGATTAAGATGGCTAAAATACTGAATGCTTAGCTCAACGTTCTTCCTAGAAGTCAAAGTAAGAAGTCCCTGGTCATTAACGTAAATTGACTCAAAACGCTTTCTAAGATTTAGTTGAAAATTGGGGGGAGATTTTATTTTTACCCAATGTTTTGGATCTCCCACAATTGGGGTCACCTGATGTGCCTTTAAGTCAACTAAATCGAATCCTGAATGACCAGACTTCTTTCTATCCGAAACTGCAATTCGTTGCTTGTCATCAGAGACTGCCAGCAATACGTTCGCAGGATCTGGAATGAATCCAGTGCCCCATATTTTTTCAGTGTTAAAGGAGTAGATCTCCCCTTGATTTGTAATACCAAACATACCCATACCCTCTCCATTATCACCTTCAAATATGGTAATAAACTCGTGCTGGAACTTAGGATTAACAGGAAGTTCCTCCAATACGGATTCAGTGCCATTAAATGAAAGTACATGCCATGGTTGGGGCGAATCTGATAGATAAAAAAAACGCCCGTTTTCGCATCTTGCATGAAGAGGTAATCTTAAATTTCCAATTTGCTCGCCAGTCTCCATATTATGAATTTCAACATTTCTCTTTGAAATAAAAAAGATAGCACTATTATGTGAACAAACGGTGGTGCATATGTTTATCGTGCGGATAGGAATCGCATGACAACAATAATCTTCTAAATCAACCTGAAATAGGTCATATTTAACCCCATCGTTACTTGCAATAGCATAAAAACGATCTGCTAGTTTATCGAAATAACTCCAGACAAATTTTTTTGCTACCATTAAATTGGAAAGCAGCTCCATTGCACCACAGTCGTGTTCTCTCCATAGTGTTAAACGTCCATCCCGCGCAATCGAAATTGAAGCTGAGCTATCGATCTGGCAGGCCGCTTCTGGCAGCAACGAGTGCGAGAGCAACAAAGGAAATCGCTCAAGTGTAAAGATTGCCGGTAATCCCTGGGCTGCATCTCGATCAATGAGCTCAGTGGATTCATTTTTTTCAAAAAGTTGTTCCAAGTCGACTTGAAGCTCACGAATCATTTTTCTACCCCGTGAACCTCTTTGCCAGAGCGTGAACTTTCCCTCTCGGTTTACTGTTACAATAAAGATCGCCGACTGAATACCACTCTCTAAATCTTTAAGAAAGGCTGGGTCGGAGTAGACATCTTCTGTCGTGATAAGCACAGACTCTGTCTCACCCTGCCAACTATTAATTTGGTTTTGAAATTCAACAAGCGCAGCCCCAGGATGAAAATCAGTGTGAAGTGACTCCAAGTGAGCGATTAAACCATTTCGTGTCGACAATTCAACCGGCTCGAGGGACGAACCGGCCGCTCGAAATATTACTGTCTCTGTCTGCCGATCGCTGGTAGCAGCGATCGCCATTGCGATTGAGGAGGAAAAAATTCTGGGAACACCCCAAGAGCGAATGCCCGAATCAAGCAAAATAATTCGCTGAAGAGATGGCCGCGAAGGGGGGGATTCTCGCTGTAAATACAGTGCCTCATTCATGGCAACGCGCACTGCAAGGGTCAAATCGTCATTTGCCAGCTCACTCAGTAACAGGCGATCCAATGCCCCACGGTTCGAAATATCAGAGAGACCACCCAGCGGAAGATCGTCTTCTTGATCGGCAATTGATCGCGGCAAAGAAACAGCAGCCATTAATTGCTGCGAAACTTTTGAGAAGCCACAAAGTTTTTGATCTTTCTCTAACTCCTTAAGTAGCCCCCGTATCCGCTCAGCCTCTGGTAAATCAAATGCTACTGGCTTTGGGAGTTCCTCGAGCCCCGTTTTTTGCCGCAACCCAAGTGTTGCCTCCTTAACTCGATCAATTCCGGGCAAAAAATATCCAAGATCCCGCCGATGTTGATTTATCCCGGAATTAGGCTGCTTGTCCTCAGAAACCGTGGTAATATAGACTTTGTTTTGAAGTTGCTTGATAATGACTTCCGATGTCTTGGGATCGACGAGGTTTTTAGCACCTTCAAATATCAACTGGGCAATTTCAGATTTTCCGATTAAGGTATTACGGTGCTCTGCTGACAACAGATTAACTCTGTCCAATCCATCGAGAACCCTTGGAAGGAGCCCCTTTGATTGCAAGTCTTCGGACTCGTTTAGAAGAGCAGAAATAGTGCCTTCTTCAGCAATATCTTGCCAACTCTTTTTGGTTGCTGCCAACAGTAAGACAATAGCCCCAAGAGATGGCAAACCACCAGACGCAAGACTTTGCAGTACGTGCAAAACTTCCTCCCTGAAAGCGATTGTTCTTCCATCATTCCAAATAACCGCTTCTTTGTCTTCTGACCAACGCCAAAGTGAATTGCCGGGTGGAATGAAATATTTGAGAGCATCAGTGCTCATGCGGTATCACTCCCATACTTGCACGTACGGCCGTTCGGCTCGCTTGAACAAACTGCTCTCCTTCAATGAGGTCATACGATCCATCGTGATGCAGAAGGGCTACATCATTTGACTCCAAACGAAACAGTCGATGGAGCACACTTGCATCAAGAGCCGGAGCCCATGTCCAACCAGCAGGAACTACGATTCGGCATTGATTAACATAGTGTTTACCAATAATCGGAGGTAGTGGGCTCCCCTGAATTACCACCATTGCCCCACCATTCATTGCAAATTGTAGACAATCTAACCGTAAACTTGATGCGTTAACAGAGTACTTGTACCAATCATTATAATTTGCAATCAACACATCTGGCTCATACAAAACTTCTGAGCGAACTAAACTAATCTGGACAGAACACCTCAGGTTTCCTGCAGGACTGGCAAATGGCAATTTAACCCGTAACCAGCTAGCGATAGGCACCCACGGTTTACTGGGCAAATATCCTAATGGAACTGACCTATCGTGTTGAACAAGCTGATTATCTTCGAGCACATTAAATCGGAAGCCAGGAATGGTACGCAACATTTCGTCAAGAGGTGTATTTAAACTCGTCCCTTGCGCCCAGATGTAATCTTCTTCCTCGCAAACAGTTATTTCTCTTGTATGACGCAGTCTGCCAAGGACGGGCGCGTCTTCTAAAGCAACTTTCAGGGCCCAGTGCGAACTCATTACTTTTCCCCTAAAAGATCCCAAAGACCACGTATCTTGTTATCGAGGAACTCGCGTTGTTGATCTTCTACAACCCATTGGCTACGGGAGGAAAGAATCCCAAGCTGATCTTGTAAATAAGCCAAGTCACGTTCATTGAGATCGGAATCTTTTAATTTGGTCTCAAGTTGGTCTAGATCTTGCGAAAGGTGTTCAGGATTAGGAGCCTCATTATTTTGAGAACGAGTATGAGACTCTTCCTTTTCTTCATCAGTAGACTTCTCAATTACATCTGCAATGATTGTATTCAATATGTCCTTCTGCTCTTCTGTATCCCATATATATCGCAGAACCCAGAAGTCGGTACGGTTCGCTTTTAGCCTACCACATAACAAGGCACTCGCAGCCAACACTCGTTGTAGCTTAACCGCTCGCCTGTCAGAAACGCTAATGCCCGCATGTCGAAGTCGGCGAATCAGCTCCACATAGTGTGATCGCACCTCTGAAAAATCAACATGTTTTACTAGATTATGAAGGTCCTTTACCTCAGTGAGAGAAACTGTTTTACGCTCTTTGACAGAGGTCTGCTCAAGCTTCCACCCTGCATCAAGTACGTTGGATAGTTCTTCATGCGGCACATAGCCACAAGTAACACGCAGCAGAAATCGATCAAACAAAGCCCCCAGAGCATCGTCGTCAGGCAATGAATTACTGGCACCTACAACCATCAAAGTGGGAAGAAGCTGTGTCTCGCGACCCCGTCGAAAAACACGTTCATTAAGAACGAGGAGCAAACTATTAAGTATCGCACTATTAGCATTTAGAAGCTCATCCAAAAAGACAAACGTTGCTTCTGGCAACATGCCTTCGGTGTTTGTTTTTAATTCTCCATCTCGCAATTTCCGAATGTCAAAAGGGCCAAACACCTCATTCGGCTCGGTAAACCGTGTAAGAAGATAATCAAATACATTGCCTTCAATCCGCTTTGCAAGGTCTTGCACCAGTGCGCTTTTAGCCGTTCCAGGTGGTCCGTGCAAAAATAGATTCTCTCTAGCAACCAAGCAAACTCCCAGCAAGTCGATGATTTCATCCTTCCCAACAAAGATCCCCTTCATAGGGCGTAGAATGTCTTCACTTAATTTTTTGCCGATCAATAAAACTTCTGCCTGTACTGCACTATTGTTCATTAAAGACTTCCAATGTTTCTTCTGCTGGGATTAAGTGGCTGATTTTTTCTAATAATTTTGGATAAGGGCCAGCTGTCGATATAATTTCTTGTTGAACACGATGATCTTTCACACGCTCTTTATCTTCTCTGGAGATAATCCTGTCTATGTAAAATCTCAATAACCCGGGGTGCTCAACTATCGAATCAATATTGATCTCACTCTCAATTTCAATACCAACTGAGGATAATGGCCAATCTTTTGCCCACTTTTTTATATGATTAACCAAAGGGTCTTTCTCAGATACGTCTTTAGCAAATCTCAATAGTTCAGGGATGAACCTGAAGACCAAATCCACTGAATAATGAATGCTTGGGGTAGATTTTTCTTCAAGAGGATAAGGAAGTGCAGCTTCAATTTGCTCTTCATTATATTCACGAAATAATAAAAATTGGCAGGCTCGATAGAATAATAAACCAGCCCAACTTGCCACCTTGGTATTGAACACAGGTGCTTCGCCAGGAAACTCCTTACGAAATTGACTTTCAAACGTTTCGAGTATTTCCTCAGCTAAATCAAAATCAATCGTATCTAAAGGCTCAACCTTACCAACACCTAGTTTTCCATCGCTAAACAAGGAGTGCAGAAAGTGGCTTAGGGTCATCCGAAAATTCTCAGAAAAAGCAAAAGGGCAGCATCTAATTTTAAGCACGTTAGTTTAACAGAACAAAGTGTCAAAGTAAAGGTTCACATAGAAAACGAATATTCCCGGAAAAACAACCTTCAATAGATTGGCGAATTTGGCGATAGATTTCTCCAAAGATAGTAAAACCCTCCTAACTATTGAACCAAAGACTCGGCAATACATTCATAGGTTTCTTTCGACAAAGTTGCGTGCAACCAAACCACAACATTGAAATGTACAACACCCATTGGATGTTTGCCTTTACTGTCACTGTAATATCCGAAGGGGTCTTTTAATCAGTATTTGTGATTTCATTCATCTCGATCAGTCCGCAGAGAACTTTCAGCCTAGGGAGTGTCCTCTGGTTAAGCTCCGATGAACCTCTATTTCTATCCGAATAATTCGCCATCTGAAATTTAGATGCCTCTAGCTACCCAACGATTCCTCTTTAATCGACTCACCTTCTAAATTATTGACTGTCGCCGATATCTTGAGATTCTTTTCAGAGAGTCCCCAGAGCGAAACCACTAGTAATTTTTAGCAAACGATAAAATAATTGATATAGTACCAAAAATTGCATTTACTATGACAACCCTCAAAGCAATAGAAAGAAAGATTTCGCCCACCTCGAATAAAAGGTGGTGGCGATGCCAGCACAAAATACAGCGAGAAAAATAAAAAAATGCATGAAAAGTAACCACTTTGGAAGTTATCCAAAATGGCCTCAGGCTTTTAACAAGAATGAAGTCTAATCTATTTTACAGGTTCACCAAAACGGACAGTCCATTTTTCGTCACCATGATACTCAAAGATAATATGGTTTGTTCGTTTTTCTTTAGGAATATCTTTGATAGAGACCGATGTCGATATTTTTTCTTCAAAAAAAGTGCCATCCTCCTTAGATTTTTGCCAGACGATCGTCATCTCTTCTGAAAGATGAGGCCCTCGTTTTCCAAGATGTAATGTCTTATCGCCTAACGCAAGATTGCCACAACGAACCCTTTCTCCATAGGGCGCAACTTCTACAACGTAGACATACTCTGCTTTTGTCGGGGGGCGAAAGGTAAACTGCCGTATTTTATTATTTGCCACTACCGAGCACCCTGATAAGAAAAGTGTAAAACTAAAAACTACAAGCGCATTTCGAAACGGAATATTTTTATCAAGAAACATTGTTTAACTCCGATAAAAGAAAAAACTACATTCGAGGATAATGAAGATCCACATTAACACCATAGTCATTTGCTTGCTTTAACATCCATTCTAGAGCATAATTATTACCTTCCTGTTCTGCCCCTCCAACGTCAGCGTGTGAGCTTTGTTCATATTCGGTTTGTCCCCATACCAGTGCTGGAAAAAATAGAGCGAGAAATGTCATACCTCATACCAGAGGCACTAAAATACCTATAAAAATGTTTCCCCATTTAATTTTCATTTATGCAAACCTTATTGAACGATTAAACGCTCTAATGTTCTTAACACCACAAATTCACCCAGGTCTCCACCAACAAAATCGTTTCCCAACAAGGTTGTGAGTATAACAAGTAACTACCTGCATCTTTCTGCATCCCCCGCAATTCCGAAAACACTTACCTCAATCTATTTTACTGTTTCCTCTCCTATTTCTAAACCATAAAAAAGGCATCTGCCATACATAGATGCGATCTGCTGATATTGTTTCTGGCCTCTTTTGAGGCTTACAGTCTTTGAACACACGACGCTGAAACTCTTGAAGCATCAATTTCCAGCGAGCGCGAAATGCCAGCCCTTTTTTTAGTCTCATAGCCTCAGAGCAATTTTCAAATAAGGCCAAATGTTTGCGTGGTAATTTAAATAGGCCTTTACCAACTGAAAACAAGATATTGCAAATATCTGTGAATATCGAGTACGTCGCTCTCATGGGAATCTAATTTGTTGCTATTGGTAGCGTAATTCGCTACGATAGGTTAATTGCCGAGTTCTATTTTATGTGATTGCTTTCCATTTAAAGGTCAGTGTCATGCGTTCTAAGTCGCTGCTTCTTCTAATCGGTGCTGTTTTCTCTATTGTGCTGGCCTTAGGGATATACCTTCTCCCAGCTCAAGGCGAACCTGACGACGACGAAAAAGTTCTGGCCAAACTGGAGGCGGCTATCGCTAAAGAGTCAGGAGAGACCCAACGTAAATATGTCCTTCAAAAAATTTATGATTGTGCTAAAGAAGGTTCTATAAGTTTGGATCTTAGTGGTCATGACCTACTTATCCTGCCTCCCGAAATTGGGCAATTGAAAAAACTGGAAGAGCTTAACCTCGGGGGCAACCGATTAACCACTCTGCCGGCCGAAATTGGGCAGCTCGAAAATCTAAAAATGCTTCATCTCAGTACGAACGAATTCACCATTCTACCTCCCGAAATTGGCCAACTCGAAAAACTAGAAGTGTTTAGCCTCGGGGCCAACCGATTAACGACTCTGCCGGCCGAAATTGGGCAGTTGAAAAAACTGAAAACGCTTCGCCTCAATAGCAACCAATTAACCACTCTCCCACCCGAAATTGGACAACTCGGAAACCTCCTAACCCTTGATCTCCTTAACGCCCAATTAACCACTCTCCCTCCCGAAATTGGTCAACTCGAAAAACTAGAAGTGCTTAGCCTTGGGGGCAACCGATTCACCACTCTACCGGCCGAAATTGGTCAGCTCGAAAATCTAAGAGGGATTCTCCTCGAGATCAACCAATTAACCACTCTCCCTCCCGAAATTGGCCAACTCGAAAATCTAGAAGTGCTTAACCTCAGTAGTAACCAACTCACCACTCTCCCTGCTGAAATTGGGCAATTGAAAAATTTAACTGATATCCATCTAGGAGAAAACCGATTCTCTAACGACGAAAAACAACGGATTGAGAAAATGATTCAAGAAACCTTACCAAGATGCAAAATCCATTGGTAGTAAATTTCTATCGCCTTCTCCTCAAAAAAACAGTAAACCTTTGTTACAAATTTTTGTTACCCTCACCGAAGTTTTTAGTAACGGATGGGAAATCTTTGTCAATATGACAAGTGCTTAGTCGACGAGTTGCCTAGTCGTGGACTATCAGATTCGTACCAACTGCCATACAGGAAAACTTTGCCCCCAGAAATTGCAAAATCGTCAACATGTTTGCCAGAAACCGGTCCGTTTTTGGTAAAAAGTGGGCACTTTTTGCCAGAAATTGCCCACTTTTTCTACTTATATTGACAGAAAATTTTCCCTAAAAGAACTATTTAAGGGGAGATTGAACTATTTAAGGGGAGATTTTTGTCTCTGTTTCTTTGATCAAGGAGGCTCCACCAAACATCCCCCTCCGAATCTCCCGAAGTGCCGATTTTTCCAATTATACCTACGGTGCCGGTACCAACGATGCCGATACCTATACCAGATTGCCCTTTTGTAGGGGGCATGTGGGGGGAGCCCTCTAATCCCACAAACTGTTGCCACCAAAGGAGATACGGCACAATGCCATCCTTGAAGTCTATGATATTTTGCTTGACAGGCTCGCTCTTATTTTGTGCCTGTTTTTCCAGTAAGCTCGTATCTGGGCAAGAAATGCCCTCTAACTTTGATATGTCCCCCCTCGAGATCAACACAAATTTGATAGGCGATTTCTCGAACGCAGAGACTGTGCCTACAGTTTCAGCAGGTCCCACAGAAGGGTCCTTACTAGAAGGAAGTTCGTATCTTTCTAATGACAAAGGGTTTATGTCGATTATCGAAGGAGACGAAATTGAAGAAGCTCCTTTTTTCAGCAGTACTGGTGACTGGTTCCTGAATGGTTGCCGCTATGCGAAAATCGATTTTGTCCTTATGACGAAGTCGCCTCCTAGAAAGGTTTTAATAGCACAAGATTTTTCCTTTGCCAGTAACTTCCCTGAATTTTATACCGACAAGGCGGCTTTTACCTTTGAGCCTGGTCTACGATTCACCATTGGTGAGATGTTAGGACGCGATACAAACAATCGAGAGCACATGGTTGAGTTGACCTATCTCGGTTCCTTCAACTGGGTTACGCGTGCAAAATTTGAATCGGCTAGCCCCGGGCAAATTGGCAGCCTCCTAGGCCCAAACGCAATAACGATTGGGGGCTTTAACGGTGCTAGTATTCAGGACTATTTCTACCGAGCTGACCTGAATAGCGTAGCAATTAATTATAAAATCCAGAACCGACCCGCTCGTGATCGGCTAGTCATGCAACCTGATGGTAGTTGGGAACAACAGGCCTCCCCTAGTAGCATGCCAGCTTATTATATTGGGCTTCGCGGTATTTCGGCTGACGAACGGTTTTTATATAGCAGCTTTGGAGTGAATACAGCCCAATTTATGGGGACCTACAGAACAACAACAGATAACAATATGGTTGGTATACACCTTGGAGGCGAGTATTACGAAGATTACGAAAACTGGAGTTTTGGCGTCAAAGGTGGCCTCGGTGGCTTAGTGAATTTTGCCGATCGGACGAGTCAGGTTCACGATGTTAGTAACTTTGTAACGACAGTTCGAACAGAAGAAGTAGACGAAGTCAACCTTGTTTTCCTCGGTGAATTGAGTCTTGACTCTCGCCTAAAGCTGACACCACAGTCGAGTTTTCACCTCTCATTTGACATGCTCTACCTAAATGGGCTCGCTTTGGCCCCTGAAAACATGGAACTTAACGCAACGACCTTTCCAAGACTCAACACAGGCGGAGATGCCCTATACCAATCTCTCTCTGCCGGCTTTGACTTTGTTTGGTAATCCCAGCTGTAGTAAATTTTAATAAAGGGGTTCTTATTTAGTTTTGCTGAAAAATAGCCTAAACCTGTAAAAAATAAAAGCTAATTCTTTATATTTGCCCTACTCAGACTAGGTCCCGAGATTTATCTTGGTACTTTGAGATATTCGGATTCAACATTTTTCAATATTTCTCCTTTGCTGCCCCCTTTCCTACAATAACCAAGACCGATATCCACTCAACCTAAGTCTTCTTTAATTAGTGACTTAGCAGGTTGTTGTTTTGCAGCTTTTGTAGGCACGTATGAATTCACCGAAACATTCGAAAACCTTTTTTAGTCGCTGGTCGCTGCTTATACTGGCCGTTGTGTTTTTCATCGTTCCTTTCTCTTTACGTGGAGCAAAGCTGGCTCTCCAAGGGATGAAAAATGATGTCAAAGACTGGCTCCCAGCTGAATTTCCCGAGACTAAGGAGCTAGCCTGGTTTCGTGATCAATTTATGCACGAACAGTTTGTCGTTGCAAGCTGGCCAGGATGTCAAGAAGGTGACGGAAGTCTTGAGTATCTTAGTGAAAAAATTAACGCCAATATCCACGCCCACGACAAATTTATCGGCCATCGTTTTTTTGACTCAGAAGGTGAATTTCTAGGCGACCAGTTAGGACTCTACACTCTTGAAGATGACCATTTTAACTGGGGCGGCCTTAACGAAAAATGGTTGCAAGGCAGGGACAAATCGTGGTATTTTGTCGTCAAAGAAGATCTTAACCCGGAACATTTCTCTGAAGGTGCCGTTGCCAAGCTTTACCAGTGGGACAGCGAACAAACCCTCCCGGGGGCGATTTGGCGGTTTAGCGAAAAACTGGTAACTGGTGCGAACTTTCTCTCTCAGGCTCGCCCCTTAGGTGAATTCCCTGTCGAATTTTATGAAGACCCAGAGTACCTTGAGGCACGTCTTTTCAAAGATGCGAACAGCGGCCCAGATGTACTGGAGATTTTGGCTGGCGAGAACGGCACCCTTAATACTTCTCAGACTTCCAATCCAAGAGAGCTTGCCTTAAGTCGTCTAAAAGGTGCCCTCTATGGCCCTGATGGCAAACAGACCTGTCTACTTATAACCTTAACAGAATCAGGGAAGCTCGATTTAAACCGTGTCGTTGGACGTGGAATTTTAGGGCGTCCACGTGGGCTCCTTAGGATTTTTTCAAAAGAAGCCGGTATCAGGGACGAAAATTTTCACCTTGGTGGTCCATCTGTAGATAATGTCGCCGTCGATGAAGAAGGAGCAATTACCCTCTTTCGCCTTATCGGTTACTCCTTAGCTGTCGGGCTAGGTCTTTCATGGCTCTGCTTCCGCT
>JALCBQ010000055.1 GCA_028066335.1 Pirellulaceae bacterium
GTTATCACCAGATGTACCCTGCCTATGAGAGGGCCAAAAAAGAGATTCCTTCAGAAAACTTGGTCGAAATTCGATACGACGAGGTCGCTCAAAACCCCCTTTCGACAGTCCGGTCTATTTATGACGACCTTGGCCTCGACGGTTTTGAAAAAATGAGACCGAATTTAGAAAGTTATATTCAGAGCCAAAAAGATTATAAGACAAACAGACACAACCTTCCCGACGATCTGAAAGTCGCCATCAATACACACTGGAAAGATTATTTTGACAACTACGGCTACCCAATCGAGTAAGACACACCAAAAACTCCGGCCAAAAGATGGAGAAAATTAGCTGGTTAAGCTTATCTGTTAGCAAAATATTCGCGTCTTGATTTGTAGTGTGCCAATTTACTTGCATGGTTCGCCAAGACACTATTTGCGTTTGGACTCATTAGCAAGTCACATTGTTTACCTACGAAAAAATTCATTCATAAAATCAAAAACCTCAGGCCACATCGTTACGATGTGGCCTGAGGTGTCGCTTGAAAAGCAGAGTGTAAAAGTCGTCCCTTTCCCAATTTTTTACCAAGAGATCGCCGAAAAACTGCCAGAAACAGCCCGGTTTTTGGTCAAAATCAACTACTTTTTCTACCCATATTGGTGAAAGTAGAGCTGGCTATACGAGCTATTAACTAAGAGCAGGGAGCTTTTTCCCTTTGAGCTCATAGACGTATCGGAGGACCTCGGCGACGGCAGCGTACTGCTCGGCGGGAACGACGTCGCCGATCTCGGCATCAGCGTAAAGTGCTCTGGCTAAAGGTTTTCGCTCGACGATCGGGACGTTATTTTCGAGAGCAAGCCGACGGATTTTCTGGGCGATCAGACCAGCCCCTTTGGCGACAATTGTCGGTGCGATCATCGTGTTGATATCGTATTTGAGGGCGATTGCCAGCTCGGTCGGATTCGTAATGACGACATCGGCTTCGGGAACGGATGACGACATTCTGTTGAGTTCCATTTGCCGCTGGACCTGTCGCCTTTGCGCTATAATTTGTGGATCACCTTGAAGTTGCTTCATTTCCTCGCGGACTTCTTGCGTTGTCATTTTGATCTCTTGCTCGTGTTTCCACGACTGAAACATGTAGTCAAAAATCGCCAAAATCAGCAACGCAATCGCTATGTACAATGAGGTCCATAGTACCGTCTGGAACAGGTAGGCACCAATAGCCAGTGTCTCTTTCGAGCCAAGATCGAGGATCGTTTCCCACTCATTCCAAAGGCTTAAAAACCCGACGGCGCCAACGACAATGACCTTAAAAATCCCAAAGCCTAACCGGACATAACTCGCTATTGAAAATAGACGTTTGAGCCCTTTAATAAGACTTAATTTGCTAAAGTCGGGGTTTAGTTTCTTCGGTAGAAACAGAAAGCCTACCTGTCCAATATTTGACAACATTCCGACAATCATTAACCCGACAAGAAGGGGCAATAAAACTTGCGAAAGCCCCAGCAGTATCGAATTGATCTCAACTGCAACCGACTTAGAGTCAACAACTTGAGCAAAATCACCCTGAAGTTGTCCCTTTGTAAAGACGAGCATAAACTCGACGATTGACTCACCCCAAAACATCAATAACAACACAGCACCTAACAAAACAACTGCCGAAGAGAGGTCTTGACTCTTGGCAACCTGCCCCTCCTCTCTCGCCTTTTCACGACGATGAGGGGTTGGATCTTGAGATTTTTCGCCGTCATCTGCTGCCACTGTTATCCTCCTTCTTCAGATAAATAGTGGCGACGTAATTCTTCACTCAAAAAGTCGATCGTCGGAATAAATTGATCGGTAAATATCGTCATTAACACAGGTAACGAAAGAAACAACGCACCTGTCATAACAAAGACATTCAAACTAAAGCCGACGGCCAAAATGTTTAACTGAGGCAAGGTTCGAGAGATCAGCCCCAAAATGACCAGCGACAACATAAGAGCAATAATAATAGGGGCAGCTATCTGTAACCCCAAGGCAAAACTATGGGCGACGACCTGGTTGAGACTTTCAACGAGTGAAGTTTTAAAGACAGTCTCCCCAGGGGGAAGCCATGTAAATGTCTCAAGCAGTGCTTTGATCAAAGCTAAATGACCACCAATTATCAAAAAGATTGCCAAAGCGATTTGATTGAGTAGTTGAGAAAAAATAGAGACTGTTCCCCCACTTGTCGGATCAAATGCATCGGCCAAAATAAGACCACTCATTTGGCCAATAACTTGCCCTGTCGTTTGTAAACCTGATATTAAAAAAGATATCCCCAACCCTAGTAAAAGGCCTAATAACAACTCATTCGCCAACAATAGAGACATATCAACAAGAGTCGCCGGCTCTGTCACTTCGTCTTTCCAATAGACGGGGGCAATAACAAACGAAAGCCCAATCGCCAGGAAAGCGCGGATTTTCATGGGAACCGCTCCACCACTCCAACCTGCAGGGGCTGTCATTAAGAGTCCACTTACCCGCAACAAGATATACATAAATCCTGTAAACTGTTGCATATGAAATTCTAGAAACTGCTGGACTTCCATGTTCGCCTAGGAAAGGAGTATTCAATTTTTCTTTGGCAAGTGGCCTAAAGCCGGCCAAAGGAGAGAGACCGCTTTACTGATTTCCAATTGTATTTGGTATGTTTAAGATTAAATCCTCAGAATACTCAAGCAAGTGATCTAATACCCACGGCATAGCAAGTGCAAGAACCAACACCATAGCGATAATTTTAGGAACAAATGAAACCGTCTGGTCCTGGATTTGTGTAAGTGCCTGCAAAAGGCCAATGACCAAACCGACGACGACCCCAACTCCTAAAATCGGCGATCCGATAAGGAGGACAATCATTAATGCCTCACGGCCTAGATCGATAGCAACTTGTGAATTCATTTTTTTCTTATCGTTAATTGATAACCACTTTTACGACCACACACTCTTCGCTCATATTTGAAAACCGTAATATCGATGGAGCAGCTTGTCTTGGCGCATACAACGATCCTGTTAACTCTCAAGAATAGGGAACAAAACTTTGAAGCAACATTTCAATGACCAAATGCCAACCATCTAACAAAACGAACAATAAAAGCTTAAGTGGTAGTGAGATCATTACTGGAGGGAGCATCATCATCCCCATTGAGATCGTTACACTCGCCACAACAATATCCAAAATTAGAAAGGGTAAATAGAGCTGGAAACCGATCAGAAAGGCCGTTTTTAATTCACTTAATATAAAAGCAGGAATCAATACCTGTGTCGGTACCTCTTCATAACTTTCAGGCAAGTGACCACTCGATTCACTGGGAAGATAGTCATAAAACATCCAAATATCGGCGCCGTTTCCCGCCATTTCAATCTGCTGAATCATAAAGGCCCGAATCGGCTTTGAGCCTCTTTCCCATACTTCGTCGAGTTCAATTCTCTCACTCTCTGGTATCGAGGTATCGGTATAGGGCTTAATTGCATCGTTATAAACCTCAGTCCAGACAGGGGTCATAATCATAAGGCTAAGAAAAAGTGCAATTGAGGTAATCACTTGCCCGGGGGGTAGCTGCTGCGTCCCTAATGCCTGACGTAGTATCCCTAAAACAACGACAATTCGAATAAAGCTGGTCGTCATGAGCAATACAGCCGGGGCCAGGCTCAAAACGGTCAACAACAACATAATTTGAATCGTCGATGACAATCCTTCTCTACTCGTCCATTTTTCAGGGCCCGAGTTCAAAAAGTTACTAATTTCGTTCTCAGTCTCAGCCTGTAATTGACTCGGGAAATTCGTCTGAATACTATTCTCACCGACTGGCCCTTGCCCAAGAGCAGCCGTCTCTAACGGGAAGCCGAAACAAAAAAGGAGTAAGGCCCCAAAGATTCGTAATGCCATGAAATCGCTTACCAGTCGGTTCATTAACTCTCTACACCTTCCCCAAAAAACCTGGGCCAGCAGGCTCTTTGGCCGCATCGCTAAGCAATTGCCGAAACGAAGTGGTCGAACCATTTTTGTCACTGCCGTAACACAGTCCTTTCAGACGTTGTACTTCTTGGGGTTCGCTTACCTCACAGACGGGCTCAATGCCATGTTGAGTGACAGAGAGCAGAACAAGCTTCTTACCGACACTAATAAGCTGCAAATGGTGCTCCTTGGTAAAGGGGATTTTTCCCAAAACTTCGACGACCTCCGTGGGAATTTTCTTCTCAGAAATCGGCTGGTTTTTTCGCATAAACCAGGCAAACCCGAGAAACAAAGCCAACACAAAGACAAGGCTACCAGCGGTCGAAACGAACATATTTCGTGAACCAATTTTTTTCGTTGCCGTCACTTCTTCACTTTTGCGCTTTGGCAAAAGAGTCCGTCTTCCCTCGGCTCCCTGGCCTATCTCTTCCGTCGCCACCTCTTGTTGCTCTTTCAAGATCGCCGGTATATTTCCACTGTTATCTGCTACGTCGCTATCTGATACATCGTTTTGCCCAAGAGGGTGACTGCTTTGAGAGCTTGTCCCAAGGAAGGACTCCTGAGTAAGACTCGCCTGTTCAATCTGAAGATCAATACCACTCGAAAAAATCTCTCTTTCGGACTCACTCCGAGAAATTACTCTCTGGTGGGAAGAGCTATCGAAATTGCCCCATGATTGCGAGGCTGGCTGGGTGTTTCCCAAAGAGAGCGATTGAGAAATATTCCCTTGGGCACAAAGAGTCTCCGCCCCAAAAACCCAAACAGCACAAAAAAGAAGGGCTGATACTCTCACCTTGGCAGCGGGCCAGCAACCTTTTTTCCCTCTAAAACAGGGCGCATAAGAAAAAATGGAATGTTGTGGCATAAGAGGCATCCTTGCCTACCTTTTTCTTTACTGGCCCTTCTGGTACCAGCCGACTCACTGCCATCCTGGCTAAAAGTCGGTGCTAAAAAAAATAAGTCGATTATTGCCAAGTGAACACAATATACTCTTCACCAGAAATATTGGTTACTGAGGAGCAGTTTAGCGGAAATCACCAGCGGAGGCTAGAGAGGTTTTTTATGAAACCGCTCCTTCAATGAAGAGTAGGCTCTGCGCATGGAAAAGGGGGGGACACAAGCGAAACGATCCCGGCAATCAAAAAGAGACGCAAAGATTCGCTAGCCAGCCAAATCTCTCGGTTTGTTTCCGGTAAAGAGTTCACCAACACGGACACAGAAGTTATCATTTAAAACCAAGACTTCTCCGCGGGCAACAAGACGACCATTCACATAAATATCGACAGGATCACCGGCCAGTTTTTCGAGGGGAACGACCGAGCCCTTGCGGAGCTGTAAAACATCTTCTAGCTCCATATGTGTCCTGCCGAGCTCAATTTGGAGATCGAGTTCGACATCTCGCAGAAGCTCGAGAGTCGCTTTTTCACTCGTTGGTGGAGACCCAGAAAAATTTTGTAATTCAAATTGCTCTGTAGCAGCGCCAGCACCTCGTGGACTATTGACCGAATGGAGAGCTTGCTGAGCATGTTCAAGCAAAGCCTGCATATCATTCGTTGACCCAGAACCACCCATTCCTTCAGAAGAAGGGGGAGCAGAGGATGGTCCTAGCTTAGTCGGTGTTGGCAACGGCCCTTTCCCCTGTTTTGACATAATTGCCTCAATTTCTGACTGTTTCAGCAACCCACTTGGTTCCGCTTCAGCAGAAGCTTCTCCCTGGGCTGCACCAGTCCCTGAAGCCGTGTCTCCTCCCAACGCACCGGCCATTAGTGCTTCAATTTCAGATTGTCCTAACGCGGCACCATCCTCGGCAGCTCCACCTTGTTGAGCGGCAGTCTCTTGACCAGCAGGAGGCGTCTCCTGTTTCCCTGCCATCAGAGCTTCAATCTCGGCTTGCCCTAACGCAGCACCATCCTCGGGGGGCTCTTCTGCCTTCTCTGGTTCCTTCGGAGCGGCATCTGCGTCGCCACCCTCTGACTGCGCTTGCTGGAGTAATTTTTCAATTTCATCCTGACCAATTTGTTCTTCATCCGACACGAGAAACGACCCTTATTGCCAAGTTCAAGAATATCCGTTCGGTAGAAAGGCCTGCCACTATACCGAATACCAGAACTTGAGGAAATGGCAATTTGTCGTTTTTTAGTCCTGATTAGTGTAGGAAAAGTCGCTAAAGATAATCGTTTTTAGCATTGCTTTTCCCAAAAGTCGGTTTGTTTTATCAAGGATTTTTCTTTTAATGAGTCCCAACGTGGGGTCAGCGAGCTCTTCTGGAGACGATTTCCGAACAGTTACAATAACTTGCTCTCGAAAACGGCGTTCATTACGTGTTAATAACTCGGTGAAATTGATCTGATGCTCTTCTTCAACAGTTCCATAAATATGAAAACTGATATGGCTATTTACTTTGGAATTCGGTTGATAAGCGGTAAAATTAAATACACCAAGGTCGACTTCGACCGTAGGTTGGGAATCTTCTTCGAGGAGCTGTGTTTGAACTATTTTGATCGGTTCACCTTCACGTAGTTGACCATCTATGTGTTGTGTTAAATTATCTTTTGAAGGTATCAGGGCAAAAGCAATCACGAGTTGGACAACAACGACAATCCCGATGACCCCACCAGCAATCACTAACTTCATGAATGATTTTTTTTTCGAGGCTGGTTCTTCTGTTGCTACGTCAGATGCTGTATTTTCATTGTCAGCCATGATTATATTCCTTTGTATGAAAATCAATGGATTTCTGAATTATTCGATCAATTAAACTGTACTATCATTTCAGCCTATTTGCTGTGATTTTTTTGGGGAATCTAGCTATTCTTTACCGTTAGGTTGGTTGTTTGAACGAGTTCATTTTATATAAGGACTGAACTATTTGATCTCGGTAGAAATCAACGCTTTTTGTTGGTCTTCTGTCCCAATAAGATCATCGTAAAGTTCCTCCAGGATAAAAACTTCTACTCGTGAATTTTGCTTCATCTTTTCGAGATCTGCCCCTAAATAAATCGGCTCATTCGGCCCTGCGACCGACATTCTAACCCTCTTAGGATTGATGTTCCTCTCCTCCAACCCCTCGGTTATAAAATGCATAACATTGCGACTTCGGGTAAACGCAAGCCCCCAATTGTCTTCGTAGGCCGAGTCGTCTTCTACCGGCTTTCTTGAGGTATGCCCTCGCACCTCGATTTTTTGTGGTTTGCCCCCTATCTCTTTGACAAGGTTCCGCAGAGCCTCTTTATTCGCGTCCGAGAGTTCGACTTGATCATCTTGGAAAAAGATCACTGACCCGACAGCCGTCTGGTTCCCCGGTCGAATGATACGGACCTGGCGATTCTCTCCGACTGGTGCAGGCACTTTGTTCCCACCTCGCATAGTATCTTTGCGCCGTGCACGCCCCTGGGTTGCAATTTTTGCAAGACGGGAGTTTCTCGGTTTGGATTCTCCGGGAACGACTGAACTCATCGATTCAACGTGACCAAACTGGCGTCGCATTGACTCAACAATCGCTTGGAACTTCTCTTCTTCTTTGATCTCACTGAGAGAAACCAACATGATAAAAAAGGTCAGTAACAACGACATCATATCGCCAAAAGTCACCACCCACTCGGGTATGCCGCCGGCATCGTCCTCTTCTTCTGCCATTATGCGACCTCCTTCTGTGCCCTTTGTTTTGGTGACAAGAAAGTATTAAGTTTTTGCTCAATCACTCTTGGGTTTTCCCCCGACTGGATTGCCATGATCCCACGTATAATAATCTCTAAAGAGAGGAGCTCTTGTTTGTTGAGAAAATTAAGCTTTTCCGCAAAGGGTAGAAAACAGGTATTCGAAACGATCGCTCCATACAGAGTCGTAATCAGGGCGACAGCCATACCGGCACCGATCGTATCAGGATCCATATTTGAAAGCATCATGATTAACCCCATGAGCGTTCCGATCATTCCGTAGGCAGGGGCAAATCTTCCCAACTGATCATAGACCGACTTGGTCTCCGAGTGCCTTGTTGCAACGGCATCGACCTCTGTTCGAAGAATATCTTCGAGAACTTCAGGCCTTGAACCGTCGACGGCCATTTGGATACCAATTTTAATAACTGGGTCATCGATCTCATCCATTCGACCTTCCAGAGCCAATAAACCGTCACGCCGTGCTGTTTCTGCCAAGCTTACAAGTGTTTCGATAATCTTTGGAACATCAGGAAGTTTGTTAAGAAAGACGACTTTTGCCGCCATCGGGGCCCCAAGAATTGTTTTCAACGGAAAACAAATAAGGCCAGCAGCCAATGCTCCCCCGACAACAACTAGGCCTGACGGAACGTCAATAAACGATGTCATTTCGCCACCACCAACGATGATGGAAGCAAAAATCAACCCAAAGGCCGCCAAAAAACCGACTAAGCTTGCGATATCCATTTTTACTTTTTGTTCTCTGTTTTAGTAATCTTGTTCGTAGAGGAGAACCGACAATTCGACACTCACTTTGACCATAGCCCCTAAGTACGGCCTTAACTTAGGTTGGGTATGCAGTTTTTTTGTCGTTGGTAATCGATCGCTTTTTCGACAACTTCGGTCATCTCTTCTAACACAACGACTCTTTCGTCGCTTGTTAAGGTGACAAACGTATCGGGCCTTTTCTCGACGTATCGGATTAAATCCGCATTAAGGATAAAAGGCTCTCCGTTGAGGCGAGTAAGCTGGATCATTATGTGCAACCAATTAAGGAATCAAAGGAGGGGAATTTTCACGCAAAAAAATAGGTTACGATATACCAGCAGAGAAATAGAAAAAAGAAAAAGTAAGGGAAATGACCCCCTGCGCACAAAAAAGCATGTCGCTTTTTAGCAACATGCTTTTTTAACAGGTACATCCGGTATAATCGACAACTTGCAGTCGATCCGTAGTAGAGACCATTTACCGTCTTAGATTAAGAAGTTCATCAAGGAGCTGCTGGGCAGTCGAAATAACCCGCGAATTTCCACGATACTGAGTCGTTGCCAACACAAGGTCAAGCAGATTCGCTCCGATATCTGTATTGGAAAGCTCAAGTGCCCCGGAAATAATCGTTCCGATCCCTTCTCCGCCAGGATTTCCTTCAATCGGTAAACCCGAGTTAACCCCTTGGCTAAAGAGGTTTTGCCCCCTTTGCTCAAGTCCGGCGTTATTCGGAAAACGAGCCAAGCGAATTTGGCCAAGGTCACGAGAAACACCATTACTGAAGACACCTCGCACAACACCATCTTCACCGATGATATAACTCGTCAACGTTCCGGCAGAAGAACCATCTTGTCGCGAAGCGGCAACTGTGCTGTTCCCCGTTGCAAGGCCAGAGACTTCGCTGAAGTCGATCTGGAATTCTAACGGCGTTTGGGAAGGGACATTTCGTCGTTCAATAGAGATACGGTCATTTGAGGCACTAATAAAGTTACCTTCTCCATCGAAGTAGACCAAACCTGTTCCGACAGAAATATCAGAGCCACTTGTCGGATCGTTGTCACCTGAGTCTGCAAACCAGCGATAAACAGTCTGGTCGCCTGTTGTATTCTCTAATACAGTCGTTACCCGTACATCAATTGGAATACCGAGTGTGTCGTAGACGATAAAGTCAGTCACAGCACTTTCACCGATGGCATCTTGAATTGTTCCAAAGCCGAGATTTGGTGTTAAAACCTCTCCGTCAGATTTTGTAATTCGAAAACCGGAAAGACCAATACTAAGAGCACTATCAACCCCGTTATTCGAGACAAACTGGATTCGCCCATCGACGATGGAACCACCTGGTGGCAGGTCGACCCCATTCCCACCGATGATATTGTTTTCGGAACTAGGAATTGGATTGAGTGGATCATCTAGGGAATCTTGGATACCCATTGCACTAGACATAAAATCGAGAAGATCCTGGACTGTCGAATCAGCTGTAATAGTAAACTCTTTAGTGTCTAACGTTCTTCCCCCTTTTTGTGAGGCAAAGCTAAGTGTTCCGACCTCAAAAAGGTTATCAAAGCCAAAACCGTCTCGTCGAACCACATCAGTAAGGAGCGTTCCTGAGCTCACCCGTGGGCCATCGAGATCAATTTCCTTATTACCGGGCTGAGAGAGGTCGGAAATAATCGCATCTGCTTTGCTATCTATGTAGTCGTCACCAGGGCTAATTTCGTCGACAAGAAAATATTGGCTTGAATTGTCTGCCAAGTTTCGATAGATCCGAATTGTATCGTAGGCGGGGATACCAGGGCCTGTTGGAATTTCCGGCAAGTTATCAAGGTAGACACGCCCCCCCGTGACATTTTTTGGACCGATCGGCAAAGAAGGTCGGCTTTCGGGTTCACCAGCTCGTGCAAAAGTAACAAAGTAGGTATAATTTCCATCAAGTTGTGTTGAATCGAGTGGTGTTGTCGACAGAGCAACGCTATTATCATCAACAAAATTAGTGCCGGCAGCGTCAGCGACGTTTGTCAACAAGAAAAAATCACTGCCATTTGCTGCTGTCCGGTAGACGTTGACACTTTGGTAAACACCTCCTGACTCTGGAATATCAGTGAGACTAATCGACGAGTTATTTGGGGTCGCATCAGTATCAGCGACCGTAACCGAAACCGAATTGGATGCGAGGGTCTCTGTCCCATTTTGATCGACAAAGGTAAACCGGTATTGATAAACATCGCCATCGGTAAAGTCTCCTCCTCCCCCTTCATTATGGGAACCCGTTGTCGAGGTAATCGTTGTACTATCAGGAACGATAGCAACGGAGACATCTGTCTTATCGGCCGCTCCATCATCGGTACCATTGTTATTGATATCGTTAATGTCTGGACGTGGAATGAGGTCGTCACCTAGAATTGAGCTGCTTATAACCTCACCGGCTACCGCTATATCGCCCTCTGGTGACAAGGTTCCTTCCATCTCGACGACTTCGGTCGCCTGGGCAACAGCTGCCGCTCCGAGAGGAATCTCAATTGCACTAAGCTCGGTTGTCTGGATATTAAACGACTCATCAATACCATAGCCGAGCAAACGGTCTCCCGTTGAAGTGACAAGTTCGTTTTCCGAGTTTGTCTTAAAAACACCGTTTCGGGTGTATAGCGTTTCGCCTGAGGTCCCTTCGACCATAAAAAAACCATCACCCTGAATGGCAAGGTCGGAAGGGCTCGAACTTGGCTCGATCGTTCCCTGCGTAAAGTCGGGCGTAATTTCACTCACCTGAACACCAAGACCGGTTTGACGTGGGTTGGTACCCCCTGTATCGGCTGTTGGTGAAGAGCCAAGACCCTGCGTTTGTAAAAACTGTGTTGCAAAAATTGGAGTCGATGATTTAAAGCCGACAGTCTGTGAGTTGGCCAAGTTATTACCGACAACGTCTAACTGTGTTTCTGCTGCGGTTAAGCCAGTCAAAGCTGTACTTAGTGCTGATTGTAAACCCATAAGACCAATCCTTTATCGTCAAATTATTTTAAAGTAATGTTTCGCCCTTTATTGGACGGTTCAAGCTCGGCTACTGGCCTCACTCGGCTTAAAACAGAAGAACTTTTGAAATTTTGTCTAAGACTCTACTGGCTGAACAATCTTTCGGACATTATCCAGCTTGACACTATGTGAAAGACCTTCACTGTCAAGTACACTCAACCGGAACAATCGTTTGTTTCCGTCTTCGGCATCAATTTCGACCGAAGCGCTCTGAACAGTACCACTAACACTATCGAAATCATCAGTGAGTGCCTCAATCTCTTTTCCAATAAGGCTACTGGCTGTTGTCATGTTCGATCCAGACAATACCGACTCAAGAGTATTCGACAACTCATCGGTAGCCCCGATTTCCCGAATATGACTCATTTGCTGAACAATTTCGCTATTATCCGTTGGGTCTAGTGGATCTTGGTTTTGTAATTCTGTAATCATCAACTGCAGAAACTCATCGATATCGATGTCGGTAACTGCGTTTCCTTCCGTTTTATCACCAGTTGCCAAGTTCGGATTTATGGCGCCTGGCTGTTGTACCGTTTCGGTTGTAGAGATGGAACTCATAATTTTTCCCCTTAAATACTAGTTTGTTTTTGTTTTATAAAAACATGTTAGATAATTACATTCAGGTTTGTGTCACTTATTTCACTCACATGGTCTTGACGCTTTGGCTCCTCACCTTCTTTCTCATCGGTCACCTTTTGTGCTGAACGATTAGTCTGTGGCCTGCTCTGCTGCTGTCTCTCTTGTTGACGAGCAAGTTCCTCTTGCCGATCCTGTTGCTCGCCTGTCATCTCTTCTGAGAGCTCAACGTCGAATCTCTCGATGTCGATTCCTTGTCCACTGAGCCGCTCTTTTAATATTTGCAAATTTTCAGTAAGTGCCACACGAGCGGCTGCTGTTTCGACCTCGACTTTGGCCGCCATTTGGCTCCCTTCGATTTTTATCTGAAGTTTCATTGTGCCGAGTTCGGGTGGGCTCAGGCGGAGACGAATCTCTCCCCCTTCACGACTTGCCGCAGCACGGAAAGCATTTGTCACTCGCTGCATAAACCGGGCCTGTTGTGTTCTATTGAGGTTCGATTGTGGCGTTGTTCCATTCGGACCACGAGGTTTTGCCTTGGGCAACATTTGTGCCGCCAGGCGACCCGATAATGTATCGCCTTGATCGATTGGTCGGTCTCCCCCTTTGGCCTGAACAGGGTCGACAATCTGCCTGGCACTGACGTCTGCAATGCTTGAACCTTCTGTTTGAGAGGATGTCGCCTCAGTTTGGGGCATCAACTCGCCCAGATTGGTCGTCGACTCAACACTCGCTTTAATACTTTTAAAGAATTGTTGTATTTGCGATTGAAGTTGAGTTTCAACTCCCTGTGGCTTTTGTAGATGATTGGGCTTATAAAGCAAGTTTTCTACAAACTCTTTTTTTCGTTTTTTCAATTCACGTGTTTCATGAACTCTTTTGCGTCCCGAAATAATTTCCTCGTTAGAAAAGTTTCCTCCTGCTGCCTCCTTATTACCTTCAGCGTCGATTTCAATCCCTTGGCCAGCTAACTCTGGTGACGTTTTTTCTGGCCTTTCTGTGTTGACTTTTACCTTTTCATCTACAGGTTGTTTTAACTCTGTTGGTAATTCTGCATCGATAACGTTATCTTTAATTTGCGAGTTTTGCTGTTTTTGAAGTCCCTCTGCCAGGCTCTTATCTACTTTATTTGGCGCAAGATTTTTTGATGCCTTTTCCTGAAGTGATTGAATTTCTGTAACAACCTCTCCACCCTCTCTTTCAGAAGTTACCACCTTTTCTTGAACTTGATTTATTTCCTCTTGGATCGCCTCAGGTTTTTGTAATTGATCTTGAAGGATCGTTTCTCCGTGGTTTCGTTCATCCTCGGTAGTTTGAGATCGATCTTCGGTGGTAATACCGAGCAGATCTCTAATACTTTCGGTCTCTTCTTGATCGTCTGACTCGTTACTATCTTTTCGTTTATCAAGAGAAGATGCCCCTTGATCGTGTTCCGTTTCAGTGGCCGCATCCGCTTTGTCTTCGTGGCTGTTTTCTGTGTAAGGCCGTTCGTCGGGAGAAGGCTCCTCTTTAGGACGGTGAGAAGGGGGCCTCTCTTGGGGACTTATTTCAACAGGGGAGTATGCCAGCTCATTAGAAAACTGTAACTCTTGCAAGAAAAGTGAGCCTTCGATAGGATCAATCGCCCCCCTGGATGAGGTGGCCGATTGTAACTTGTTATTAGCAAGTTGATCTGTCTGGTTTAAGGGAATGGTTGTCATGAACTTTGCCTACCTGGTTACCCCTTGAGAGGTGAAAATAATTTCATGTCAGAGCGTGTCTGTTCAATAAGTCCAATTTGTGGCATTCCGAGTCGTATACTTTTTAGAATTTTCTCGAGCTCTTTTGCCTCTTCCGGGGTTCGAAACTCAGCAATAATTTTCTTTCGTTTGTCCATTGGCATCGACTTCATGATCGTTACAATGGCATCGATTGCCCCATCATTGAGGATCAATAGTATATGATCTTTGGCCTGCCTTGGTTTCATTGAGGCTAATGTATTTTGCAGTTCTCGAATCCCATCGTTTTTGGCGATTTGTTCAAGTTCGAGTAATCTCGCATCAAATGATTTTTTTAGTTGATCGTAACGGGAACGTTCTGTGAGTAATTCTTTTCGAAGGTTCCATAGACCTAACATCTCTTTGTCGAGTGCTGTCTCCCTTAGGTCAAGGTCAAGGCTTTTATTAATTCGAGCATCTCGAATAGCAGCTAAGGAGACTTGCTCTGACTCTTTTGGCTTCTTCTCATTTTCAAGCTTTTGCCGTAGCTCTTCTTCATCGACGTTTGTAAGGACAGCTAAAAGGTCGTAATACTTTGCCCGGTCGATACCATAATAGCTATAAGCCAAACCGAACAAAACGATTTGCACGATGACCGTTGCAACGGCTACCAAAGTGACTAAATTTGTAACTAAGTCTATTAATTTTTGCATAGTTGTTTACCATTGCCCTCGTTGATAACGGGTCTGGCCAATTTCATCGAACTCTTTGTTCTCTTCTTTATTCTCTAACTGCCGGTGAGCTTCACGTTGCTTCTCTTTTAGCTTTTCTAAAACTTTGACCTCTCGGTCGGCTTCAATCATTTTTGTTTTTCTTCGCTCGATCTCTTTACGGACGACTCCTAATTTCTTTTGTACTTCTGCTAATTGCATTTGTAATGCGATCTGATAACGTTGTTTTTCAATAAGGTTGTCGACATTAATGAGGCCTGGCTTGGATTCTTCACGAACATGGATTTGGTGATCCATGAGTGACTCTTCGATCTCACTGTGTTGTTGTTGCAATATATCAAGGGCATGAAGCGCCTCGGCAAGCTCCTGCTGCCGCTGCTCTCTTTTCGCCTCTCGTAATTTCATTACAGGCTTTAATCGAAACCGAAACGGTGCCACTTTCTTTTGATTTTCCCCTCTTAATTACTCTCTACTTTAAAACCAGTTGTTTTGTTAAGGTAAGAAGTTGACTCTGAGCGACCTCGAGAGTGCCCTCTTCGTCCATCTCTTGTTTTATATAATGATTTATTTGATCCATAAAGGCAATTGCCGTATCGACTAATGGATTACTACCTGTCTGATAGGCCCCAATCGTAATGAGATCTTCGTTTTCCTGGTAGGCGGCCAATAGTTGCCGGATTTTGGTAGCTGCTTCTATCTGTTCTGCGGAGGCAACGTCGGGCATGATTCGGCTAATACTTTGCAAAACGTCGATCGCAGGGTAATGACCTTTGGCCGCAAATTTTCGTGATAAAATAACATGTCCGTCTAACAGACCTCGCACGGCATCACTGACAGGTTCGTTGTGATCATCCCCTTCGACCAAAACCGTATAATACGCCGTTATACTTCCTAAACGATTCCGCCCTGCCCTCTCAACCAATTTCGGTAACAATGAAAAAACCGAGGGTGGGTATCCTTTGGTTGTCGGTGGTTCACCAGCTGCCAGACCGATCTCTCGTTGAGCCATAGCAAAACGGGTCAAAGAATCCATCATAAGAAGGACATTTTTACCTTCATCACGAAAATACTCGGCAATTGCCGTGGCCGTCATTGCAGCGTGTAGTCGTAAAAGAGCCGGTTCGTCACTGGTCGAAACAACCACAATACTACGGGCTAACCCTTCAGGCCCAAGGTCACGTTCAAGAAAATCATTGACTTCTCGTCCCCGTTCTCCAATAAGTGCAATCACATTCACATCGGCTTCACTATGGCGGGATAACATCCCAAGGACAGTACTTTTACCAACACCTGACCCGGCAAAAATACCGATTCGTTGCCCTTGCCCACAGGTCAATAGTCCGTCGATTGCATGGACTCCGGTTCCGAGTGGCTTTTCAATGCGTGGCCGTTCGGTTGCAGAGGGGGGACTCTGATAAAGAGGGACTTTGTTCCAAATGACAGCATCAGGCTTATTGTCGATCGCTTTGCCGTGGGCATTAATAACCCTACCGAGTAACTTCTCTCCGACAGGGACTTGACGGATTGTCTCTCGAAGAGTGACCTTGTTTCCACGCCGGACGCCACCCATTTCATTAAAAGGGTAGACCAATGTCAGGTTGTCACGAAAACCGACGACTTCACCAAAAACCGCGTTACCTGACTGACGTTCGATCTCGACCGTTGCCCCAACAGGAGCAGGAAAACCGGCAACCGAAACGGCTAAGCCGTCAGTACGAAGCACACTACCGACGAGGCCAGTTAGCATGATTTTTTCGAGTTGTTCTTCAGTCGTTTGCACGCCGTTATCCGGTATTGTAAATAAAAGTTCGAAACAGCTAATTTATACGCGCCGTTTAGATAAGTTCCTTTTCAATTCTCTTTAACTGAGACTCAATCTGCTGATCTATCTCTCCAAAATCGGTCTGAATACGACAACCACCTGCCGTCACAGTAGGGTCGGATGCAATCTCGGCAGTGACAACAATACCGAGCTGGACGATCAATTCATTCACCGAATCACCGAGCGCTTTATAGTCAGCGGGGTGTAAAAAGACCCGTATTTTCTGGCTGCCAGCGGCTAGCTCTAACGCTTCTTTAATAAGGAGATAAGAGATTCCAGGATCGTTGGTCAACTCTTTTCGAATAACCCGTTTTGCAATTTCGACTGCCAGATGAATCGCATTTTCTTGCCACTTTCGAAACCAGTTAAACTTTTCGTTTTGTAACTGCTGAACAACCCCTTGTAGAGCAGGCTGTAACGTTTTGAGCTGGTTTTTCATCTGGTCGCTTGCTGCTTTTTTGGCTTTATCTTCGGCTTGAGCGACTGCCTGATGCCTCCCTTGTTGTGCAGCTTGACTGCATATTTCCTCGGCCTCTTTGCGGGCATTCGCCAAGATTTCATCGGCCTCTTTGCGGACCGTAGCAAGATATTGATTCGCCTTGGCGGAGATATCTTCGAAATTAAAAGCGACGCTTTTTTTCTCGTGGGTCAGCTCCGTCTGGCCATTGTATTTGATAACTGCCATGTGATATCGTTTCTACTAGCCTGCCATGGCTAGCTCACTCTTTCCTTTAGAATTTCCCTTTTGTTTTTTCTTTTGAGCAATAATTTCCTTTCGACTCGAAGCCTCCTTCTGAAGGCCCTCTACCTGCCCGAGCATTTTTTGTGCCAACAAAAAAACCTCCTGCTGGGCCAGCTGAATTTCTCGTAACGAGACCGAGCCAATTGTGTCCATCTGTTTTCGAAAGAGACGCTGCTGCCGTCGTGGAAACTGCCGCAAAACCCGGGCAACCAAGGGTTCCTCCGCTCCAACTAACGCCAAAAGAGCAATTTTGGTATGGCACTGTTGAAAGAGGCTGACTAAATCTGCCGAGGAAAATTTTTTCAAAAGAGTGAGATCAACCTTTGCCGCTGCATCACGACCTTCCGGCACATTTTGCCGATCTATCTCCTGTGAATTGGCAGCTCTTGCCACCTTCATGGAAGAATCGCCGCTCCCTTGACCAAACGGAAGGGTTGACAGCGGTTCTAGCATACTTGGAGGAAATTTTGAACCAAACTCTTTCCGAAGAGCGCGACCAGTCGTCCCTTCTTCACCAAGGGATCGAAGGATTTGTTGTTGTAGGTCGTTACCACACGAACTCATGATCTTTTTCAAAATATGACTACCTGTTGGAAGCTCCTCTTCTGAAGATGAGTAATTTTTGAGTTGCGACGTGATTGATTGGCACAGGTCTTGAACAATTGCCGGATCGGCCTCTTCCATGTCGGCCAGACGTCGTACGACCTCCGTTTGCAAGGTTGTAGGCAACAGGGCGAGCAATTCGCCCCCTCTCTTTGGAGAGAGTTGAGAAATAATCACTGCGATCGCCTGGGGATGCTCTTTTTCAACCAAGGGTAAAACTGTCTGAAAATCGATATTATCAAAGAGGTCTTCTTGCTCTATTTCATTGGCAGCAACCTCTTGACGAGCACCTTGACTAGTCTCTGAAGTTAACGTATTTGGCGAAATCGTTTGATAAGAAGCCGCGTAATACGAAGGTTGGAGCCGAGAGGGATCCTCCGAAACACGGTCTATCGGATCTGGCATGCGTAGTGATTCGTCTTGAGGTAATTCTTGATGAGAAGGTTGGCTCGAAAGTGGGT
>JALCBQ010000056.1 GCA_028066335.1 Pirellulaceae bacterium
GAACAGGTCGGACAATTTGTTGATAGAAGAAAATCGATTTCGAGAGAAAGGATCGCTCTTTTCGGAATAAATGTTTTTGAGAACTCTTCGGATGATTTTCCGTTGAGAGCTTTGGGATTGGAAGGAGCACCCTCTTTTGATTGAAAGAAGTTTCGAAGAACAATTTGCAGGTCGGCTAGAGAGTCGTTGTGTGAAAGGTTGATGGAGTCTATTGTGGAAAATGTCTCGTGACTAAGGCAGTCGGGTTTGTGTTGGAACTTGGTTTTATAGAATTGGTTTGTAAGGCCGTTAATCACAAGAGCCTGGCCCGTTTCTACGGGCATCTTGTGAAGAATTTTGATCGCCTCTTGAACTTGAAGTCCGCCGACGATCGAGGCGATCGTCGGTGCCGTCGGCACCTTGCCACTTTGGATATCTTCTCGCTTAAGAAGGGGACAGCTATAACGTAAGTTAAGAAGTCGATAGTCGTTTTGTGTCATCGTACATTCGTAACAGGCACCATCTGGTGGTTCAAAAACTTTGACAACACCATTGATCTCCTGAATGCCACCGTCAATCCAGGGGCGACCTACTTTCCAGCAACAACGGTTTACCCACAATCGTGTCTCTCGATTGTCAAGGCAGCCAATCACTAAGTCGACTTGTTCGAACAGGGCCAGACCGATCGTCTCCTCAGCAGGCCCCTGAAAGGGACGGACGTGAATTTCAGGATTTAGAAGGCTTACTTTTTCGGCGGCGACTACAGCTTTGCCGCGCCCCTCATCGGATGCAGAAAAGAGAACCGATCGAGAGAGGTTACTCGTTTCGACATTATCCATGTCGACAATGTAAATATGACCGACACCAATAAGGGCAAGATTTTTTAAAACTTCATTCCCAATCGCACCAGCTCCAACGACCAATATATGTGCTGCCGCCAGACGCTTTTGCTCCCACCACTGAATAAGCCGCAAACGGTCATAACGATCTTCTTCGCCGACATGCCAGGGTTGTTCTTCCATTCAGTGCTTCTGTCTATACCTTGTCGATATTTATGTAGTGCAATAACGGGGAATGTTTTTACTCGATAAAGATGATCTCGGCAGTTGGAGGGGAATTATGTTCAATAGACGGTGAAGCAGAAATTGCTTGAGGGATCTCATCGGTAAAGATGACTTCAGCAACGGGAGTAGCGACAGGAATCGCCTTCTGTGGCATATGAGGTTGGGGAACGATTGGCGTCGATGAGGTAGAAGGTATAGAAGGTTCTACAAATGGGGATCCCGAAGAAGTATCGGTATTTTTAGCACGGACACCAATAGATTGATGGTCGAGATTTTCGTCAGGTACGAGTTTATTTTGTGTCCGGCTTAAATTTCGAAGGGGGCGCAGGTCAAGGGGACACGTCCTTAAAAAATCTTCATTGACCCATTGAGCCGCCTGTTTGTTATAAGGGCTTTCAATATCGTAGTTTTCAAAGCGGAGCATATTCCAGAGCATTTCGCAAAGGTCGGCCAGCCCCAGGCTCGGTACCCAATGTGTTCCAAGGCCACCAAGGCAGACATAACCGTTTGCTGAAATGTTCGGATGAAAGATCGGTGTTTTCCAACGGATCTCGGGGACAGTCCTCGGGTAAGTCGAACTAAGGTGAACAGCGACTTCATGACGATCACCATAGGTAGGGGGCTGGTCTTCATTTTGAAGATAGAGGCCGCGTCCATGAAATTCAAGAATGTATCGTTTGCCAATGGAGGACAAAGGGTCTAAATCAAGGGGATAAAAGCGAAAGATGGTGCTTTCGTTCTGGAGTGCCAAAAGGCTTTTATAGTCGTTTTGCAATCGACGCATTCGAGGAGAACTTGGTAACGACATGGTCATCTCTTTGGAAGCTGATTTCGAAAATTTCTTCTTTGGCAGGTTGGTCGGTTACCCTTACGACACAAGTATGGAGGTGCAAGTGGTAGGGATATGTAGAGATATATAGCCGACCTTTCCAAGGAATCTTTTATTTGTAACCGGCAACAATTTCTGGATAAACAATAAGGTGATCGCCTGTTTGCACAGTCGCCTGAGGGAGAGTTTGGGTCTCTTGAAGGCGTCGTCCCCCTTCTTTATGGTCGAGGCTATAGCTCATCGGCTGACCATCAGGGCCCACAACAGGGAGGTTCATTTTGGAAATAATATTTGGCAAGATTCGGTTGACCGGAACACCGTCGGCAATAACCGCTTCGACACTTTTTGAGCCAGTCTGGTCGAGGAATGTCACTCGGGTCCCTTGTTGCTCTGACATAGTTCACATCCTGTATACTTACTTATTTTAATTAAAAAAATAGATTTTGGGAAAAGGGAAGGAGAGCTCATTACCTGGCGGACTACTAGAACTACGAATAGTCCCACTTGTTTGCTGCGAGCACTTCTGTCGCTAGCGTTAAGGTGCCAGGTTCAAGCGAGCAAGGCGCACATTCTTTTCTGATTCTGTGAAGGGTATTCGTGTTGGTTTACAGGCCTTGTCTACAACGCTCTGCTCCCCAATCGTCATTCGGTATACGTAGGCCTATATTAGCAAATTTTTTTCCTGAATCCTAGTAATCAGGGGTGAATTTTCATGGGATCCCTTATTTGAGGATCGCTTGTCTCTTGACCTGCCAAGGTTCGAATAAATGGAATTCCCTCTTTTTTGCTATTCTAACTGTAGTGGTGGCAAGGGTTTAACTGGATGTAACAAAAATACTCTCCAAAGTGACAGGTTCTAGGTAACTATTATTGAGTTTATCGGAAAACTCAACACACGGAACAATTTTAGATTCTAACCTTCATCATAGTTCAGTCAGGGCTCCACTGACGACAACACTTCCAGTACACAGTCTTGGCTAGGGATTGGCCAGACTTTCTGGGAGTGAAGGTCAGGATGGCCGGTTTAGTGGAGGCCTTTGACGACTTTATTAGTGATAACTCATTGAATATAAACAAGTTAAGAACAAGAAGAGGTCCCATTTCCCGTAGGAAAGCAGGATCAAAACAAAAATATAATATTTGAGGGTCCACCCCCAAAAATGTTGACCTATGTTTTAAGTAGAGTTTTGGATCTCTATTGAGTGAGAATAGGTCCTCATCCCCTTTGAAAAGAAACGATCCAACGAGGTTAAAATGGGCTTCTTACAGCAGTTTTTCCGCGATGTTTTTAATGAAAACCAGCAACAACAAACACCGGCTGAATCGGAAAAAGATTTTGGCAAGCTCTCTGAAGAGATGCTCGATCTTCATATGAAAATCGCCAAATACGATGATTTTGTCTTGACCGATGCTATACGACCATCTATTGACCTAAAGGTAAAGCCCGTACAAGGTTATAGGCACGATGTCTATCACGATGAAGAGGCCGGGAATCGGATCCCTGTCGTTATGGGGGCAGCGAGTAAAGAGAGGCTTTTCGATCTTTTTATACAGCTTATCGGAACCCTCGGAAACGAAGTCGATGTCGTCCTCGAATCGAGCCACCATCATGGCCAGTCGGGACATGTCGATCTTTACCGCGAACAGATTGAAATGCCGATCTTAAAAAGCATCCTCTATGACTTTGAAGACCTCCTTCTAAACGACGGATGTACTGGAATAGCAGTCTTAAATCCATCGTTACCACAAGAAGTTCAACTCGACGAACATAAGCTACTGATCGCTTACGGTAGTCCACTTGAGCCATTCGAACATCTTCTCGAAGTAGGCGGAGTCCACTGTAACGAATCGATGAGTTTTCTTACTGAGTCAGAACATATCCACTCTTCTTCCGAAGAGTATCTTCGTCAGTTTGAAGTCCTGAAAATGAAGCTTGGAATCGAAGATAACCCTATAGATGATAATGACTTATGCTTTTAGTTTTAAGGCAATAACCATAGTTGGATATGAGAATATTCAACTATCTATTCAAATAAAGAAGAGGGTACCTGTTACCGGCTACCCTCTTTTTTTAGGCCAAAAGTTGGCCACAATCCTATTGTCAGCTAATAATATGCTCACACTGTCAATCGCTTTAAGGGGCTCTCAAAGGAACCCTTTTTCTTGCCAGCAACCCCCTGATATGGGTAGAAAAACAGGGCGATTATTGCCAAAAACAAGACCATTTCTCACGAAAATAGCACCCAAATAACAAATTATTGGCCCGGAAAGCCCGATTTACGTCCTTTTGGGAAAGCTACTGTTTCAACTTCACAAATGGTTGTTTCCCAATGGCTGCTTCCAAGACATCGTCAAAAACGGTCCGGGTATCTTCAACGACGACGATGCGATCACCTGAATGAAGGTGGTAGTCCGAGGCAATTTTTACTTTTTGTTTGAAATGGTCGAACTCGGCATTAAGTCGCTCGGTCTTGCCTGTTGCTCCCTTGCGGAGGATATGGACTTTCATTCTTGAGAACTTTTTGACTGCTCCCGAATCGGCAAGTGCCTTTTGCAAGGTCGTCGTTTCGTTAATTGCTCCTTGGTAGCGGGAGGTGTCCCCGTTACTATTTTTCATCTCAACAAGATACTGTGGGACATTCGCGGCCAGAGCTTCCCCTTTTCCTTCAAAGAGTAGGTCAGATTGACTTTTCGGTGTTGAGACTGCCGTACAGCCAGTAAATACTGCAACGCTACCCAAGAAAAGGAGAGAGTAGCAGATTGCAAATAGTCGGCCGGTATGAATTAAAAAAGGCATCGTTTTTAGGGACATCGTTGTTTTCAAAGACATAGTGTTAGGTGACATCGTTGGCACACAATTTGTTTGGAAACCGTTTTTTAGTGGTGACAGAGGGGACCTTGCAAAAGATTGAAATGGTCAGGATCGACCCTTAACGATCTTTAATAAGGAGAATGTTCGACCTCTAGCAGAATAACTTCCAGGAGGTTAGGCACCTAAATACCAAAAGACCAAGATTCTCCCAAGATCAGTTTTCAAGAACAATAAAAAGTAAAGGTCCCTTACAGAACAAGAAGGGGGTGGGTCGGGCAATAGCAGAGAGATCGGCCAGAGAAAAGGGGATATCCTTCCCTCTTTCTCTGCTTCTCAGAAGACCTTTCTGCTGATAGAATGGCCTCAGGCCATTTCGTAGGTTTTGCAAAAAGATAACCTCACGTGAGAAGCGACCGGATCTTTCCGGTTTTCATAAAAGGGTGAAATACGATCGGTATGAGTGACGACCTGTTGCCACCGTTGCCACAGAGTTGGCAAACCACAGATATTCTAGGACTTGAAAATCTCTCTCTCGCCGAAATTCGCATTTGGCTCGATTACGCCTTTCGTTTTAAAAAACTAACCAATGATTGTTCGAAAAAGGTCCCTATTCTCGAAGGGGTAACCTGTACCAATCTTTTCTTTGAAAATTCGACCCGAACACGGGTTAGTTTCTCACTTGCCGCCAAACGATTAGGCGCCGAAGTCGTTGAATTCTCGGCTTCAAGTAGTTCACTCTCCAAAGGAGAGACTTTTATCGACACCGCGAAAACACTCGAGGCGATGAATGTCGATACGATGGTCGTCAGACACCAAACTCCTGGAACTCCCCAACTTTTAACTGAGCATATTGGTTGTTCAATTATTAATGCCGGTGACGGACCACACGAACATCCGACACAAGGGATGCTCGACATAATGACGATCTGCCAACACCGAACAGATATCAAAGGTTTGACGATCGCCCTCGTCGGCGATATTGCCCATAGCCGGACTGCTCGGTCGAATATTTGGGGGCTAAAAAAGCTCGGTGCCCATGTCGTTGTTTGTGGACCACCGACCCTTGTTTCTCGCCAGTGGGAGAGACATGGAATCGAAGTCTCCTACTCACTCGACGACATCGTCCGGCGGGCCGATGTTCTGAATCTTCTGCGAATTCAGTTCGAACGACAATATACCCGTCCTTTCCCTTCGGTACACGAATACGCACTCCTCTACGCGATGAATCGACAACGTCTGGAAATGGCAAAAAAAGATATACTCATTATGGCCCCGGGGCCGATCAACCGTGGTGTCGAAATTACCCCCGAGGTTGCCGATGGACCTCACTCGGTCATTTTAAACCAGGTTACCAACGGATTAGCCGTCCGAATGGCCGCTCTTTGGCTCGTTCACCAAGCTGCCAAACGCCAAACATGATGCCCAAAGAGTTCTTTTCGTGAACTTTTGAGAACAAAAAAACTTCATCGTAAGAATCACATAACTGTTTTATTACCTCCCCTAACAAAAGCACCATGGCCGATCTTTTCATTAAAAATGGAGCTCTCCTTGAGCCATCCGCTCGACAAGAACGGCTCGGCCACCTCCTCCTTCGTCGGGGGGAAATTGCCAAAGTTCTCGCAACCGAAGAAGAGTTTGAAAAAGAACTTCTTGAGCTTCCTGATGCGACGGTCTTGGATGCAAACGGGAAAATGGTCGCACCCGGTTTTGTCGATACGAACTGTCAACTTCGTGAGCCGGGCCATGAAGAAGATGAAACGATTGCAAAGGGGACGGCGGCAGCCGTCGCTGGTGGTTATACAACAATTGCTGCTCTTCCAAATACCGACCCACCTCTCGATACCCCCGAAGGGATCGAATACCTTCTTCAAAAAGGAATACAGGCTGGGAATTGTCGGGTTGTTGCACTGGGATCGCTAAGTAAAGGGCGTAAAGGAAAAGAACTCGCTGAAATGGGCGCCCTTGTCGCTGCCGGTGCCGTCGGTTTTACCGAAGCGACTGCACCTTTGGCCAATACCGAGCTGTTTCAGCGGGCCCTGGAATACTCGCTCATGTTTGGGGTGCCGATCTTTGACCATCCTGAGGAGCCAGTCCTTTCAAGAAATGGGGTCATGCATGAAGGGGCAGTCTCCTTGGTTTTAGGCCTTGATGGTATCTCGGCTGAATCAGAAGATGTCGTCACCGGGCGGGACATTCGCCTTGCTGAGGCGACAGGTGGGAAGGTTCACCTTTTGGGAGTCAGTACGAGTGGCTCTCTTGATCAGCTACGCCGAGCCAAAGAGCGTGGTATACCGATTACAGCTGGGATTTCGCCGGTGAACTTTGTTCTCACAGACGAAGTCTTTCGGTCATTTGGCTCGCAGTACAAAGTCAAGCCCCCGATTCGAAGTCAGGACCACGTCGATGCTTGCCTGGCTGCATTGGCCGATGGAACGATCGACCTTATCAGTAGTGGCCATTCACCACGAGCGGCCGAGAAGAAAATGCAGGAACTCGATCAGGCCCCTTTTGGTCATTCGGCCATAGAAACGGTATTGCCACTCGTTGGCGAGTACCTCGTAGATGCTGGCTATTTGACATGGCTGGAAGCAATTGAAAAAATGTCGACGACACCGGCGAGGTTGTTAGGGCTGGAAGCTGGGAGTTTGAAAGTTGGCAGCCGGGCCGATATAACGATTTTTGATCCAAAACAAAAGTGGGTTGTTGGACCCGAAACTCTCGTCTCAGAGGCAAAGAGTAGCCCTTTTTCTGGAAAAGAGCTCACAGGTAAGGTGACCCACACAATTGTTGGTGGCAGAGTCGTTTATGGAGACATTTAGAATGATCAGTCGACTGGTACTGAGTTTAGCCTGTTAGGAGGGCCGCATGTCGTGGCGTTGTTAATAGATGGCTACAATTTGCTTTATGCTTCTGGCATATTTGGAGTCGATCTTCCAGAGGGGAATTACCCTGGTGGGGGCTACCGTTCTCGATTGGCGATGTTGAATTATCTGGCAAACGTTCTTTCTCCCCAGGAGTCCCTTCAGGCAACAGTCGTTTTTGACGCCAAAGATGCTCCTCCCGGTTTACCTCGAACTTTTAACCACAGTGGGATTACCGTTCATTTTGCCAGTAACTACAACGATGCCGACGAGATGATCGAGGCTTTGCTCGAAAAGGAGCCCCATTCTAAAAGACTTACTGTTGTCAGTAGTGACCATCGGGTTCAACGGGCGGCACGCAGAAAGGGGGCCAAGCCGATCGACTCCGATCGTTGGCTTAAAGAACTCTCTCAGAAAAAAAGAGAACGTCGGATTCGGACCCAGAGAGAGACTTCCAAGCCGGATCTGCCCCTTAGTGAGTCTGAGGTCGCCCATTGGCTAGAACTTTTTGAAGGAGAACCGATCCCTGAAAAGTTACGCCGCCTTTATGACGAAGGATGGGAGGCATGGATGTGGGACTCGAAAACCGATCAGCGAATTATTGATCGAGAAAACAGAGGGGAACTTTCTGCAGAGTCGGCAGAAGAGGGGAAAAGCGATTCGACAAGTCAGAAATTTTCAGCCGATGACCTCCAGTTGTTAAAAGAACTCAGTGAAGAGACCTTCTACGACGAATCGCCAACCGAAGACGATGGCAAAAGTGACAAAAACGAAGGTAAGGTCGAGGCAACCGATGGTAAGAAGACCTTTGAGAACCGTGAGGCGGAAAAACTTCTAGAAGACCTTAAAAACCAAGACCTTTTTCCGGAAGAGTTTGGGAAAGAGCTTGAGTCTGAGTTCGGCGATGATTTTCCCCTGATCTAGGCAGATTTAGTTTTTTTCACCGACTGATTGCGTCGTCTCTATTTTTTCAGAAGGGGGTCTGTTTATCTCTTGCTGGGCTTTTCGATACCTGCCAATCGCTTTGGCGAAATTCCAAATGGAATAGAGAATCGCGTAGCCAAGGAAGGGGATTGCCCCCCAGTAGGCAAAGGTTCGTATTGAATGGTGAAACGGCGTATAGGTAGTCTCTAACTCCAGCATATGCGGAATGAATAAAAAAATGCCAAGCCATATAGTCATGTTGGCAAGAAAACAAAGAAACTGAAGAAAGAGATATTTTTTGGGCGACCTTTCAATCGTATTATATTAGACCTAAATAGGGGTGTTTTGTTTTTTTCGCTAATACTTTTTCGGTTTGTTTATCGTTAAGGGAGAGACTCCAAATTGTCGTTGTGGTCACGATTAGCAGCTGGATTGCCAAAGAGAAAAGGGCTACGGCTACAATCTGTTCATTCGGGTCAGGAAAGAAATAGGTGACCCATGATTTTATTGTGGAAGGTCTGCCGAATGAAGCCAGGCAGAAACTATAGAACCACTGAACATTAGGGGGCAGCCGAAAATCGACAGAAGGAACATCTTAGGGGTGTTTCCGAGAACTTTGCGCCTGAGTAATTTCGAAGGTGAGGGCTCTGTGGTGAGGGCTCTGTGGTGAGGTCGAGGTTGGGGGATTCGAATAGATTTTCGGCTGGAGACATAGTTGTTCTTACGGCTGGGGTTCTGCGAATTTGTTTTTTTGAGAATTTTTCACTACGTCTGGCGAAAAATCGATTATCCCATAAAATAATGGCTTGGATTGGGGAAAGTAAAGTCTGTTGTTTGCTTTACCTGAGTTGCCCTTACCCTTTAACTGTTTTCCCTTGTTGATTGTTTGTTGTTATGACGGTTTGGTCGTTTTTCGAAAGATAGTTTTATGCCTAGTTGTGTCCTTGCTTATTCAGGTGGTTTAGATACTTCGGTCATTTTGGGTTGGCTACAAGACGAAGGGTACGAAGTCCACGCCGTCTATGTCGACCTTGGTCAGCCGTGTGAAGATCGCGAAGAAATTTTGAAAAAAGCGACCGATTTTGGGGCGAAATCGGCCCGTATCGTTGATGTTCAAGAAGAGATGTGTCGTGAATATGCCTTCAGCGCACTAAAATGGCAAGCCCGGTATGAGGGGATTTACCTTCTGGGAACAGCGATTGCCCGACCGATCATTTCCAAGGTTTGTCTCCAGGTTGCCCGTGAAGTCGGTGCCGAAGCCTACGTCCATGGGGCGACTGGTAAAGGGAACGACCAGTGCCGTTTTCAACTTGCTGCCGAGGCACTCGATCCCCATGTTAAAATTATTGCTCCCTGGCGTATGGAGAGCTTTCGAAAGCTTTTCCCCGGCCGGACCGAAATGATCGACTATTGTGACCATAAAAGGATTACCGTCAAGGCGACCGCCTCGAAGCCATTTAGCTCCGACGAAAATTGTCTTCATATTAGTTACGAAGCGGGAGTTCTTGAAGACCTTCAGGTGAATGGTGTTGAGGTCGTCGACTTTGGGATGACCGTTTCACCTCAAGAGGCTCCTGATGCCCAGGAAGAGGTGACGATCACTTATGAGGCGGGGGTTCCGGTCGCCGTGAATGGCCAGAAAGAAAGTGCTCTTGGTATTGTAAAAGCACTGAATGAAATCGGTGGCCGTAACGGTGTCGGTCGGATTGATATCGTTGAAAACCGCTTTGTAGGAATGAAGAGCCGTGGTGTCTATGAGGCACCAGGTATGACCCTTCTTTATGAATCTCATCGTTACCTTGAGCAGTTAACCCTCGACCGTGATCTTGTCCATTTGCGAGACCGTCTTTCCCCTGAGGTTGCCGAGTTGATTTATTATGGTTTTTGGTATAGTACTAAAATGGATTCGTTGCAGGCTTTTATCGATGAAGCTCAAAAGCCGGTGACAGGTGAGGTGACACTTTCTTTATACAAGGGAAATGTTGGTGTGCTACGTCGTCAAAGCCCCAACAGCCTCTACGATGAAGAGATCGCCACCATGGAAGGGAGTGACGTGGAAGGAGTCTCTGCATATAACCAAGATGACGCGACCGGTTTCTTGCGAATCCAGGGGTTGCCCGGACGAGTTCAGGGCCTTACAAACCCAAGGAAGTATTGACCGCCAAACTCAAGAAGATATTCATAGGCCCTCTTTCTCTTTGCAGGTCGCTTGGGTTGTTGAACGTTCTGGCGAGAGCGAATTTTACAAAACAGGGAGACACTTGGTTGAATTTTTCGATTGAAAAAGTAAAGATAGCAATGACGAGGGGGAGTCTTTCTGAAAAGGTCGCCCCCTCTCTTTATGTTTATTGAGGATAGAGAGCTTCGATGTATTTCGTCAGTAACCCTGTATTGCAACGTGAATTGTTGGTGAATTTGCGAACGATGCGTTCGTTTATGCTCTTTGCGATTTATCAAATTCTGATTTTGTTGATTATCTATCTGGCGTGGCCGAGTAATCAGCAGGTCGACATGATCGCCTCGACGGCAGCTTCGAACCGGTTGGTCGATCTTTTCTTTATGGCGCAATATGTTTTGATTGCACTGATGACACCTAGCTTTGCCTCAGGAGCAATTTCGGGTGAGAAAGAGCGCAAATCGTACGAGATGTTGTTGGCTAGTCCTCTTAGACCAACGGCGATTGTTATCGGTAAGCTCGTCGCTTCGCTGACCCATTTAGCAATCTTATTGATCACGTCGATTCCTATTATTGTCGTCTGTCTCCCACGGGGGGGGATTTCGTTTTATGAAGTATTGGGGGCCTATGTGGTATTGATCACTTCGGTCTTGCTCTTTGGGATGATTTCAGTCTTTTGTAGTAGCCTTTTTACACGGACTGCTTCGTCGTTGGTCGTCTCGTATATGGCGATTTTGCCGATTGCCCTTGGCATTTTGTTGATGTGGAATGGCCTTTCAGAAAATGGTTATTTACGTTTGATTTTTGCTGTTCTGCTGCCTTGTGGGGCGCTCGGTTTGGGGGTGCCTCTTTTTTGGATGACGACGCGGAAAATGATCCATCCCCCTGATATTGGAAGTGAAGGCCAACAAGTCATTGATCTTGAACAGGAGAATGAAAAAGCAGTCGGCATGGTGATCGACCGGACCAAGTTCCCCGATCGATTTTTTGTGCCGCCCGAACGAAAAGATCTCATGAGCGAGACAGCAAACCCGGTCCTTGAGAAAGAGATGCACCACGAAATTTTTGGCCAGGGAATGCTCATGTTGCGGCTGACAATTCAAATCGGCATGTTGCTCGTTATCCCGATTATGGCCGCTTTTCTCTATTTTATGAGTGAACATGTAGGATGGTATATATCGTATGTTCTCCTCTACAATATGTTGATTAGCCCTGTTTTTTTGGCCGGTAGTATTACGAGTGAGCGTGAGCGACAGACCCTCGATCTGTTATTAACAACCCTTATCACCCCATGGCAAATTTTGTGGGGGAAGTTCGTTGCCGGCTTTCGGGTCGGAGGTTATCTGACACTGCTGGTTTTATGGCCCTTGGCTCTTTCTGTTGTGTTGTTGCCCTTTTTTCATGTGAACTTCCTTTCAATATTGGCATACCTAGGGATTATCGGTGTGGCGAATATCACTTGCTCTCTGGTCGCCTTGTTTGCCTCGACCCATATGGAAAAAACATCGGGTAGCCTGTTATTGACCTATATGTTGGTTTTGGTTCTGTTTTGTGTTCCGCCCGCTGTCGAATTTTTTGTCACGGTTTTTTATCAAGATAGTGTCAACCCAATCGGGATCGATACCTGGCGATCGATTAGCCCTTTTTCGACCGTTTTTTCGGTTCCACTCGACTACGATGGTTTAGTATCTAGTTCTTCGTATTTACAAGAGAAGCAGAGTTGGATATCGGTCGGCTATTTCTTTCTGTTTCATGGGGTATTCAATGCGGTACTCTATCTCGCTTTGTATCGACGATTTGTACAGCGGTGGCGAGTTAGCCAATCTCATTAAGATCTTTTTCGTCATCTCTGACTCGGTAGCTTAGGTAGCAGTTAAAGACTTATTAAAAAAACAACGAATAAAAGAGGGAAAAGGAAATGGTTCATCAAGGTGACCACCAGATGCAAAACACGGAAGACGATTCGAAAGCGATTCGTCTTCAACGTGCAGTTCTCTGGGCGAAAGAGGCGGGTAAAAAAACTCTCAATCATTTTCAAAAAACCGATCTTGTTGTTGAAAGAAAAGAAGATAACTCGCCTGTGACGATCGCTGATCAAGAGGCTGAACAATTTCTACGCCAAAAAATCACCGAAGAGTTTCCAGACGATGCCCTCATCGGTGAAGAGTACGGTTCTCAAGAGGGCAGCTCAGGTTTTGCGTGGATTCTCGATCCTATTGATGGGACGAAGTCATTCATTTCAGGGGTCCCCCTCTATGGTACACTCGTCGGAGTCACTTATCGTGAAGAGCCAATCCTTGGGGTCATTTATCTTCCCGGGCTAGAGGAGGGAATTTATGCTGCAACGGGGCAGGGGGCGTGGCATTTCAAAGAAAATTCCCGACCTTCTAAGGTAAACGTTTCAACGAAAACTAAACTGAGTGAGGCGGTTTTTGTCACTTCGCAAATCGACACGTTCTCGCGGCGAGGGGCAAGCATGGTCTTTGAAGAGTTGCAAAAAGAGGCTCGGGTAACTCGGACCTGGGGTGATTGTTATGGTTATTTTCTCGTCGCTACAGGACGGGCCGATTTTATGGTCGACCCAATAATGAATATCTGGGACGCCGCCCCTATGTTGACGATTTTGCAGGAGGCAGGTGGTCATTTCATCGATTGGCAAGGAGAGGCGACAATTGAGACAGGTGAAGGGCTAGCGACGAATGGCCTTCTTAAAGATTCGATTTTAGAAATTACAAAACAGGCCCCACCTTTGACTCCAAAAACGGTGTAATTGATCCTTTGTCGGTCGCTATTTTTATCGCTCTTACATGGTGCAGGTTCATCCTTAAGAGTTGTTTTTGGGAGAATGAAGAGGGAAGGGGTTTCTTTTAAAGTGGGTTGTTTACTCCTGCGGTGTAGATGGTAAACTGGTTGCCGGTGCAGGCCTGTTTTCCCCTGCCTATTGTCAATTAAGGTTGTCGAAAAGGTTCAAATAATGGCACTGAGTCTTGAAGAAGTTCGCAAAGTCGCTTTATTGGCACGTTTGCAATTTACCGAGGAAGAGCTTGTCGAGCTGACTTCGCAAATGGGTGACATTTTAAAATATGTCGATCAACTTTCTGAACTCGATACCGAGGGGATCGAGCCGATGGCCCATGCTGCCGAGGTTCAAAACGTCTTTGCTGATGATATTCAGCAGCCTTCGCTCCCACGTGAGGTCATTATGGAAAATGCTCCTAAACATGACGGCAAATATTACCGCGTTCCTGCTGTTTTGGGTGACGAGTAGTCGGTAACAGTCGGTAAGAGTTTTCGCCCAACGATACTTTTCGTATCATTTTTTTGTATTATTTTGAATCGTTTCTTCTCTAGAGACTTATCCCTGGACACATTATGTCAATTTTGGAATATTCGGCGACTGAACTCAAGAAAAAGCTTGAGGCCAAAGAGTTAACCTCTGTTGAGGTCGTGACTGCCTATTTGAATCAAATCAAAGAGTACGATGGCGAAATTCGTGCTTTTTCTTTTGTTAATGAAGAGGAGGCTCTTAACCAGGCAGCTGAAGTTGACAGTCGTCGCAAGAGAGGTGAAAAAGTCGGTTTATTGGCAGGGATTCCGGTCGCTGTCAAAGAGGTTTTGGCAACGGAAGGGCAGAAGACAACATGTAGCTCAAAAATGCTTGAGAACTTTGTCTCTCCTTACAACGCAACCGTCGTTCAAAAGATCAAAGACGAAGATGGTATCCTTCTTGGTCGGACAAATATGGACGAATTCGCCATGGGAAGTTCGACCGAAAATTCAGCCTTTGGAGCGACTTCGAACCCTTGGAATACAGACTATGTTCCTGGTGGTAGTAGTGGGGGTGCCGCTGCCTGTGTCGCTGCCGACATGGCACCACTCTCTTTGGGGACTGATACAGGTGGATCGATTCGTCAGCCAGCTGGACTCTGTGGGATTGTCGGCCTTAAGCCGACCTATGGGCGAGTGAGCCGGTATGGTCTTGTCGCCTTTGCGAGTAGCCTTGATCAGGTCGGGCCAATGACCCGGACTGTCGCTGATTCAGCCTTGTTGTTACAGGCAATTGCCGGGCACGATCGACTCGATTCGACCTCGGCCAATGTTGAGGTCCCTGATTACCTAAACGATTTAGAAAAACCACTCGCGGGGCTCCGTCTTGGTGTAGTAACCGAACATTTTGGTGAAGGACTGGACGAAGAGGTTCGTCAGGCAGTCAATGATTCGATTGAGGTTTATCGGTCGCTGGGCGCGACGATTTCTGAAGTCTCTTTACCGCATAACAAATATGGTATTGCGGCCTATTACTTGATCGCACCGAGCGAGGCTTCGAGTAACCTTGCCCGCTATGACGGTGTTCACTATGGTTACCGTGCCGATGAACGGGAAATCTGGCAAGAACTTACCGAGGAACGTCACCGACTTGTCGCTGACGGAGACGAAAGATCGGCTACAAGCCCCCTTGTCAAAATGTATTGTAAAACACGGAGTGAGGGGTTTGGTGCGGAAGTCAAACGGCGGATTATGTTAGGGACCTATGCACTGAGTGCTGGCTACTACGATGCTTATTACCTTAAGGCACTGAAGGTTCGTCGGTTAATCCAAAAAGATTATCTTGAGGCTTTTAAGGAGGTCGATCTTTTAATTGGGCCGGTAACCCCAACGCCTGCCTTTAAAACAGGAGAGAAGACAGGGGACCCTCTTTCGATGTATCTGGGTGACCTTTTTACCGTCTGTACGAATTTGGCCGGAGTCGCGGCTATTTCTATCCCTTGTGGCTTTAGTAAGGATGGTCTGCCGATCGGCCTGCAACTGCAGTCACCACAATTCCACGAGCAACAGTTGTTAAGAGTGGCCCATATGTATCAGACTCAAACCGATTGGCATATCAAGAGGGCGCCATTAGCCAGCTAATTTTATTGAAGCTTTATTTTATTATCTTCACTAAAGAGTATTAGATTTCTTATCAGACCGGTGACCCAACACCTTTTCCTTTACGGAAATAAATGAAATTAAAAATGACCGATAGTACAGAACAAAAGAACGGTTCCCTTCCTTATGAAATGATTATAGGCCTTGAGGTTCATGTTCAGCTCAAAACAGAGACCAAGCTCTTTTGCCGATGCTCGACAAAATTTGGAGCCGAACCCAATACCCAGACATGTCCGGTCTGTATCGGTATGCCGGGAGCTTTACCAGTGATGAATCGTCGCGCCTACGATCTCGCGATAAAAACAGCCCTGGCCCTTGACATTGGTATTCCACACTTTACCAAATGGGATCGAAAAAACTATTATTACCCCGATCTTCCAAGAGGTTACCAAATCAGTCAGTTCGATCTTCCCCTTTCTGAGGGTGGAAAGCTTGAAATTTCGGATCCTAAAGGTGGCTTCAAAACTAAAAATGTTGGCATTACACGTGCCCATCTCGAAGATGATGCCGGCAAGAGTTTGCACGACGAAGCATCTGGAAAGGCGGATACACGAATCGACCTGAACCGAACAGGGACGCCACTTCTTGAAATTGTAAGTGAACCCGACATGTCTTCCCCTCAGGAGGCAAAAGGGTATTTGACCGAGTTAAAGTTATTGTTGACTTATCTTGAGGTCTCTGACTGCAATATGCAAGAAGGGAGCCTTCGTGTCGACGCCAATGTAAATTTAAAAATCCAAAATGGTAACGAAACGGTCTACACGCCAATTGTCGAGGTGAAAAATATGAACAGTTTTCGAGCTGTTGAGCGGGCCGTCGCCTATGAGGCAAAGCGGCAGTACACTGTCTGGCAAGAGACAGGTTTGGTCAAAGGGCAGTTACCCAAACAGACCCGAGGATGGGATGATTCGGCGCAGATTACCCGTGCTCAGCGTGAAAAAGAAGATGCCTCTGATTATCGTTACTTTCCTGAACCTGACCTTTGCCCGGCCGTTATCACCGAGGAAGAGATCGCGTCTTATCGAGCAACCTTACCCGAGTTACCTGGCGCAATTCGGAAACGTCTTCAAGGGGATTTTGACCTCAACCCTTACGATGCTGACGTGATTGTTAATCAAGGCCAAGGTGGGGTCGACTACTATGAAGAACTTGCTAAAGAATGTGGTGATGGTAAACAGGCGAGCAACTGGTTTCAACAAGATGTTTTGAGAAAACTCAATGAGAGTGAGACGACCTTTGCCGAATTTTCTTTACAGCCAAGCCGCCTTGCCGGTCTTCTCCTTGCCGTTCAAAAGAAAGAGGTCGATACGACCCGAGCCAAAGATGTCTTTGGGGTTATGTACGAGAAAAATTTGACGGCCCAAGAGGGAATGAAAGAGCTAGGGATTGAACAGGTCGACACATCGGCTTTGAGTGACCTCTGCAAGATGTTGCTTGAGAAAAATCCTCAAGTTGTCGAAGATGTCAAATCTGGAAAAAAACAGGCCGTTGGAGCGTTGATTGGGCAAGCAAAGAAGGCAAATCCGAATGTCAATCCTGGCGAAGTCCGCAAAGTATGCCTTGATCTCATTGAGCAGGGATAACATAAGAACAATTATGTGTGGAGCCATAGACAACTATAACAGATAGTCATTATTTCCTAGGCAGTCACTTTTGCGGAAGAAACCGTTCCCTTTTGACTTTTGGCCAGCTGCTTGGTAGCGATAGGTAGACGAAGGGTAAAAGCGGTCCCTTTGCCTTGGCTGCTACGGACCTGGATTTTCCCTTGGTGAGACTCAATAATCTCTTTGCAGGCAGCCAAACCTAGGCCGGTTCCTCCCTTACCACTCTCATCAGGGCCTGCCTTGGTCGTATAAAAGGAGTCAAAAATATGGGGGAGCTGGTCACTCGGTATACCAC
>JALCBQ010000057.1 GCA_028066335.1 Pirellulaceae bacterium
AATATGCAATGTGCCAGAAGGTTTTTCCCTGGAGGCTTCCATTTCTTGAGGTTTACCAAGGTTGGTGCTGGCGATAGGTACCCTCTCTTTTTATACTGGGGGAGGGACCCGAATAGCCAGGTTAGCTTTTGGAGCCTTTTCTGGGCCGACCTCATCTATAAGGTTTGCGAAAAAGGGCCCGGCCTCGGTTAGTAACCAAACCTCGTTAGAAGAGGTTTGGTTCGGCAGGGAGGGGAGCATGGTGGGGCAGGTCCTTTTTTCAGAGTGATCGGTCGACAGTAAACGATTTATTTTCATGACGATTTTTTAAAACTTGAAATAGCAGACTACCATGAATCTGATTGCCTACGGTCCTATTTGGATGGCCTCTTGGCTAACTCCTATTTGGGTACTATCTCTTGGGGTATTTCTTGGCATAGTTACCCTTGGGCTCCTCTTTGGGATTGTCTTCCTTGTTTCTAAAAGACTTGGAAAAGAGATTTACGCGATAGCGACCGAAGGGGTGTTAATGTATGCCAATTGGGTGGGCCTCTCTTTGGCCAGTTTTGGTGTCCTTGGTGCTTTGGTCGCTCATAACCCTCGTGAAATTGCCGAGTCGATTCCGGCTTTGCTCAGTACTGGTAAACAGGCCGAAATTGAATTTGTTGTTCCGCCAGCTGAAGAGGGTAACGCCTATTCTGAAGAGGTCGCAGTTTCTTTGGGAGAGACCGGTTTTGAAGCCGAAGATTTTTCTGAAATAAACTTTTGGAGTGATAATCCTGTCTACATGGCGACAAAGCCAGGGCATGTGGAAATGGCGGGAGGGGTTTTCGCGTTGGAGCGAGTTTCAGAAATAGGTGGTAAGGAAAAATCTTTCGTTTGGCTGCGCCAGTTAGATAGTACCTTCCCATTTGAGGGGACTGTGAAAACCGTCTATTTTCAGAGCACCCTTTCCGAGCCTGTTCACGGAAAGTTCGAGATTATTACTGCACCACGACATGGGGAAGTCGCGATTGTTCCTATTGCAGCTCTTTCGGTAATTGGGTTTTACCTGGTCTATCTGTCGATAGCACTCTTTTTCCCACGAGTCTCTGCGGTCGCTTTTGCAACGGCGACTTCTGAAATACAGCAGCCGCTGTTTATAATTCTTACGATATTAGGGGGGGTGGCTCTCTTTGGATTTATGTGGATTCCTTACCAGACTTTTGGTGAAGACTACAAGATTTTTAAAGAGTCCGGGATGACCCTTATGATGATTTTAGGAATTGCCCAAGCGGTTTGGGCCTCAAGTAATTCGATTTCAGAAGAGATTGAGGGGAAGACAGCCCTGACCGTTATGTCGAAGCCACTTCGCCGATGGGAATTTGTCGTCGGAAAATTTTTGGGGATTTTTTGGACCCTTGCGTTATTGTTCCTCATTTTAGGAACAGTTTTTCTTGTGATGGTCTCTTATAAGCCGATCATCGATTTTCGTGATGCTTCGAGAGATATCCCTGCGTGGCAACAACTTTTCGATATTACTATGTCAACGATACCCGGGCTAGTCCTTGCCTTTATGGAGGCTGTAATCATAGCGGCAATCAGCGTTGCGATTTCGACCCGACTGCCATTATTGCCTAATTTTTTGTTGTGTGGAACGATTTATGCCTTGGGCCATTTAACGCCGACGATTATGCAATCTTCTGATCAGATGTTTTCCGGGGTTAAGTTTATAGGACAACTATTTGCTAGCGTTTTGCCCGTTTTAGACCACTTTAATATTCAAGCGGTCGTTGCCTCAGGGAGAGATATACCTATGATTTATCTCCTCTGGATGGCGTTGTATACCATTTTGTATTCGACCATTGCCCTTATGTTAGCACTCTTCTTATTTGAAGAACGGGACCTCGCCTAATTTCTATCTGGTTTGCAAATATAAACAAGACCTCCTGCTATGCAAGCAAGAGGTCTTGTTTATTTGAGAGATGTTTCCGAAGGCTTCTCCTTCTTCGTGTTGTCTAGCTAAGATGGGCTCAACCCGCCTTGCGATGAAGAGGGAGGCCGTTTTGCCACGAAGTGACGACCATTTTGTCGAGGATTTCGTAAGCGACTTCGATTGCTCTTAGTCCTGCCTTTCCATCGACACGTGGCTGACCATTTTTCGTAATGGCCTCGAGGAAATCGGTATGTTCTTCGGCTATCGCATTGTTTGAGCGAACGTTGAGGTTTTCGACGGGGAGGTACCTGGTAAAGAGGTTTGTTTTGACTTCTTCTTTTTCTTCGGAAGAAATATTAAATACATCGATCTTCCCTGTGGCCAAAGATGAGCCGGCTCGAAGGAGAGTCGTTGTTTTCTCAGCAAAGTTGATGTTAACCTGGCCATTTGCAGTCGTTGCACAAAAAGTTCTCGTCGGCTGTGGTGAGCAGCGTGAGGCTGTCAATTGGACGGAGGCACCACCAGCAAAAGTCAACTGGGCATGGGCGATATCTTCGTGAGGCCCAAAGACGGTCACCCCTTGGGCGGTGACATTTGTGAGCTCTTCTGGAATAGCAGTAAGGACAAGATCGAGGTCGTGGATCATGAGATCTAAAACAATGCCGACATCGTTCGATCGAAAGGTATAGGGAGCCGTTCGCGAAGTCTCTAGAAAGGCAATTTCTCTTAAATGAGGAAGCGCCGTCTCAAAGGCAGGGTTAAAGCGTTCGACATGGCCGACTTGTAAGACGAGTTTTTTTTCTTGAGCGAGGGCGACAAGTTTGCGCCCTTCTTCTACCGTTTGGGTTATCGGTTTTTCAAGGAAGAGATGTTTCCCAGCATTAAGTAGTTTGGCACCAATTTCAAAATGGTTCGCCGTCGGTGCTGCGACGATCGCGGCATCAATTTGGTCAATGAGAAGGTCCAGTTCACAAAAAGAGGAGACGTTGTATTCTTTGGCGAGAGTATCACGGAGGTCGTCACAAACGTCGTAGATTCCGACGATCTCAGACTGTGGCTGATCGGCTAAAAGTTTAAGATGGATTTTTCCGAGGTGCCCCGTGCCGATAACGGCTGTTTTAAGTCGTTCCATGGTCTGTCTTCTTTTTTGGGGAGATAAGGTGTGGTAAAGAGGGAAGTCGATCGGGTTTTTGTTTGGTAACGTCTGTCTTAGGCCGACCTGGCCTTTGTTGACTGGTTTTGCTCGGTTGGCGAGCTCCGGCTTTTTTTGCTGCTGGAAAGGAGTCTACGTATGAGCTCAGCATTGAATTGATGTCCGGTTCTTGAAGCGACAAAATGGCCGACAAGATCGACCCCCGCCAGGGAAAAATCGCCGACCATATCGAGCATTTTGTGACGAACACATTCGTTGGGATATCGAAGTGAATTATTCCTTGGGCCACCTTCGGTAAGGTAGAGGAGTTCCTGGTCGGTTACGTGTAGCCCCAGCCCCTTGTGATGGAGAGCGTTTGCTTCTTCTTCGAGGATGAATGTTCTTGCATCGGTAAGTTCGTTGAGAAAGGTTTGTGGAGTTAAATCCAATAGATGGTACTGGGTTCCGATGGCCGGGTGGTCGTAGTGGAGGTGGTACTCGAGTGAAAAAGTGGTTGGTGTGGCAGCTGGAGTCGCCTCGAGCCAAACATCGGGGCTGTCGCTAGAAACTAGCCGACAGTTTTCTTCAATGACAAGTTGTTGGCGAATCGTATTTTGCCTTGCTATACCGGCGCTTTGTAAGAGATCGGTCAAAGGCAGACAAGAGCCGTCGAGTCCGGGCATCTCTTCTGCTGTTGTTTTGACGAGACAATTGTCGATATTCATCGCGTAGAGGGCAGCCAATACGTGCTCGACCATGGCAACAGTCTGACCCTGATGGGACAGGATTGTCCGAAGAGGGGTCGGTACCTGATGGTGAATCGTTGCAGGGATAGGGTGAGGTGACTTTTGATCGGTACGCAGAAATTGAATACCGTGGTCTTCAGGGGCCGGTTCAAAGGTGAGAGTGACCTTTTGACCACTCCAATATCCAACGCCATCAAGGGAGACGGTAGATTGCAGGGTCTGCTGTTTTCTCATGAGAGGTCTACCCAAAGTAAAGAAAGATCAGTGTTGTTTTATAATAGACTCGTGGCGTGGACGAAGGCTGAGAAAACCACAAAAAGCGCAGGTCCAAAATGGAACCTACGCTTTTAGGATTGAGATTCCTAACAAAGAAATCGTGTTAGTTACGGATCGCTCCACGTGTACCAGAGGCGACTCGGCTGTTGATTTTGGTAAGAACCATATCGGTAATATCGACATTTTTTTGTGCATTTTGATAAATGACGGCACGGTTAATACCATTAAGAACCGACTCACGATTGGCCACATCCATTTGGTCGCGGCTAAACCGAAGGGCGAGGAAAATATTATTCTGCTCGCAAATAGTCCGTACCTCAGTTTCGATTTCTTGGTAGGTGCTGTGGTAAAGTTTGGCTTCACGGTCCATCATGTCACGTTGCTTCAAGGCGACTTGTGCCTGAATATTAGCACTGAGCTGTGCCAGCTGCCCCTCGACCGCTTTGTAATCGGGAGATCCCACGTTAAGGGACTTGAGTTGTTCGGCGAGTTTTTGCCCCTTTTCCTGATCGGCTTTTACTTGTTGATCGAATGCCTCAACTTCCGCTTTCAAGACTTCCTGGGCTGCTTTGAATCGGGAATGATTCTTAAAGATGTGGCTCACGTCGATAACGACGACTGGGGGGGCCTGAGCCTTTGCGTACTGGGCTGTTGTGAGCCCCATGGTGACAAAAAGGAGAATCACTATTCCTTTAGCGATACGGGTCATGTCAGCGCTCCTTTGCTGAGAACATTACAATTTGGTCTTTTTTTACCGTTTGTGAATTAAGAAGGAAGTCCCTTCCGAAACAGGGCTCATTTTGCAATTTTTAAGAAACTAAGTAAATACCAGTTTTCCAAAAATAGGGAGAGCAGTACGTTTTTTACAAATATTTTATCGAAGAGGCTCGTTCGACTCGCCTTGTGTTTGAAGGGCGACTTTGAGTTTGTCATAATACTCCGGGGGAAGTAGGGAGTTATGCCCCGATTCGTAGGAGTAAAACTCTTTGGGCCCCTTGTAGGTATCGTGAAGTTTTTTGCCGAATTGATAAGGGACGACGCGGTCTTGGGCGGCATGGCTCTGGAATAAAAAGCCCTTATACTCTGTGATTTTCAGGTCACTGCGAAGCTGGTTTCGCATTAAGTACCGAACTGGAAAGACGGGGTACCGATTTGCAGCAACATCGACAAGGCTACTGAAAGAGTTTTGGATGATCACCATTTTTGTTTGATATTTGACAGCAACGTGAACAGCAATACCACCCCCTAGTGAGCGACCGATAGGGATAATTTGATTGGGTGAGATATTTTCACGTTTGGCAAAAGTTTCTAGAGCGGCTTCGCCATCTTGAAGGATCCCTGCTTCGTGGGGTGAACCCTCACTCTCACCGTAACCTCGGTAGTCAAAAAGAAAAACCGAAGCGCCATATTTTTCACGTAATGTTGTCGCAACCGACCCAAGATAAGAGATATCGGTCGCATTTCCATGGCAATACAGAAAATAGTATTGAGGATTCGGGTGACGATAATGGTATCCGTGAAGTTTCGTTGAGTCGACCGATTTAAAGTCGACCAATTCAAGGTTGTTCGTGGCTGCTGGATGTTCGTTTTGTGTGGCAGGGGCTGGGAATACAATAGTAGTTTCAAAAAAAAGGAGCAGAAGGAGCACGGCAGAATAGAGGAGAGCTCCAATTTGGAAAATACGCCAAACGCTCCAGCGGATATATTCCACCACATTTCTCCTTTTTGGGCTTATGGGTGAGATTCTCTCTAACAAAAGATACCGCCACTAAGGAAGTTGGCGGTATCTTAACTTGTAAATAGCAGTTGATTTTTTTTCAAGCAAAATATCGAAAGAGCTTATTTGAACTTGTACTTTGGGTTGGTTCGGCTGAAATCAATATCCTTGAGACCAACGTTGATTTTTAGGTTCAAATAGGTATATTCTTCGAGCAAGATCGGCTTTCCACCCTTCTTTTCAGGCCATTCATATGACTCGAACCGGATAGGGACTTGTAGTTCGTTGTCAATGTAAATGCGAGCTTTGTGAAAACGAAAGTGCTCTCTTTTCTCGGGATGAACGACCTCAAGACAGGTACATTCGCGGCCATTGATCTTGGCACCTTCATAAAACTTGACGGTACACTCTTGATACTGGCGGTCATGGGTAGCGACTTCGATCAATTTTTCAACGAGGTTTTCAATACCTAATTCGGTAATGGGGTACCGATTACCACGCATAGCAAGGGCACTTTCGGGATCGAGATCGAGGGTAATCAGTGAGGCCGCTTTACCGATAAGGGTTTTGTTCCCTTCATGGGCGATCAGTTTGCCCTCATTTTCGTTTTCAACAAAGAGAACCTCACGCCCTTCGGCAGCCTTGGGTTTGGCGAAGAAAAGATAAACACTAAATGGGGTTTTCAGCTTCCCCTGGGCGTCGTGTTTCCGGTTACGGACTTTGACAAACATGTACTCACTCTTTCCGAGGACGCCATTGACACGTTCTCGTTTAACGAGAGTACAGGTATAGTCAGTGATATCGCCTCGGATACGTTCAAGCCCTTTTTGGGCGACCAAAATTGCAGGATCCAGCGGGTGCGACGTTTGAGCCCCTTTGTTGGTGGCTGTATCGTTTGCACGAGAGACCCGATGGACAGCTGTTTGAAGGTTATTTCGGTTCTGTTTTTGTTCGCCTTTTCGAGAGGATTGGGTTTCCCCTTGTTTTTGCCCGCTCTGTTTTTTCTCATCTTGATGAGCGTAGGCAAGTGTTGGGCATACCAAAGTGGCTACTATTAGTAAAAGTAGATATTTACGGCTTCGCCTTGTAAAGTAGCTTGCCACGATAAACTCCCTTTGGTTGAATCTGGCGGTCAATTTACAGAAAACACTACAAGGACAGCACCACATTTGTGACTGTCCGTTGTATACGTTACGCATCCTTAGGTACCATCGTACAGGAATAACAGAAGAAATGAATATTTCGCGTTTTATCGCCACCTTCTTCGCAGACGACCTAAGTTGCCAAAAGAAGAGGTTTCGTCCCTCACTCCTACAGTATATACTATCAAAGTTGCCCTAAAGCTTCAATACAAACGTAAAAAAATACCTCTTCTTCGAGGTCGACCCCTTTTCCTCTATATTACACGAGTAACTCTTTCTGTGGAACTATCTGGACTAGCCATCAAAACAGTCGTCTCTTCACTATTTGACCAAAATGCCTACGTTGTTGCAGCCGAAGGTTCGTCGGAGTGTCTTATTATCGACCCTGGCTTTGATTTTCAAAAAGCTATCGACCAAATTGTAGAAAGCAAGTGGCAACCTGTTGCAATCCTGAATACACATGGCCATTCGGATCATATCGCTGGGAATGAGCCACTCAAGCGACTTTGGCCAGAAATTCCACTGTTCATTGGTGAAAAAGATGCTCACAAGCTCACCGACCCTCAGCTTAACCTGTCGGCCCAGTTCGGTCTGAACTTAATAAGCCCACCTGCCGACAAGACTCTTAAAGAGGGGGAAACGGTTGACTTTGGTGGTATTTCACTAAAAATTTTTGAAACACCAGGTCATTCGCCTGGGCATATCATCTTTGTATGGGAAGGGCCTCAAAAAACGGCGATATTTGGTGGTGATGTCCTCTTTCACAGAAGTATAGGCCGGACCGACTTTGCTGATGGAAATCATCAAGACTTGCTCGATTCTATTCGAAACAAACTCTTTTGTTATCCCGATGAGACAGTCGTTTTTTCTGGCCATGGGCCGACAACAACAATAGGCGACGAGAAAAAATACAATCCCTTCGTCGGCCTTTCCAATGAAAACCCCTATTGCTAAACGAGTCTACGTGCCGCAATACACCTCGGCACTAGGCCTCCGACTCCTCTTCTGAAAGAATTGCGAGGCTTTTTTCCTCTTCACTAAGATGATGGCGGGGTTCAATAAGGCGAAAGGTAAGCAACCAACCTGCGCCGACAAGCGAGATGACCAAAAAGCAGCCGGCAACGTAGTTGGTCGCCTCAAGGACAAGGCCAAAAATTCCAAACACTCTTGTAATGAGAATTTGAGAACCATCTGGCTTATAGGTAATAACAGTTGGTCTAGTTATTTTTAATCTCGGATTTAAGGAACGGCCACTTTATTTGTAGTGATTCGGTAAAAGTTGTTTTATAGAGGGTATTATCCTTTTCTAAATGACTATGGAAAGACTCAGGCATTAACGGAAGGTATCTAGCCATTAAACTTCACTTTGAATATTTATTCAAGCTTGGGGAAACCGGATACCACTTCCCTTGCTCTTCCTTCAGCCTCTCCTTCGTCAAGTTGGTTTTGAAGCCTATATCACTTTCAAGAGATATATCATAATCAGTGTTCTGGCGTGAGTCGCTGGTCGCGTACTCTTGCCTATCACTTGCTGGTTCTAACCATCCATCCCCATTCGAACCGTTGGATCCAAAACCGTTGGATCCAATTTGTCGAATGACTTTCGCTGTCGACTCAACCAGAGTTCCTTTCGACTGCATGGAGGCTTCGAGTGCTACGGTCATGAACACCAAATGGATAGATGGTGAAACAACTATCGCGAATAAACTACCTACCTTTTCGATATCGGGCTGGGTAAATTCGCTTTCGATCCACGTAAAAGCAACGTGGCATGCAACAGCAAAGCCCATACTCGCTGGCAAAATCATCCAATGGAGAGGGGAAAAGTGGTTGATGGTTGACACCAATAAATAACAAACGACTGGAATCAAAGGGAATATGTAAGGCGATATCGTCACCAACCAGTTGGATGGGCAATTGAATCCAATATATCCCTCCCTACTTGAAACATGCCATCTTACTGGTTTTTTTAAACACGCTAACCCAAAGATCAGGTGTACAAACTCATGTTCGAATATTCGAAGCCAATTCCAAAGTACCGTTCGGCCTAACATTTTGTTGGTGGCCCAGAACATGAATATTCCTATTGAAAACGGTAGAATAGCTTTTGTCTGGAGAGATTCAATTGAAATTGTCCAAAAGGTAACCCAACAGGCGGGCAGGAAATAGAGGCTAAGAGCAGCGATTGGCCACTTTAATGGGTTGATTATCCAGTCGATATAACCAGGGAAACTGATTTTTGACTGGGTAACAATTTTTGGATTCACCGTCGAAGCCCTCCATTATCCTTTTTCAATTTTTAAACGCCCGTACCGACAAGTTCAATAGTTCACTCTTCCCAAACCGTATCGAATCGCCATCCGGTTTCTTCACTGGTAGATAAAGTTCCGACGACTTCGCCTGCCCAAACTTGAAGACGCCAATCTCCCAGATCTCGTAGCTCGAAGCCATCGAAGAGTTGATCTGGAATCGATTTTCGCAATCTTCGGATCCGGGGAAGATCGAGGGAGTTTTTCAGACTGGAATTTGCGAGTTCACGAGCGGTTTCAACATCATTTTCAATAACGGCATCCAGAAATCGATTAACCACATCAGCGGCTTTACTTTTCACAAGATGGGCCTTGTTTTTTCCTAACCGATTCTGTAATTCGACAATTTCAACCATTTGACGCAATTCCCTTCTGAGGGCATCTCTTCTATTTTTTTCTAAGAAATACATCTCGGCCTTTAAGCGCTCTTCATCGATTTGAGTTTGTGTCGACCTCCGGCCAAAGAGGGAGTCATCCATCCGCTGGATCAGTTTGGTCACTTCTCCCTCGAGCTGGTCAACACGTTCTGAATCGATCCCGTCACCTTTCATTTCAGTAATCAGTTCCTCAAAAGCATCGATATCTGAAGCAAGTTGCTCTTCATCGTTCGCAATTTCGTCGACATAAGACTGGGAAACTAACCTCAGCAAGTCCTTTTTAACTTTATAGGTGGTGTCGAAAAGTTGCCTCGACAGGGTCTTTAAACTTACCGAACCGGTAACCATATCCTTTGCCCAGAAAAACGTTGGCACGATAATACAGGCCAGTAGTATCCCACTAATGATTCTTTTTCGCATTTGTAGCTCCTAAAATTTCAGTTAAAAAAAGATAGGTAAAACACCCACCAAAACAATTAGTTGATTCTTGAAAATTTTGCTGACCGAGGAAGCTTGTTTCCTGTCGGGGATGTACCCCGGAGTAAGTTGTACTTCGTGACCGCCTGTTTTTCATATCCAAGTATTGCCTTCCGCGTTGTGGTTCCGCCTTTTGTATTATCGACTTTTTTGAGAATTCTGGTCGAATACCTAATGTTTTTCCCCTTCGCTTCGGCTGCGCGATTCAGTTTCTGCACTTGACTGAGGCCTCGAACGCTATAGTCGCGCGAGCCCGCTGAAAAGGGTTTTCTCATCGAGCTCGGCAGTTCATGATTTTTTTTGATCTTTCCACCGCTTATTCCAACTTTATAAAGGGAAGTACGCCCACTGCTTTTATTTGTCCGGAAGATCCCATACATGTGCTGAGATCGGTTTGAAGCGAGAGAATTTCCGTTGATCCGTGGTTTCGACGCTGAAACTGAGGTGGTCTTGGGGATTGAGACTTTTGGCTTGACGACTGCTTTTGGCTTGACGACTGGCAGCCGAACACCCCGGATTTGCCCATACAACTCTGTCTCCAGCACTCCGATGTTTACCAAGGCAACCCCAATGGCGAGCAGGTGGAAATTTCTTAAATGGTCTTTCATGATTTTCTCCTGTAAAATATTTTTGAAAACATTCACTATAACCTTGCAAATTACGAAAGTGGTGGTTACAAAAAATTATCGTTATTTGTATCCTAAAAACACTGAATTCCAGATTTTTAAAAGTTAAGTATTTCTTTGTTCCGTAATCGGAGCCCTTAAGCTTCCCGTCTTTTGGTAAATGTTGCTATTCCCTAACCACTAAGATTTATTTCAGCCGTGACAGCCAACTTTTCCGACGCTATATTTGCAAGCCTTAATGTCGCTATCTTGGTTTTGCAATTCCGCCGGCCATATGAATTTCGTCACCTACATAAATCACTTCGACTTTGTTGGTACAATATCCAGTGCTTGCGGAAACGTTTGGCTAGCTTTACCTCTTTCGAGGGTAGCCAAGTTAATTCGCTTGGTGCTTATTGGATTTCTCGGCCTTTTTGAGTCGACCATAGTTGAGGCAGTGTAAAACAGATCTGAATGTTGCTGGTGTCACTGTTGATGCAAATGAAGAAATTTCTGTGATCACACTTTCTCGGCTTATGGGATGCTCTGAGAGCTGAAGCACAAGAACTTGATACTTGTTCTAGTTTGGGACGCCGGCCACTATTTTCTACGAAACCAGCTGTTATTCTCCATTCGAGTGCTTTTACTTCTGCCAAGAGTTTTCTTTGTGACTGGTTAGCCATCCATTGACGTTACTCTCCTTAGAATTGTTGATAGTCGCTTCTCTCGTCATGGATCTGTTACGTCGATGTAGATATCCCAGCTCCGTAGGCGTTCACGTCCAGAAATGCCAGATGCACGACGTAATAGCGACACCATCCATGGGTGTTCATAGGTTCGCTGTAGATAGGCTTGAAATGTCGTTGCTCCACTTATTAGAGTGGCCGGGGTGCCAAATAAAGGGTGGTGATAGTCCGGAGTTCGGATCTCTGTCGCAGAAATCAATGGACGGGTAACGAGCATCGGTTGCTGGCCTTCCCGTATAGGTAGACCGACGATCTGTTCTCCACCAGAATGAGAAAAATATTCTGCGTCGTCAGTGGGGCCCCCCGGTAGAATAATTTTTGTGTGGAAATTATCGATTAAGGCGCGACTCGTTCGTCCGTATGCCAATTCGAGTGACGACATGCTTTGGATGCCACCAACGATTCCAATTTCGCGTGAACGCATTGTTAGCATGCGTTCCGGTGTCAAAATACACCCGAGTGAAGGCATGTCATCGAAGAACACCGTTGCTGGGATTGGACTTCCAACTGATGTTTCAGCTGTGTCGATCAATGCATCTGTTACGCTTTTTGCGAGCATCTTGTATAGTACACGATGTGTTTCCAGACTGGTCTCTGGTATCTCAACATGAAGGCAAACTGGTTCTTTGAAAATATTTCGGATGTCCAATTCATCGTCGGACATGGCACGCGACACATTCTTGGAGATAAAACACACCATAGAGCCAACGATAGACGCCTGGACGGTATTGGCATTACTTGAGCCTCCATCCAGAAATTCGGCAAGTTGTCGCGAACTTGAGTTGCCATGGGCGAGAAGCGCTTTTATTAAATCAGCGGATGGTCGGGAGAAGAGTTTATAAATTGCTGGGAACGAGCGATGCCCTGCCTGCCAAGCGCCAATCATTGCCGTCTTAATCCACTGAGTCCAGAACTCTGAGTCGCTCGATAATGGGTTTTTTACGGAATCGGCAAAACGGCGGATGTAACTAATCGCTGCATCAGGGTCGTCAGTGTCCAGTGGATTCCATTTAGTGCTTCGCCAAGCATCGTTAAGGTTCACGACGATCAATTTCTTTCCGACTTCTTTACAAAGCATACTTATTGGGCCGAAATCACTCGCTTTCAGCGAGAAGTTTATGAGTGTGTGGTTTGAATCCGTGATGGCAGAAAACCGAAGCGGGTCTATTACGCTGGTATTCTTACCGCTTCCTGTTGGGCCAAACACCGCAATATGCGAAGAGCGTTGAGGTGATTGGAAGACAAGGTCGCGCCCATAAACGGCCCGCCGAGATAATTTATTTTCGCTGTCTTGATTGACAAGAGGTATCGTTTTTGGAAGAACAAGGCTTCCATGTGATGGCTCACCAGCAAACAAATCAATATCAGAGAGAGTTGGGTGTCGGCTACCACTAATGAAACTGCAGGAATCGGGAGGGGGATTTTCCTTACCACTAAATGACCTCATCTGTGCCGGATGCGTGGGGTCAAACGAATAATTGTCACCGATGTTTTGTTCACTGGAATCGTTGAAAGGGTCGTGGCTAAAGCCTGCCATGGCAACCTCCCTAGTGTTGGTTAGAGGAATGTGCATGCAAACAAACAACAGTGGATTACGGAACAGGTGGTTACAGTTTTTTTGCTATATCTAACGAAAAAACTAGGCGATTTTCTGTGAAATAATTTTTTGTTTCGTAATGGCTCACTCAAACGGAGTTACTTTCATGTACCCTCTAAAGAAATCAAGCTAAGAAATAACATGCTTCTTCTCGTAGGCAAAGCGTATAGCAAATAATCACAAAAGCGGATTTTGTAGTAATCTTGGCCCAATAGGCAGATAGTTTTAAGTTGTGATCAAAGTTTACGTAGGTTAATATTGGCAGTTGAGGCTGTGGTATATCTGTAGTATATCTTGGTTTTATGTCTGGCTAGGCTGTTGAATGTGCCAATCGTCCCTGATGAGCTTTCTCAAAATTTGCTACTTAAGATCACAAAATCAACACTTTTGGTTGAACCGGCCTTTTTATAAATGCCATTTTTGCTCGACAGCCTCAAAATATTTTAAGAGAATTTTTTGCTACTCCAGGACTGGTATGGAAGGGAATCAAGGTTCGTTTTGGTTGCATGGAATAAGTATTATTGATTCGGGAAATTTTTCTATTCCGGTTGGCATCCTTTTTGCTTTTACGAACGATTACTTTTCACAATTTTAAACTTGGTGGGGGAACGGATGAGCATGATCGGTCAAAATGAATTCATCGTTGGCGGAGAGGGACCGCTCGCACAAGCCATAGCAAAGACCTTGGCTATGTTTCTTGGCCGGGAAAGAGTCAAATATACTTCGACTGAAGAGGAGACTCTGGAAACGATCCGATCGGTCGGGCTTAACTTTGAAAAGCGAGTCGCGACTCATTTGATCTCTGTTTTGCCCCTAAAAAACTCTCTTTCCGATGATGTGATGTTTCGCCAACATTGCCGTTTTCGCAAGAAAGAGGCAATGTCATATTGGGAAGGGGCAATTCTCTTTGTCGGGAGGGAGAAATTGGTCAAAAATGGAATTCAGAAAAAAGAAGATTTTTTTCAAAAACTGGGAAATAGTCATCATGTCGAATTCGCTCCTCTCAACCTCGTTTCCTTTTTGAAAGGAGTCGCGAGAGCCGAGCCTCTCTACTTCGCTGACTGGCAGCAAACATTTTTTGCAAATGGAGAGTTAGCCGAGATGAAAAGGGTGCTCCAAGATTTCAATTTACTCAAAAACCCCCCTGATGAATACTTGAGTCAATTGAAAAATGTGATTGATCAGGTGCTTTCTAGTGACCTTTTTAGCCGACTTTTGACACATCACGAGACTCTTCACAAGTTGAAAAAACTTCGAGCGTCAATGAACGAGGAGGCGCTCGCCACGCCCCGGCAGCTTCTTCCGGTGGTGAAGAGGCTGCGAGAGATTGTTGAAAACTACTAGATATTTATATATTGAACTTTATACTTGAGATAAGGAAAAAATAGTTATGGCCGACCCAATCATAGTAATAGTCGAGGATTGTTCCACATGGCGACGCGAGCTTGCCCGCATGTACACCAGCATTCTTCGTGGAGCTTCAGCCCAAAAGAGTGACGGGAGTTTTCACAAAAATATTAAAACGTTCGCGACAATAGAGGAAGCACTTCACTTCCTTGAAGAAAAGAAACGATCGAATGGCCGTTCACAGTTCGACATTCTCTCCTTAGACCTTCGACTTGGGGGATCAAACGATAAACTTAGTGGTAAGAAGGATACCAGCGGAGTCACATTTGTTGATAAGGCAGTCGAATACGGGAATCAATTCGTCACCATCGTAGTCTCCGGCGCTCATGACGATTCCGAGTTTAAGAATCGATTGAGCGCTGATAAGCAGATGCAAAATCGCTTCTATCGGCTTGAATCAGTCCTGCAGGAAAAAACAAAATGTAAGGTGTTCCGCTTTTCCAAATATAACAAACGGGAACGTTCCATCAAAGAACAGGTGAGAGATATTGAGGAGATCTTGAGAAGCAAAACAAAAGCGAAGGGGAACCCTCTACGAACGCTCGCCAAGGAATTGAGAGAGCCGTCGGGTGCCGATTTCAATGGGAAATGCATTTGTCTCCATTTTAGGTTACCGCAAGAACTCTATGGAGTAAACAAGAAATTCGTTGCTGGATCGCTTTTGCCCAATACCCAGGACGAACTCCTTGTTTATCAAAACGATCTCATCTTTTCAGGAGATGATTGGAAGGAGGAGCCGATTGATTATTCGGTGCTGTTGACACGGCTCCTCTTTCTGGCAGATCCGGGGAAAAAAGGGTATTACGCTGGAATATCACTCCAGGACACTCCAGAGCAACCGGCTCCAGAGGATGATTGGCTCGACTCTACTTCTTCCTCAAAACAACTTTTCGCTAGACAACAGGTTTGCGATTTATTAATTTTAATGGTGGAGGGGTGGGATAGGCTCACCAATTCTACGGCTGAGTCCCATACTGGCCAGACTTCTGACGTGTATGAACAAGAAATGACGCTTGCTGGGACTCTGAATGGCTGGGTCGGCGCTAGAAGCCGTCAATACAAGCCTGACCAAAATTTAAGTCTAGAAGTTTCTTCTAAGGACGGCTCCACGAACGCTCTAACCACTAGGGTATCACGTCTCCGAGAGGCACTCGACGACTTGTCCCACGGCCTAGGGAAGATGATACCGAAGCCAGAGAAGAGGTATACCCTTGAAATCCCTGGCCAGGTCTTCATTCACCGCGGCGACTAATGGACTAGTCCTGTTTTGTATCGTTCTTAGTGGCCTTAACGTTTTTCTTGAGATTTTTCATAAGCAGCCTTAAGTTGCGGATCCGTCATCGCCCATTTCTCAACCGTTGGGTTGCGACCGAACAAACGTTTGATCAGGTCGTAGGCCATCGTTGTGTTCCATGTTTTAGCTTGGTTCATACCTGTGGGGGAACGACGGGGGGGATTTTTTCTCGTCTCTCCAGCGATAAGCTTTACAGCGGACAGAACTTTAATCTCCCTTGTGGAATGATTTCGGCTTAACTTTAGTCCGGCCGCCACATAACGCAGTATAAGCCGAGTCGCTGCTTCATCAAGAGCATCGTATTTATCGCGAAGGCCGTCAGAATCAATCTGATCAAATTCGAAATTATCGAGGATTTCAATTAGTTCTAAAATCGTGGAGGGAGTAGAGGAATCGTTGGTGACGGTCGTCGGCTGCCTCTTCACACTTGGTAATGCATGAGACACAGAAAACAACGATAGATCATGCTCCATTGGCTCTGGAGTAACCATGTGATCAGCCGAAGTTATGCCAAGATCCTGTTTTGCCTTTTCGATTTGTGAAGGGGTGATATACTCGACATCGTTGTTGTTCAGAACTTTTTCGAGCATGGCTCTCAAGTCTCGCATGTTGCCTGCGAACGTTATGGATTTCAACTTATCAATCGCTTCGTCTGTCATCTCGAGATGGGTGACATTATCTGAGTGTTTGATTGACGATTCGAGTGCCTTCCAATTTTTTGCCTGAAAACCCTGGAATGTTTCAAATATACTTTCTAGATTTTCCTGGATTTCGTGCGGCTTGAGCTGACATACCATCAGTTCAGCTAAGGTCTCCGGCAGGAGGGTATATGACCCCGATGTAGAGGCCTGTATTGGATAGATTGGTAAATTGCAAAGAGCCTCTTTATATTGTTGCAAATTAGTTGTCCGCAGTGTGTGAAGTACCTTATACACCTTCGATTCAACCTCCTTCAGCTGGCATCGACGGAGCAAGTAAGACGAAATGTTCCGCAAATCTGTATGGCAGTCTGCCAGAGATGGTATTGTGACCATACCTCCCGAGCGAAGCCGGGTAAGCAAGGCCTCAGGGAACTGATTGGTTTTCACCCAAGAGTCTAGGTCCGCGTTAGTTGCCGAAATAACTCTGACATCGGCTTTTTCAGAGTTATCTGAGCCTTTGGGATGGTACCTGTGTTCCTGCAGAAAATTGAGAATTCCTGCTCGGGCTTGTGGTACCAAATTTTGGATTTCATCCAAAAATAAATCACCTCCTTCCGCTCTAGCCACAGCCCCTTTTTGATATTTGACGTCCGTTGCATATCCCTGTTTGACACCAAAGAGTTCTGCTGCAAAAAGCTCGTCGGTCAATGTCGCGGCGTTCACAGTTTCCAAGGGGTATGAACATCGCTTGGGATGAAGCAGGTGAATCAGCCTAGCGAATAGCCCTTTACCAACTCCTGACTCTCCTCGCAACAGTATATTCTCTTCCTGATTTGAAAGTGCTGTTCGTCGCACGTCTCGGAGAGCCAGCAGCATCGGCAAACTGTTACCAACTACTAGTTGCGATCGATCTTCAATCAGCCCATACTTGTTCAGATAGTACGGTAATAAATCGTCCTCGTCGCCTCCTGACCTTGGGAGGAACGCCAATGCACCTAAACTCGAATACTGTCTA